>NZ_JARVSP010000040.1:0-17912 GCF_030209115.1 Pseudomonas sp. FR229a | reverse complement strand
GTCGGCGTATCTCGTAAATATCCCACGGTCAGTCCCCTCTCCCTCTGGGAGAGGGTTAGGGTGAGGGCGCTTCCTGGCTCACCGCCATGGCTTCGGCTCGCCGAGCAACTGCCCCTGCACGCCATACAGGCCCATCTCGCGAATCACCGACAACTCCCCTTCGGTCTCGACCCGTTCGGCAATCAACGGCAGATCGATGCTGTGCGCCGCGCGCTGGATCGCTTCGATGAACAGACGCTTGTCGCTTTCCTGATCGATGGCCCGAATGTAGCTGCCATCGATCTTCAGATACGCCAGACCTAACCGCGCCAGGTTGCCAATCATGCTGAAGCGTCCGCCAAAACGTTGCAGGCTCAGCGAGAAACCCAGCTCGCGCAGGCGTCGGGTCAACTGCTCCAGCACCGCCTGTTCAGGCAACTGCTCCTCACCGATTTCCAGAGTCAGACGCGCGCCGAGGTTGGAGTGTGCGCGCAGAATCTCGAACACTTTGTTCAACGCCTGCGGATCGGCCAGCGTCGCCGAGGACAGGTTCAGCGCCAGCGAATCCTCGTGCGCCTTCATCTGCTCGAGCACGCGTTCGAGCATCAGCCGATCGAGCCGTGCGGTCCAGCCGAAGCGCTCCAGCCACGGCAGGAAGCGTCCGGCGGGAATAGTCTGGCCCTGCTCGTCGAGCAAGCGCGACAGCACTTTGTAATGCAGCACCAGTTGCGTGTCCTGCGCGGCGACCACCGGCTGGAAATACAACTCGAAACGCTGCTGACTCAAGGCCTGATCCAGCAGTCGATGCCAAGCGTGATGATCGTCGCCAACCTCCGCTACCAGACTCTGATCGATGCACGCCCAATTCTGCTCGCCCTGGCCTTCGGCCTGCGCCAATGCCTGATCGCCCAGGGTCAGCACTGCTTGCGGCGAATCACCATGGGCGAACGGCGCCAGCCCGATCGAAGCCACCGCCGGCACATCGGTCGCGCCGGTGGCATGCAGGCTGCTCAGTGCATTGTCGAGATTTTGCGCCAGCTGCAACGCCTCCTCGCGCACCAGCCCCGGCGCCAGCACGGCGAACTCACCGCCGCGAATTCGCGTTACCAAGTCTTGAGTCTGTGGATATCTTGCGCACTCGCGGGTCAGTTGCTCACCGACGGCTTTGAGCAACTGGTCGGTGCGCTGGCCGCCGAGACGCTGGTTGAGCCCGGCCAGATCCTTGACCCGCAACAGCAGCAGATAACCGGAACTGGCCTGCTCCGGGTTGCTAACCCGGTTGTTCAGTTGCATCTCGAAATAGCGGCGGTTGGCCAGGCCTGTGAGGTTGTCCTGATAGGACTCTGTGCGCAGTTTTTCGCTGCGCTCGGCCTGCTCCTGAAACAGCGTCTTGAGCTTCTCGACCATCTGATTCATCGCCTGCACCACCCTGCGCAACTCAGGCGTGCGCGGCAGATCCGGCAGGCTGAGAAACTCGCGGCGGGCGATGGCATGGGACTGCTGGACCATGTAATCAAGCGGCTTCAACTGCCGACGCAGCAGCAGCGCGCCGAGCACCGCGCTCAGCGCACCGCAGATCAACAACCAGCCGAGGCTGCCCAGTGCGCTCTGCCACAGCTTGGCCACGGCGAACATCGGATGGCTGACCACCTCGACCCGCGCCGCCTGCTCCCAGCCGCGGCTGACCAGCGCATCGCCACCGGCCGGTTCCAGACCGATCAGTCTGACGAACCAGTCCGGCACGTTGCTCACCGCCGGAGTGCCGCTGCGCTCGACAATGGTCTGCTCGGTCTTCACGTCGACCACGCGAATGCTCGCGTAATAGCCGCTGTCGAAAATCGAACTGACCAGCAGCTCGACCATCGCCGGGTCGTCGATATTCGGCGTCAGCGACAACGCCAGCGCCGTCGCGGCGTCCTGCGCATGGGAGCGCAACTGGTTGACGTACTGGGTGCGCGAGCTCTCCAGGCTGACCATGAAGCTGCCGGTGAAGGCCACGACCAGGAACAGACAGATAGCGATCAACAGCTGTTTGAACAAAGACATCTGAGCGCGTGCTCCTAGTTAGTCGTCTCGACCGGAAAACCTTCGGCCTGCATTTTTTTCAGCACATCCTGCCAGCGCGACAGGCGTTTGGTGTCGCCGACCTTTTTATTGCCCTTGGCGCCCGGCAGATACAGACCTTCGGCATTGAAAGAGTAGACCGGCAGCAAATCGGTCCGCTGCGACGCCGGCTGGATCGGATCGATCAGGCTGTCGAGCACCAGCGGCATGGCATCGGGGGTCGCATAGTACGTCAACACCATGTGCGCGCGGTTCTGCCGCAGCGCCTTGACGTAGGTGATGCGCAGCTTGTCACTGGAAACCCCGAGATGGCGCAGGCTGAAATACTTGGCGATCGCGTAGTCTTCGCAGTCGCCAGCGCCCTTCCACAGCGCTTCGATCGGGGTTTCCCAATAATCCACCTCGCGCCAGAGATCGATGTCCTCGACGTAGCGCACCTGCTTGTTGAAGAACAGGTTCACCACCTTGAGCTTGTCCATCTCACTGACCTGCTTCTGCGTCGCCAGCAGATTCTGCCAGGCGTCGATGCGCTGCTGCCCGGCACCCAGTGGCCCGTAAAGAGCAGTGGCCTTGCGGCTGATCGCGGAAAAATCCCAATCGGCGTGCAGACCGCCCAGCATGACGCCGGCCAGCAGCAATGCGCAGCCAAGCCAGCGCAAGGTCCGAGGGATCGCGAAACGTACCGCCACAGCAGGTTTCCAGAGGACAGAAAGGAAGCGTTTGATGGTGAAGCTTAGCCCGGCAAAAAACAATGGCACCGTGAGATCATCGAAAGACGCGCTAGACTTGAGATGGCAGCGTTATGTTTTACAAGGTTTGACAACCTGTAGAGCAATCACTAGTGTCATTTGGATCCAAATATTACGACCTACAGGGTGTGTTGTCGTGACTCAGAAGCCCAAACCGCTGCACAGCATCAAAGTCGAAGGACCGATTCCTGCGCATCTGGCCCGGTCGGTAATTGAAGAAACCCTGCGCTCGGCCATTCTAGATGGTCGTCTGCCCTGTGGCACAGCGTTGCGCCAACAGGATCTGGCCGACCTGTTCGGGGTCAGCCGTATGCCGGTGCGCGAGGCCTTGCGCCAACTGGAAGCGCAAGAGCTGCTCAGCGTCACCACGCACAAAGGCGCCGTGGTTGCGCCGCTGATCCAGGGCGATGCCACCGAAACCTACGAGTTGCGCATTCTGCTCGAATCCGAGGCATTACGGCAGTCGATTCCGTTGCTGACTGACGCCGAGCATCAACTCGCCGCCGGCTATATCGACGAACTGGAAGCCCAGCACGATTACAACGAAATCGGCCGCCTCAACCGTCTGTTCCACATGGCCCTGTACAGCAAGGCGCCCAATCAGCGCCTGCTGCGCCTGGTGGAGGACGGCCTCAACGAGGAAGAACGTTTCCTGCGTTTCAACCTGGAAGCCATGGGCCTGGGCAAGCTGTCTCAGGACGACCACCGCGCCATGCTTCACGCCGTGATTGAGCGAGACATCCCGCGTTCACTCGAACTGCTGGAGCAGCACCTCAACCGTGGCGTTGAGGTCATCACCCGCTACCTGGCGACCCCCGCCGCGCAGAAGCGCCATACCGCACGCTGATATCTCGCCCGCCGAATAATCCCCTTACAAATCTTCGCGACCGCTCTGCTGCCAGCTCTGGCAGCGGATCGGCGCGTGCGCGGCTGCCCGCCGCGCCCGGACCAGCGCTTTGTCGCTCTATGCCAATGACCAATCGGTAATAGCCGTGACGGCAATTTACCCGCACTCTTCCAGCGCCAACCCTATAGAACGGGGACACGCCGCCCTGACGGCACAGTCTCCGCAACAGGAACCTACGGAAGGAGCCTTGTCACGGGAAACAGGAAGTCATGGCGCCGGTCCCGGCCAACTTTCGCCCCCATCAATTCAATCAATCTCCTTAGTTAAAAGTTGCTTCGAGTGAGGCATTCACTCTTTTTATCAATTTTGGCCCCAATTAGCCGAAAGGAGCAACTTCGCCCAAATAAAACTTGCTCTGAAAGTTTTATCGGCAACTTTCATACCTGAAAAACAACCAACTTAAAATAATTGAAAATAAACTTGTTAATTGCTTTTGCCCTGTATTAGCTTTCTCTCGCCAGGTTTGAACTTTGTCGTTCACCGCGGCATACCTCACGTACCAAACGCAGCAACCGTGGCCCCGCAACGGCGTCAGAGCGCGATATTGAAAGTGTCTGGATAACTTCCATCCAACTTTCTCCATCGCTTACAGCAACTGAAAAGATCTGTGCACCCCATATCACTGATAAAGGACATCATGATGCCCACTAAGCAGCAACTCGCCCTGAAGAAAGCCGAACTGAGTATTCACCCGATCTTCTCCGAGATTACTTCGTTATCGGTACTACGCCGTTTCATGGAAACCCATGTATTTGCCGTATGGGACTTCATGTCGCTGACCAAGCGCCTGCAACAGGAACTGACTTGCACACGCTTGCCCTGGCTACCGCCGCGCGATCCCCACGCGGCGCGGTTGATCAACGAGATTGTGCTGGGGGAGGAATCGGACGATCGCCTCGATGCCGGCCATTACAGCCACTTCGAGTTGTACCTGGATGCGATGCGCGAAATCGGCGCGAGCACCACAGCAGTGGAACGCTTCGTCGCGTTGCAGCAGGAAGGCGTGAGTTATGACGTTGCGTTGCAAAGCGTCGATGTCGAGCCGGCTGCGGCGCAGTTTGTCCGCGACACCTTGCAGATTGCCCTGCAAGCGCCGGGACACAGCGTCGCCGCCGCATTCCTGCATGGTCGCGAGAGCGTTATCCCGACCATGTTCCAGCGCATCCTCGATGACTGGGGCATCGGCATCGAACAGGCGCCGACTTTCCGGTATTACCTGCAACGGCACATCGAAGTCGACTCCGAGGACCACGGCCCCGCCGCCGAGCAGTTGCTGGAACGTCTGGTCGATGGCGATCCGCAGCGCGCAGCGGAAGTCTATGCCAGCGCCATCGCCGCCGTGGAAAGCCGCATCGCCCTGTGGGACGGGCTGCGCCTGAGCATGGGCGCAGAAGTTGTCGAGGTGGCCCAATGAACGCCGCCGACTATCAATCCTTCGCCGAGGCCTGGGAAACCCGCGCGACTATTCGTACCCGTCCGCGACGGGTGCTCGAAGACGATCAGCGCCTGATCTACCCGCTTAGCCGCCAGCCGCTGGTGCTCAGCGAAACCTTCCTGCGTGAATGCCCGCAACAGCGTGATTTCGCGCTGGTGCAGACGTTGTACAAATTCATCAATGACGTAGTGATTTTCGAAACCGAAATCGTCGACAAGACCGCCCGCAGCATTGCCAAGAATCGCTTCGCCGTGGCGTTCCCGTTCGCCTGTCGCTACGACGCGATGACCGTGGTGGTCGATGAGGATTACCACGCGCTGGTAGCCATGGATTTCATGCAGCAAACGGTGGCGCTGACCGGTATCGAACCGATTCAGTTGCCCGACGAAATCGAACTGAGCCGGGCGATTCCCGCCGCTGTGGCACTGGCGCCGGAGCACCTGCGCAGCGCGGTGGAACTGATTTGCGTGGCGATCGCCGAAAACACCGTGACCGGCGACGTCGCCGCGTTCGCCCGCGACGATTCGGTCAAGCCGTCGATCAAGGGCCTGATGGCCGACCATTTGCTCGACGAGGGTCGCCACTCCAGTTTCTGGGCGCGGATGGTGCGCATCTATTGGCACACCGCCAGCGACGCGGACCGCGAAACCATCGCGCAGATTCTGCCGGTATTCATCGGCCATTACCTGACCAATGACATCCAGAAGTCCTTCGACCTGCGCCTGATCGATGCACTGCCGGTCAGCGAAATCACCCGGCGTTCACTGCGCGAGGAAATCGCTGGATTGGCCTTCCCGATCAACCGCCACCACCCGTTGGTGGGCAACATCGTCAAGTTTTTCCACAACAGCTCGCTGCTCGACACACCGTGTGTGCAGCACGCCCTGCGCGACTATCTGGTTTGAGGAGGCCGACATGAAACGTCTCGACATTTTGCTCACCGGCGCCAGCCAGGCCATGACCGATCTGGCCCGGGAACTCGAACAGCATGGCCATGCAGTGACGCGCAGCGGCGCGACACCCGCGGCGGTGGATCTGATCATCGACGATGGCTTTATCGGCGCCGGCGACTTCTGCGCGATCCCGCATCTGCACCTGCGCCTGGGTGTCGCGGCACAAGCTGACGGCGGCCTGCCGACCCTCGACTTGCTGTGCTTCCTCGGCTCGTCGCTGATCAGCCGTGTGCCGATCGGCGATGAGCCGTCCGGCAATGGTCAGTCCTTACGCCAGCGAGCGCTCGTCCATGTGGTCGACGAAGTGGCGTTGCTGGTCAGCCGTTTTTCCCGCGATGCCGATTATTTTCGCCATGCCCCTGCGCTGAGCGCGCCGGATTTCGAACGGCTGGAAGACCTGCTGTTTCTCGACAAACTGGCGTACGTCCACCGCCTCAACAATACGGCGAACCCTGCACTGCTGCAGCAAGCGCAGACCCCGCTGATCGAGCGCCTGCAACAGAGCCTGATCGAGCATGCCGAACGGCCGGCGCTATACCTCGGCGGACAGACCATCAGCTATCGCCAGTTGCACGCCCACAGCCGCGCGATTCAACAGCGACTGCTGCCGTTGCTCGAGCAACATCCGCAGCCGTGGGTGGTCGGAGTCTGCCAAGGCAAGAACCCGGCGTTGTTCGCTTCGATCCTGGCGATTCTCGGCAGCGGCGCGGTGTACTTGCCGCTGGAGCCGAGTCATCCGCTGCAGCGCCAGCAATACATCCTGGAAAACGCCGGCGCTGTGTTGTTGCTCCACGATGGGCGGCAGACGCTCAGCGAATCGATAACAGGGCTGGATGTCAGTGGCATCGAGGCGACCGACGCCGATCTCGATCGGCCGCTGATGCTGCACCCGCCCGAGCTCGATGCGCCGTGCATGGCGCTCTACACCTCGGGCACCACCGGGCATCCGAAAGGCGTGCTGCTCAGCCAGGCCAATCTCGCTCACTTCACTGCGTGGTACGCCGACCATGTGCGATTGCGCGCCGAGAGTCGGGTATTGCAGTTCTCGTCGCTGAGCTTTGATTCGTCGCTGATCGACATCTTTCCGAGCCTGCTCGTCGGCGCGGAGCTGGTGGTGCCGGACGACACCCAGCGTCGCGATCCTTTGCAACTGGTTGCGCTGATTCGCCGTCGGCAACTGACTCACGCCTTCCTGCCGCCGGCGCTGTTGAGCATCCTGCCGCTGCAACCACTCGAAGGCCTGCAGGTGATGACCGGCGGCGATGTCTGCGAGCCGTTCGTCATTGAACAACTGACCCGGCAAGGTACCCTGCACAACCTGTACGGCCCGACCGAAGCCACCGTGCTGATCACCGCGCGCCAGCTAAAACGGGGCGACAGCAACCGCACGCTGGGAGCGCCGATCGCCAACAGTCAGGTGCTGATTCTCGACGACGATCTGCAACCGGTGCCCAATCAAACCGTCGGTGAACTGTTCATTGTCGGCCCGGGTGTCTGCCTCGGTTACCTGAACAACCCGCAGCAGACCGCCGAGCGCTATCTGACCCTGTTACTGCCCGGCGGCGAGACCTTGCGCGCCTACCGCAGCGGCGACATGGCCAAGTGGGGCGAGCACGGTATCGAGCTGTGCGGGCGGCGCGACAATCAGGTGAAAATCCGCGGCTTTCGCGTCGAGCCGGAAGAGATCGAACGCTGCCTGCGCGAGAGTCGCTTGTATCGGCAGATTGCCGTGGTCATCGACAGTCAACGACGCATTCTGGCGTTCCTCACCCAGCCACAGACCGAGACTGCCCGGGACGAACTGAAAGCCCATGCCCGGCAGTTTCTGCCGGACTACATGCAACCCGTGGCATGGACCGAACTGCCGCAGATGCCGTTCGCCAGCAACGGCAAGGTCGATCGCAAGGCGCTGTTGGGATTGCCGGTGAGCGTACAGGACAGCGCTGCGAAATGCCTGCCGGCGAACGCCGACGAAGCGCTGTTGCTGGAGATCTGGGCCGAGTTGCTGGAACTGCCGACCAGCGACATTTCCACCGACGAAAGCTTCTTCAATCTCGGCGGCCATTCGATTCTGCTGTCGCGGATGTTGCTGCGCTTGCGCGAGGAATTCGGCCGAAGCATTTCGATCAATCGCTTCATCGAACTGCCGACGATCAGCAAACTGGCGACGCTGGTGCGCGGCACCGACGACAGCGCGGTACTCAGCGCTCAGGCCATGGCCGACGCCGAGCGCACGCTGGATATCGAACCGCTGCCGATCAGCCGCATGGGCGATGTGCACAAGGTCATCGTCACCGGCGCCAACAGTTTTGTCGGTGTGCACATCGTCGAAGCGCTGCTCGGTTGGGGCGCCAGCGAGGTCGCCTGTCTGGTGCGCGACGGCGCCGGGCAAACGGCAACCCAACGCTTCGCTCAGGCCCTGCGCGAAAACCGTCTGGAGCATCTCGATCTGAGCCGTGTGCGGGTTTATGCAGCGGATATGAGTCGCCCGCAGCTGGGTCTGGGCGATGACGATTATCAGCGCCTGGACCGCGAGTTCGGCGCGCTGGTGCACAACGCCGCCAACGTCAACCACGTACTCGATTACGAGTCGCTGGCAGCGGACAACGTCGAGCCGATCTTTGCCTTGCTGAAGCTGTGCGAAGGGCGGAGCAAAAAGGTCTTCAATTTCGTCTCGACCCTGTCGGCCTCCAGCACCGTGGATGACGCCGGTCGAGTGCTCGAGTTGCCCGCCGCCGCGACGCCACCCATCTACATTCGCAACGGCTACAACCTGTCGAAGTGGGTCGGCGAACGCATCCTTGAACGAGCGCGCGAGCGCGGTGTGCGGGTCAATCTGTATCGCCCCGGCAATATCAGTTTCAACAGCCTGAGCGGCGTTTGTCAGCCGCACAAAAACCGCTTGATGCTGATGCTCAAAGGCTCGATCCAGCTCGGTCAGGTGCCGGCCTTTGCGCTGAATTTCGACCTGATGCCGGTGGACTTTCTCGCCCGCTTCATCGCCTTCCATGCCAGCCGTTATTCAGCGGAGCGCGCAGTGTTCAATCTGCACAACCCCGAGCCGCTGAGCTGGGATGCCTACGTCGCTTCGTTCCGCGAAACCGGCAGCGAGTTCTCGCTGGTCAGCGTTGCCGATTGGCAGCAGCAACTGAACCGGGTCGACGCCGACAACGCGCTGTTCGGCGTGCTCGGTTTCTACCTCAACGGTTTCGAAGAAGACATCGGCGATATCTCGCTGATCGGCCACGCCAACGCCGAGGCCGGCGTGCAGCAGATGGGCGCGCACTACCCGCAGAAATCCCCGGCGCTGTTGCGTCGCGGTTGCGACTACCTGAAAGAAATCAACTTTCTCTGACTCATCAACAAGGAGCAACACCATGAGCAATCTGCAACCCGACACCCTGATCAAAAACCCGCAAGGCTGCCATGTTGTGTCGTCGGTGGAAGTGCCGGCGGACGCGGCAGAAGTCTGGGCCGTAGTGGGCGATTTCGCCGGCTTCGATCGATTCATTCCGGCGCTGTCGCACACCGAAATGACCGGCGAAGGCGTGTCTTCGCTGCGCAAGAAAATCTTCAAGGACGGCAACATCGTGGTCGAACAACTCAACGCCCGCGATGAACAGGCGCGGCGCATGACCTGGACGACGATTTACAACACCTTGGGGGTGGCGAATCTGTGGGCGGCGATGCAAGTGGAATCGCTGAGCGAAAGGAAGTCGCGAGCGACCTGGACGATCATCGCCGAGCCGGCTGCGGGTGGGGATGAAGCGTTGCCGGGATTCAAGGATTTTGTGCAGGGATTTGCCGATGATGCGATGGGCAATGTCTTGAAGCTGTTTGTTTAAGGCTTCGGATTTGCGGTGGATGTCACACCGCTTTCGCGAGCAGGCTCGCTCTCACATTTCGATTGCATTCCTTCTATAGGAGTGCGGTCACCCTGTGGGAGCGAGCCTGCTCGCGAAGAACGATAACGCGGTCAGATCTTGAAGCTGTCGACCAACTGCTTCAACCGGTTCGCCTGTTGCGACAACGCATCACAATCCTTCAACGTTTCGTTGAGGTTGGCCACGCTCTGCTGATTCAACAGGTTGATCTGGTTGACGTCGACGTTGAGGGTTTCCACCACCGCAGTCTGCTCTTCGGTCGCAGCTGCCACCGACTGGTTCATGCCGTCGATTTCGGCGATGCGCTGGGTCACGCTGACCAGGCGCAAACCGGCCTGATTCGCCACTTCCACGCTCTGCTCACTGGACGCCTGGCTGGCGTTCATCGTGCTCACCGCTTCACGCGAACCTACCTGCAGCGAGGTGATCATCTTGTGGATCTCTTCTGCCGACTCCTGGGTGCGATGCGCAAGGTTGCGCACCTCATCAGCGACCACGGCAAAACCGCGTCCGGCTTCACCGGCACGCGCGGCTTCAATGGCCGCGTTGAGCGCCAGCAGGTTGGTCTGCTGCGAGATGCCTTTGATCACATCGAGAATGTGGCCGATGTTGTCGGTGCTGGCGTTCAAGGTCTCGATCTGCGTGCACGACAGGCTGATCTTCTGCGACAACTCGGTCATCGCCTGAATCGTCTGCTCAACCACCTGACGCCCGTCATCGGCTTGCTCGGAAGCACCGCTGGCGTGCTGCGACGCATCCGCCGCGTTGCGGGCGATTTCCTGAGTGGCCGCGCCCAATTCGTTGATCGCGGCAGCGACGCTGTTGGTGCGTGCACTTTGCTCGTCGGAACCGATGATCGACGCGTTGGACGACGCCATCACCCGTTGCGACAGATCATGCACATGGCGGGTGGCGGGTGGCGGGTGGCGGAAGATACTTCGGAAATCGACGCGTGAATCCGTTCAACGAACTGGTTGAAAGCGCTGCCCAACTCACCGAATTCGTCTTTGCTTTCAACCACCAGACGCCGGGTCAGATCGCCCTCGCCTTGAGCGATATCTTTCATCGCACGGCCCATGGTGATCAGCGGACGCATCAACACGTTGATCAACAGGCTCAGCAGCAACGCAATCGCCGCGACCGCGACAAACATGGCGATCAGCGCCGAGGTGCGGAATTGGCTGAGTGCGGCGTAGGCCTTGTCGCGATCGATCGACAGACCGATGTACCACTGCGCATTCGGCAGATCGCTGACCGGGGTGAACGACAGAATGCGTTCCTGGCCGTTGAGCACCACGTTCTGGTTGCCCTTCTCGATGCGCACGTTGGTGTTCGGGTAGATGTCCTTGAGGTTTTTCATCACCTGATCTTTGTCCGGGCTGACGATCACCTGGCCGTCACCGCTGACCAGAAACGCATGGCCGAGGCCACCGAAATCCACCGAATTGATGATCTTCACCAGCGTTTCCAGACTCAGGTCACCGCCGACCACACCGAGCAGTTCGCCGTCCTTCTTCACCGGCATGGCGATGGTCACCACCAGGCCACCGACTGCCGCCATGTAGGGCGGCGTCAGCATGGTTTTGTCAGCGACCACTGCCTGCTTGTACCAGGGGCGCTGACGCGGATCGTAACCGTCCGGCATCTTCGCATCGGGACGTTGGGTGAAGACACCGTTGGCCTGCCCGACATAGGTGAACTGGAAGTTCGACGTGAAGGCTGGTTGATCGACCAGTCCGGGGAAGTCGGCATTCTTGCCTTGATGAGCCACGTTCTGCGCGAGGTTTTCCAGCACCAGAATGCGCCCGCTCATCCAGTTCTGCACGCTGCTGGCGGTCAGGTCACCGGCCTGCTGCACGGAGGACTGCAGATTCTGGCGAATGGTGTTTCGCTGCAAGTAATCGTTGTAGAGCGTGAACAAGGCGAACGCCAGGACGACGACGCCCGACGCGGCCAGGAGGATTTTATGGCTGAACTTGAGATTCATTTCAGAGGACTTCTTATGCCAAAAGTGGGTATGCGTTCCGGATGCAACATTCCATGTACAGCGCAGGCAGCATTCTTCTGGCCGCTCTACTTTGGTGCACGCATTTCTCACCAGTCTGTCGGCCAGTCGGCGATAAATCTTAGGGTCGAGTAGGAAATGGATGAGATTCGTGACTGATTCCCGCCGAACGGCGTGCCAGAGCGGCTGAGGTGAAATTTTTCTCACTGTCCTCAGGACGACAGTTGCAAAATCGGTAACCCTTGATGACAATGCGACTAATTATCATTTGTGACGTTCGGGCTGGCGTGGTCATGTCTTCACCTGAGTTGGTCGTACAGGCGCTTTACGGTAGTCATCACGGCTGGCTGAACGCTTGGCTGCGCGCGCATCTGGGCAATGCGGCGGATGCCGCCGATCTGGCTCAGGACACTTTCCTGCGTCTGCTCCAGCGCACCGAGCGCCTCGAATTGAAAGCGCCCCGAGCCTTTTTGCGGACCATTGCCCGCGGTCTGGTGATCGACCATTGGCGCCGCGAGGAAATCGAGCGCGCTTATCTGGAAACCATTGCTCACCTGCCTGAAGGCGAAGCACCCGACACGGAATCCCGCGCATTGGTGCTTGAACTGCTGGAGAGCATTGCGCGCATGCTTGAAGGACTGAAGCCGAAAGTGCGTCAGGCGTTTCTGCTGGCGCAGTGTGAAGGTCTAACCCACAAACAGATCGCCGAGCAGCTGGGCGTGTCGGTTCGCTCGGTGGAACGCTACGTCGCCGATGCGTTGTTTCACTGCTATGTGTTGCGGTACGAACGCTGATGCCTGTGGATAACCTCTCACTCGGTAGCCGCGTTGAACCTCGACAACAGGTGGTTAAACAAGCGATTCACTGGCTGCTGCGGCTGCGCGACAACCACGGCAATTCCCGCCTGACTCGCCAATGCGAGCAGTGGCGCGCCGAGCACCATGAGCATGAAATCGCCTGGCAACGGGTGCAGTCACTGCACGCCGAATTGAGTTCCAGCCTGCGTGCCGTGCCCGGCGCGCAGGTCGCGTTCAACACCCTGGAAAACAGTGCGCAGGAGCTGGGCCGACGCCAGGCTTTGAAGTTGCTGTCCGGTGCGCTGTTGATGGGATCTGCCGCGTGGCTGGCCAAGGACAGCGCCGCCTGGCAGCAATGGAGCGCCGACTACGCGACGGCGACCGGCGAACGGCGCGGCTTCCAGTTGCCCGACGGCACGCGGATCGAGCTCAACACCGCCAGCGCCGTAGATCTGGATTACACCGCCCGGCAGCGCCTGATCAAACTGACCCGCGGCGAAATCATTATTACCTGCGGCGGCTCTGACGAAGGCGCGGCGACGGATCGACCGCTGCGCGTACAGAATCGCCACGGGAGTTATGAGCCGTTCGCTGCGCGTTTCATTTTGCGTCAGGAAGATCAGTGCACGCGGCTCAGCGTTACCCGTGGCCGAGTGGTGGTTCGCGCTGGCGGTGATTCGCTCGAAGCCCTCGCCGGGCAGAGCTTTCTGGTCGATCAAGGCGGTTTGCGCGCGGCACCGACGCTGGATATGGATGCGGGCGCCTGGCTCGATGGCTTGATTGTCACGCGCAATATGCGGCTGGGCGACTTTATTGCTGAAGTCGCCCGTTACCGCCCGGGGTTTCTGAGTTGCGCGGCGGATATTGCTGAGCTGCGCTTGTCCGGTGTGTTCCGTCTGGAGGACACCGACAGGCTGCTGGCGGTCCTGCCGCAGACGCTGCCGGTGCAACTGCGCTACCGCACCCGTTGGTGGGTGACCCTCGAGCGCGCGGTGTGAAATTTTTTTGGCGGGTTTTTCCAGGCAGTCCGGCTTAGTCAGTAAGCACTTCAACTCAGCCCTCGCGACTGCCTACGGAAATCCATGATGACTGTCCGCGCTACTTGTAAGAACCCTCTGAATTTCACTGCAGAATCGACACTGCTGCGCCATGCGGTGCGGGCAGCCCTGCTGTCCACCGCGCTGGGTGTCAGCGTGTTACCGAGCCTGAGTCTGGCCGCCAACCCTGCCGGCACCGAGGTCAGCCACCGCTACAACATTGCTGCCGGGCCACTGGGCGAGGCGTTGAATCAGTTTGCCCGGCAGGCCGGCATCACCTTGTCGATGACGCCGCAACAGACCCAGGGTCAGCAATCCCCGGGCGTGCAGGGTGAATATTCGACCGATCAGGCCTTGAGCCATTTGCTCGGCGGCTCGGGACTGGAAGCCGTCAGTCAGGACGGCAGCAGCTACATCCTGCGCCCGCTCGCCGAAAGCGAAGCACTGGCCTTGCCGACTACCGACATCAAAGGTTTTGCCCTCGGCAACGCACTGGGCAGCATGGCCGGCTACAACGCCACGCACAGCCAGATCGCCACCAAGACCAGTACCGCATTGCTGGAAACCTCGCAAAGCGTGTCCGTGGTCACGCGCGAGCAAATGGATGACCAGGGCTCGCAAACCGTCTCGCAAGCGATGCGCTACACCCCGGGCGTGCTGACCAACCCGTACGGCGCCACGCATCGGTATGACTACGTGGCGATGCGCGGTTTCAACGACGGCTCGGTGGACAACATCTACCTCGACGGCCTCAAGTCGATGGGCGACAGCGGCACCTACAGCACCATGCAGGTCGATCCGTATTTCCTCGAACGCGTGGATATTCTCAAAGGCCCGTCGTCCGTGCTGTACGGCCGCAGCTCACCCGGCGGTCTGGTCGCACTCACCAGCAAAAAACCGTTGTACGAGGCGTACCACCAGGTGCAGGCCACCGTTGGGACACAAGGCCAGCGTGGGGTTGGTTTTGACTTCAGTGGCCCGGTCGATGACGACAAGCGCATTGCTTATCGGCTGACCGGATTGAGCGATCAGTCCGACACGCAATTCGACCACAACAAGGAAAAACGCTTCGCTCTCGCCCCGACGTTGAGCATCGATTTCACTGAAGACACCTCGCTGACCCTGCAGGCCTATCTGCAGCACGATCCGGACGGCGGCTACCACGGCGGCGTTCCGGCGGACGGCACGATCCATCAGCGTAATGGCGACCGTATCTCGCCGCGCTTCTTCGAGGGCGAGCCGGGGATCGACGGTTACTCCCGTGACCAGCAATCGTTCGCCTACCAGTTCGAACACCGATTCAACGACGTCTTCACCGCCCGGCAGAACTTCCGCTATCTCGACTCCAAAGTGAATATGGATCAGGTCTACGCCTATGGCTGGACGACCCCGACCAGCAACGAACTGAACCGCTATTACACCGGCGGCGATGAGCGCCTGCATGCGTTCATCGTCGACAACATGCTGCAGGCGGAATTCTTTACCGGCGCGACCAAGCATACGGTGCTGATGGGCGCGGATTATCAGCGGCGTAAAACGGTGGTCGACTGGACCAGCGGTGGACTGGCACCGATCAATGCGTTCAATCCGGTGTACGGCAACTCGGCGATCGAGATGTACGGCGAGACCAGCTATCTGCGTCGCCTCGAACAGACCGGTGTGTATCTGCAAGACCTGATCGAGATGGACAAATGGCGCTTCTCGCTGGGTCTGCGTCAGGACTGGGTGGAGACCTCCGATGAAAACCGCATTGCTGAAGCGGGACGTCCTGTTGGTACAGAGATCAATGATCGACGCACGAAACTCACTGGCCGCGCCGGCGCGTTATACCTGTTCGATAACGGTCTGGCGCCCTACATCAGCTACTCCGAGTCGTTCAATCCGAACTCCTATGCAGACAGCGCCGGCAACCCACTGGCCCCCACCGATGGCACGCAGTGGGAAGTCGGATTGAAGTATCAGCCACCAGGCACCGACAACTTGTTCACCGCCTCGCTGTTCCGCATCGATCAGGAAAACCTCGCGACCAAACTGCCCCAGGAGAACTTCTATCGCGCGGTCGGCGCTGTGCGCTCGCAAGGTCTGGAGCTGGAGGCGCACATGCAACTGACCGACAACTTGAAAGTACTCGGCAGTTACACCTTCACTGACATCGAGTATTCCAAATCGATGATCAGCACTTTGAGTACACCGACCGACGTAATCGAGAACAAGGGCAACTCACCCACTCAAGCGCCCCGACACATGGCCTCGCTGTGGGCTGACTACAGATTCGACAGTGCCGCACTTGATGGTCTGCGCCTGGGTGGTGGTGTGCGTTACGTAGGCTACAGCTGGGCCGATGCCGAGAACACCATGAAGGTGCCCTCCTATACGTTGTTCGACGCGTCGATTGGTTACGACTTGGGTAAGGTCGGCTTGAAAGGCGTGGATGTACGGCTCAATGCGAACAACCTGACCAACGAATCCTATGTCGCGTCCTGCGCCAGTCTGAACTTCTGCTACATGGGCGAAGAACGCAACGTAGCGGCGACCGTCAGCTATCAGTTCTAAAGCATTGTCCTGCGTATAAAAAAGCCAGCCCCTGATCTCAGGGGCTGGCTTTGTCGTTTCTTCGGGGTGTCTTGCATGCGTGCGTTTCTGGTTTTGTTGCATCGTTACATTGGCTTGGCCATTGCGGTGTTTTTATTGTTGGCCGGGCTGACCGGCAGTGTGCTGGCGTTCAATCACGAACTGGATGAATGGCTGAATCCGCAGTTCTTTGAGGCGACGCCAGTCGGTGAGCGCTTGTCGCCGGGCGTGTTGGTGGATGCGGTGCAGACTGCACATCCGAAACTGCAGGTCTGGTACATGGAGTATCCCCATGAGGCGGGGCATACGGCGCTGCTGGCAGCAGTTCCACGCAACGATCCTGCGACGGGCCAGCCGTTTGATGAACGCAATCAAGTGTTCTATCTGGACCCGGTCAGTGCGGAGCAAAAAGGCGCGCGCTACTGGGGTGAATGCTGTTTTAAGCGGGAGAACCTGATCCCGTTCATTCTGGAGTTTCACTACAACCTGACATTGCCGGGTAACTGGGGATTGCTGTTGATGGGCCTGGTGGCCATCGCGTGGGTGATCGACTGTTTTGTCGCATTGTGGCTGACCTTCCCGCGTGGCAAGCCATTCTGGAAGAAATGGGCTACTGCGTGGAAGGTGAAAAGCGGGCATGCCTACCGCTTGAACTTCGACCTGCACCGCGCCGGAGGATTATGGCTATGGCTCCTGCTGTTGCCGATCGCCGTCAGCAGCGTCGCGATGAACTTGCCTAGTCAGGTGTTCAAGCCTGCTGTTTCGCTCCTTTCGCCGATAGAGCCGAGCGTTTATGAAGCCAGAGGGCGAATGCCGGTCGATGAACTGGGGACGACACAGTTGAACTATCAACAGGCGTACGAAAGGGCATTGCAGGAGGGGAAGCAACTAGGACTGACGGCGGCAATCGGCGAGTTGTATTACAGCTTTGAGTACAATTTTTACGGCGCCGGATTTGGGCAGCACGATACGGACGCACACGGTAAATCCTGGTTGTTCTTTCACGGTACCGATGGCCGATTATTAGGACAGGAAATAGCAGGACAGGGCACGCTTGGGGAGCAGTTCTATCGACTCCAGTTGCCGATACATGGGGGACGGATCATCGGGGTGACAGGGCAGATAATAATCGCAGTATTGGGTGTGTTGATTGCGGGGTTGTCAGGGACGGGGGTTTATATCTGGTGGCGCAAGTGGCAGGCAAGACGCAGCAGCAAGACCCGTAAAACAGCCTGATTTTCGTACACGCTTAAATGACAAAACCCCTGTCTGCGTTAGCAGACAGGGGTTTCGGAATTCAATCTTGACGATGACCTACTCTCACATGGGGAAACCCCACACTACCATCGGCGATACATCGTTTCACTGCTGAGTTCGGGATGGGATCAGGTGGTTCCAATGTTCTATGGTCGTCAAGAAATTCTTTATCTGGCCCGTCAACACGGTAACAAGCCAGCAAAAACAGGAACTTCTACTAAAACAAAACCCCAACTGCTTTCGCAATTGGGGTTTCGGAATTTAATCTTGACGA
>NZ_JARVSP010000046.1:0-21167 GCF_030209115.1 Pseudomonas sp. FR229a | reverse complement strand
TATCAACCAAAAGGGGCAGTTATCGCTTGAGGACAACCATAGAATCTCCCACAGGGGCACCGCTATTCAATGTGGGAGCGAGCCTGCTCGCGAAAGGGCCGTTATGCCCCCGAATTCCCTAGAACCTGGCCAACGTTTTCAGCGCCGCCTTGCGCTCATCAACCGGCAACCGTCCCAACCGCTCAACCTCGGCATAAAACCTCAACCAATCCCCACCCACCTGCCGGAACACCGCCGCGAACGCCGGCACCCACTGGTCATACAGCCCGAACGGTAACAAGCGGGCATTGTTCAGCGGCGCATTGACCCAGGCGTCATAACGTTTGTCCCCGGCCCACTGGCTGTCGCGCATTACCCGATAGTCCCTGCGCAAGCGCTCGAACTCGGCTGCTTTGCGCTCACGCATCTGCTCGATGGACAGCGGCCGCGCATACAGCTTCTCCAGCCGTGAGCGTGTGTCGAGCACCAGACCGATGAACTGGTCACGCTGCTTGAGCCTGGCATCGGATTCCGCCGGCAAGCCGCGAAACGCGCGCCATTGCCGCGTGCCTTCCTGCTCGACAAACGTGGCGAATGACTCGTTGAACTCGGTGTCGTCCTTCACATAGAACCGCTGATGCGCCAGCTCATGAAAAATCAGCGTGGCCAGCCGTTCATCGCCCCAGCCCGTCATTGAATTGAGGATCGGGTCGTTGAACCAGCCAAGGGTCGAATACGCTTCGACACCGCCGATCGACACGTCCATGCCCTGCAGGCGCTGAATCGCCGCTTCGCCACGGGCGGCGCTCTGGCTGTAGTAACCGCGATAGGCCACGCAGCCGGCAATCGGGAAGCAGTGATTCTGCGGCGTGAGGGAAAATTCGGCGGTGGCGAAGACGTTCCACACCACGAACGGTCGGCCAATGTCGGCGTACAGCCGATAGCTTTGGTTGTCCGGCAGGTGCAAATGCTCGCTGGCGAATGTGCGAGCCTTCTGCGACTGGGCCAGATGCGCGCGCAATCTGGCGTCGCGGGTGGGGTCGGCAATGACTTTCTCGACCGGCTCCCGCGCGCGCAGCAATTGCAATTGTCCGCTGGCGAGCTGGCTGTAATAGCTGACGCTGGCGCAACCGTTGAGCAACAAAAACAACACACCCGGAAACAAAATCGGAAAAACGCGATCAAGTAACCCAAGGCTGGAAAACGGCCTGATCAAAATAAGAAATTCCCCGGAAAGTCTGCCCCAAGACTATCCCGCCTCAAGGAGCACCGCTATGCGCATGTTGATGCTGACAGGAGGCCTGCTGACGCTGGCCGGTTGTGCCGGATTCGGAATGCCCGATCCCGACCCCTCGCAAGCCTGGATCGATCTCGACGCCCACCAACACGACACGGCGCTGCAAGCCGTGCAAGTCGATGCCACCCAGGCCATCGATAAACGCTATTTCGAAGTGCAGCCCGGCAGCCATGAGCTGAAGGTGCGCTATCAATTTCCGGTCGAGGCCACCAACATCGGCCCGAATGCCGAACCGCTTTGGCGTGATTGCCAGATGAGCGTGAAATTCAAGGATTTCAATGCCGGCCAGCGCTATCAGTTACAGGCTGGCAGTATCGGCTTCCGGCCTTGGGCCAAGCTTTATGACGAACAGCGCAAAGTGGTCGGCCAGGGCACGCCGGCGGGCTGTCAGAGCAGCTGATCGGCGCTATGCTGGCGGTTCAGATCTGTGGATATCCATCATGCGCACCTTGCTGCCGTTGCTCGTTGTCGGTCTTGTCGCCGGTTGCCAGACGCCGTTACCCGCGGTCGACCCGCAAATGGCCTGGGTCGACTTCTCCACGCCAAGCCCCGGCGGCAAATTGCTGATGGCCGAACGTCTCGATAATCAGCGATTGAACGACGGCCGATTCTTCCAGGTGACCCCCGGCAGCCATGAGCTGCGGGTGCGCTTCGACTTCGAAGTGTTCGGCGGTGGCGGCAGCCTGCTCACGGGGCCGGTAGAACGTTTGTGCTACCTGACGATCCGTTATGACCACTTCGAGGCCGGCCAGCGTTACCTGCTGGAAGGGCGCTCGTTGGCGTTCACGCCGAGCGCGCGTTTGTACAATGCCAAGCGCGAAATCGTTGCTGAAGACCGCGAGTTCAACTGCATCATCTAGCTGTTGTCGTTTTTCTGATAGACGATTCGCTTGGTGCCGTTCTCGCAAGTACCGACGATCATGGCTGAGTCGTGCTGCTCCGCCTCTTCCGCCGTGATGATTTCCAGGGTGTACGAGGGAATTGCCTTCGCCTGAATCTTGATCTCGATTTCCTTCCTGAGCTCTTCGCAGTCCTTGGGAGCTGCGAAAGCGGACGTGGCCAGTGCACTGCAAAGGATCGCCAAGCCAATACGTTTCATCGATGAAGCTCCTTGAGGCAGCGCGCACGGGCGTGCGCTGAAGCTGCTGTCGATTATTCGACCACATTTCTGCAGGGCGGGTTCTGACTTCGCTCACACCTTTGGATTTGCGTGATGCCGAGATTGTTATCGCGAGCAGGCTCACGCCTACAGTTGAGCGCATTCCAACTGAATAAATGCGATTGCCTGTGGGAGCGAGCCTGCTCGCGAAAGCGTCGGACCTGCAAACGCCGAATCAGCTGACCAGCGAAGCCTCAAGCGTGATTTTCGCGTTCAGCACCTTGGAAACCGGGCAACCTTCCTTCGCCTTGTTGCTCAGCTCTTCAAACTGCTGCTGGGTGGCGCCCGGGATTTTCGCCTTGAGAATCAGCTTCACTGCGGTGATGGCGAAGCCGCCCTCAACCTGATCGAGGGTGACTTCAGCGTCGGTGTCGATGCTGTCTGCCTTCAGGCCGGCATCGCCGAGAATCATCGAAAACGCCATGGAGAAGCAGCCGGCGTGGGCCGCACCGATCAGTTCTTCCGGGTTGGTGCCCTTGCCGCCTTCAAAGCGGGCCTTGAAGCCGTACGGCGCTTCCCGCAGTACGCCGGTTTCGGTGGAGATCGAGCCGATACCGGTTTTCAGGTCGCCTTCCCAATGCGCCGATGCCTTTTTCACGATAGCCATGTCTGCCTCCTCAAATGTGGCGCGGGACGCCGCGCCGTCGCGGTTTTTACTAGCAAGGCTTCTGAGGATAGACGGCGGAACAAAGTTCAGCCTGCTTGAATCGTTGACTTTTTTAGTAGGAAATTTCGGCGCTGCTATTGAATCTCGGGTATATGCCCTCATTCCATAAAACACGCTTATGGATTTGGCAGGTTTTCGTTCGCAAGAAAAACCTGCCTCCCCACCCGGAGATGCAGGTTCATGAAAAAACTGTCCGACGTTAAATTTTCCACCCTCGACCTGGTGCCGGTGCGCGAAAACGGCAGCGCTGCGCAATCGCTGCGCAACTCGCTGGACCTTGCGCAGCACGCCGAGAAGTTTGGCTACACGCGGTTCTGGGTCGCCGAGCACCACAACATGGACGGCATCGCCAGTTCCGCCACCTCGGTCTTGCTCGGTTATCTGGCCGGTGGCACTTCGACAATCCGCGTCGGCTCCGGTGGAGTGATGCTGCCCAACCATGCGCCGCTGGTGATCGCCGAGCAGTTCGGCACCCTTGAGAGCCTGTACCCGGGACGCATCGACCTGGGACTGGGCCGCGCGCCGGGCTCCGACCAGATGACCGCCCGCGCCTTGCGCCGCGAACGCTCCGGCAGCGCTGACGACTTCCCTGAGGACGTCGCCGAACTGATGCGCTACCTCGGCCCGCGCACCCCGGAACAACGAGTGATCGCCATGCCCGGCACCGGCACCAATGTGCCGATCTGGTTGCTCGGCTCTAGCCTGTTCAGCGCGCAACTGGCGGGGGAGAGGGGCTTGCCTTATGCCTTCGCCTCGCACTTCGCGCCGCGCTTCATGCATGAGGCGATTCGCATCTACCGCAATCACTTCAAGCCGTCGGCCGTGCTCGACAAGCCCTACGTGATGCTCGGCGTGCCGCTGGTGGCCGCTGATACCGATGAGCAGGCCGATTATCTGGCGACGTCGGTGTATCAGCGCATCCTTGCCCTGATGCGTGGGCAAAGTCTGGTGCAGCGTCCGCCGGTGAAAACCATGGACGGCCTATGGCTGCCCCATGAGCGTGAAGCGGTGGGCGATTTCCTTGGCCTTGCCATGGTCGGCGGCCCGCAGAAGATCCGCGCCAAGCTTGAGGTACTGATCGAGCAGACCCAGGCGGACGAGCTGATTTTCACCAGTGATTTGTATGAGCACGCTGATCGCATTCATTCCTACGAACTGCTTGCGCAAGTCATGAAGGGCTAACGCGAACCCTTGTAGGAGCTGTCGAGTGAAACGAGGCTGCGATCTTTTGATCGTGATTTGAAATCAAGATCAAAAGCGCGGCGTCCCGCAGCTCCTACACGGAAAATCATCGCCCACAAAAAAGCCGACGCATCCACGTCGGCTTTTGTATTTCAGGCGCGATCAACCGCGCTTGTAGACGATTTCCTTGCTGCCACCTTCGCAGGTGCCAACTACTTCGCCGTCAGCCGCCGCACCCTTGTCGACAACTTCCAGCGAATAACCGGAAACGCCTTTGGCGTCGAGCTTCGCTGCGATTTCGCTTTTCAGCTCTTCACATGGCTTGCCGGCTGCAAACGCACCACCCGCAAGGCTCAACAAACCTACTGCCAACATGAACTTCTTCATCGGTCGCACTCCCTGGTCGGATTGAAAGAGGCGGGCATCGGGTTATCCACCCGATGCGCTCACCTTGTAGCGCTTTGCCATTCCCTATGGCACTCGGCCAGCGCGCAAGTTCAGAAGACTGGATCAAACTCAGCTGGCGACAATCTTGAAGCCGACCTTCAGCGTTACCTGAAAATGCGCCACCTGGCCGTTTTCGATGTGGCCACGGGTTTCGGTCACTTCGAACCATTCCAGATTGCGCAGGGTCTTGTTGGCTTCGGCCAGCGCGTTGTTGATAGCGTCTTCAATGCTGGTGGTGGACGAACCGACCAGCTCGACTTTCTTGTACGTGTGATGGTCACTCATGGCGATCTCCTCGGGTTGGAATGGCGTGTGAAATTGAACCTGGCAGGCAATTGCACTGTTGATTTCGGCGCCGCTGCGCTGCCGAAGTTCAGAATTTCTGCACTTTCTCGAAGTGCTGAAGTCCCAACCAACACACGCCACTCATCACCAATGCAGGAGAGCCACCATGGCCAACACCTCTTTACGTAAAGCCTCGTTGCAAAGCATGGAAGCCGAGATCGAGAGTCTGCTCAAATCGTTGGAAAGCTTGAAAGACGATGCTTCGGACGAGTCGCGCAAGACCCTCAAGGCGCTGAAAAGCAATGCCGAAAGTGCGCTGAAACATTCCCGTCATCTGCTCAGCGACGCGTACGAAGAAGTCAAAGTGAAAACCCGCGAGACCGGCATTGCCACTCGTGACTACGCGCAGGAACACCCATGGACCACAGCCGGCGTGGCTGTCGGTGCAATCGGCCTGCTTGCTGCCTACTTTTTGTTCAAGCGCGGCGAGTGATCGGTTTGGCGCAGCTCATTTTTGAGCCACTGCGCCAGTTGCCGGGCGCGCCCGTCCGCGGCGCGCTTGGGTAGCCACAACGCCAGTTGCGCCGGGGTTTCACAAAAGCCCCACGGCGCAACCAGGCGACCCGCCTTCAGATCTTCGGTTACCAGTGGCTCCGGCGCGATCGCCACGCCAAGACCGGCAACCGCTGCCTCCAGCAAATAATACAAATGCTCGAATCCTTGTCCGAGCTTCAACGCCTTGGCGTCGAGGTCGTTCTGCTGCGCCCAGCTCGGCCAGGCCTGCGGCCGAGAGGTGGTGTGCAGCAAGGGCTCATCAAGCAGTTCTGCGGCTGGAGCGGCTTGCAGCTTTCGATAGCCGCTGAACAACGGGCTCATCACCGGGCCGATGCGTTCGGCCGCCAGTTCGTAGACCTGCATATCGGTGGGCCACGGTGGTTCGGCGAACAGCAACAGCGCATCCAGTCCCGGGCGTCGGGGATCGAGATCGCCTTCACCGGCAGACAGGTGCAAACGCAAATCCGGCAGATCGGCATTCAGCCGCCCCAGACGCGGAATGAACCAGCGCGCCAGCAGACTCCCCGAACACCCGAGCACGAACGGCGCATCAGCAGTACTTTGCGTCAGCTCCGCACAGACACTGCGCAACCGATCGAACGCCTCAGCACTGGCATCACGCAGGCGCGCGCCGGCATCTGTGAGTTTCAAGCCGCGCCCGTCCTTGATGAACAGGCTCACCCCGAGATGCTCTTCAAGCACCTTCAGCTGACGGCTGACTGCGCCGTGGGTGACATGCAACTGCTCGGCAGCCTGACTGACACTGTTCAATCGGGCGGTGGCCTCGAAGGCGCGCAAGGCATTCAGCGGGGGAAGGTCGTGGCTCATGATATCTGTGAGTTTTCCTGACAGGTTGTGGCGATCTTATCGGTTTTCAGCGTGGAAAGTCAGGGGTAGAGTGGGCGTCATTGTCTTCTGACCGAATTCACCTGGAGCGACCCATGACCCAGACTTCGAACACCTCTGATCTGCGTAACGGCCCTGATGCCAACGGCCTGTTCGGTGCGTTCGGTGGCCGTTATGTAGCGGAAACCCTGATGCCGTTGATCCTCGACCTGGCCCGCGAATACGAAGCGGCCAAGGAAGATCCGGCCTTCAAAGAAGAATTGGCCTACTTCCAGCGGGACTACGTCGGACGTCCGAGCCCGTTGTATTTCGCCGAACGCCTGACCGAGTTCTGCGGCGGCGCGAAGATCTATCTCAAGCGTGAAGAGCTGAACCACACCGGCGCGCACAAGATCAACAACTGCATCGGCCAGATCCTGCTGGCGCGGCGCATGGGCAAGAAGCGCATCATCGCCGAGACCGGTGCCGGGATGCACGGCGTGGCCACGGCCACTGTCGCTGCGCGTTTCGGCCTGGACTGCGTGATCTACATGGGCACCACTGACATCGAACGTCAGCAGGCCAACGTCTTTCGCATGAAGCTGCTCGGCGCTGAAGTGATCCCGGTTGTCGCCGGCACCGGCACCCTCAAAGACGCAATGAACGAAGCCCTGCGTGACTGGGTGACCAACGTCGACAATACCTTTTACCTGATCGGCACTGTGGCCGGCCCACACCCTTATCCAGCAATGGTCCGCGATTTCCAGGCCGTTATCGGCAAGGAAACCCGCGATCAGTTGCAAGCTCAGGAAGGTCGTCTGCCGGACAGTCTGGTGGCGTGCATCGGTGGCGGCTCCAACGCCATGGGCCTGTTCCACCCGTTCCTCGACGACAAGAGCGTTGAAATCATCGGCGTCGAAGCCGCCGGTTACGGCATCGAAACCGGCAAGCACGCGGCCAGCCTCAACGGCGGTGTGCCGGGCGTTCTTCACGGTAACCGCACCTTCCTGCTGCAGGACGATGACGGCCAGATCATCGACGCCCACTCGATTTCTGCCGGCCTCGACTATCCCGGCATTGGCCCTGAACACGCGTGGTTGCACGACATCGGTCGCGTTCAGTACACCTCGGTGACCGACGACGAAGCGCTGGAAGCGTTCCACAAATGCTGCCGCCTGGAAGGGATCATTCCTGCGCTGGAAAGCGCCCACGCCCTCGCCGAAGTGTTCAAACGTGCACCGAAGTTGCCGAAGGATCACCTGATGGTGGTCAACCTTTCGGGCCGTGGCGACAAGGACATGCAAACCGTGATGCACCATATGCAACAGTCGCAGCAGGAGAAACACTGATGAGCCGCCTGCAAACCCGTTTTGCCGACCTCAAGCAACAGAACCGCGCCGCGCTGGTGACCTTTGTCACCGCCGGTGATCCTGACTACGACACTTCGCTGGCGATCCTCAAAGGCTTGCCGGCGGCGGGTGCCGATGTGATCGAACTGGGCATGCCGTTCACCGATCCGATGGCCGATGGTCCGGCGATCCAACTGGCCAACATCCGTGCGCTGGCGGCCAAACAGAATCTGGCGAAAACCCTGCAAATGGTCCGCGAGTTCCGTCAAGGCAACAGCGACACGCCGCTGGTGCTGATGGGCTATTTCAACCCGATCCATAAATTCGGCGTCGAACGCTTCATCGCCGAAGCAAAAGAGGCGGGCGTTGATGGCCTGATCGTGGTCGACATGCCGCCAGAGCACAATGAAGAGCTGTGCGATCCGGCGCAGGCTGCCGGGCTGGATTTCATTCGCCTGACCACACCGACCACCGACGACGCGCGTTTGCCCCGCGTGCTCAACGGCAGCTCCGGTTTTGTTTACTACGTGTCGGTGGCCGGGGTCACTGGCGCCGGTGCGGCGACCCTGGAACATGTGGAAGAAGCAGTTGCGCGTCTGCGTCGGCACACCGACCTGCCGATCAGCATCGGTTTCGGCATCCGTACGCCGGAGCAGGCTGCTGCCATCGCGCGTCTTGCCGACGGTGTGGTGGTGGGGTCGGCATTGATCGATCACATCGCCAGCGCCGATACGCCTGAGCAGGCGATCGATGGCGTGTTGAGTCTGTGTTCAGCGCTGTCCCAAGGCGTGCGCAAGGCTCGCGCCTAAGACCGCAGGGAAAACAAAAAAGGCTTCAGAACAGGCGTTCTGAAGCCTTTTTTTGTGGTCAGGGCAATTGCAGTCCGCCCGAGGCCTTGTGCAGTTTGCGCAGATGCTCGCCAATCTGCTTCACATTGGCCTCGCTGGCGGCAATCTCGGCGGCGCGCTTGGGTTCGAGCAGTTTGCGCACTTCTGTATCGAGGTCGCCGGACAGCGCCAGCAGCTTCTTCTGCCGTTGACTGCTTTCTGCCTCCAGTCGGCTGAACTCGTCTGGCTGCGGCAGTCCGTAACCTTTGGAATCGAGCAATTCCGCCGGGCGGCTGAGGAAGCCACTGTTGGCAAGGATCTCCTGCAACGTCGCATTGGCTTTGTCCATACCGCCGTTCTCTAGCTCCCGCGCGCCGAGGTAGCGTTGTTTGACCTCATCCTGGGCCAGCAGCAACTGACGGCGGAAGCTGGCTTGCTCCAGCAGCAACAGCGCTGCACTGGTGCGCAGGTCGGCGCGGTCGAACCATTCGCGGCGTTGTTCAGCGCTGAGTGACAGCCACTCTTCGACGGTGCTCTGCTTGATCGGTAGCTGCTTCTTCAGCACATCGAACATCGCCTGATAGCGATCGCGGAACGAGTCGAAGCGGTAACCCAGCCGCAAGGCTTCTTTCGGATCGTCGAGCACACTGGTGTCGGCCAGCCCACGGCCCTTGAGCACTTCCAGCAAACCGTTGGGCATGATGCTGTCGAGGCCGACAAGCTGGCTGTTATTGCTGCCGCTGCGCAACAGTTTCAAGCCTTCCACGGCGCAGTTATTGGACAGGAAGAAATAGTTGCCGTCGTAGCTCCAGTGCATCTCGGCGGCATGTTCGACGACGCCTTCGATTTCCTCGCGAGACAGGTTCAGCGGCACCGAAGCGAGGCTGCGCAGCTCGGTCTTGGTGTACTCGTCGATCACTTGCGCCAGCGGCAGCACGAACAGCCGCGACGGGTATTTGCCGACCAGTCCGTCCCAGCTCGACAGCTGCACGTCGCCAACGAAGGCGCGATAGGACAGCACCAGGTGCTGATCGAGGTCGAGGCGGCAATCCGGACCGCGCGGGCGACCGGGGGCGCAGATCACCAGGCGCAGCATGCTGTGGCCCCAGCGGCTGACCCAGTTCTGGTTGGCCTCCGCCAGCAGGTAATCGACAGCGTAAACCCGCTCCGGATCGACTTGCCCCAGAGGCTGCTTGGCGAAGTCATTGCCTGCATTAAGAAAGGCGAAGCTCTTGCTGCAGGTGTCCTGCGCTGGCGGCGCCCAGCCGAAATGTTCCTTGTAGTAGCGATACAGCGCCGGGCGGCGGCAGGCGTAGCTCGGGTCGAGGAGGAAGTACTCCATGTTGACCGCGACGAATTCCTTGGGGCTGGAAATTTCGTAAAGGTCCGGGCTGCGCGCGATCTGGCGGTTGTGTTGTTCACGCTCGCCACGGCGGCCGACGTACTGCTGCCAACCGGCCAGATCGAGCAGACGCGGATCGTCGCTGATGGTGAAGCGTCGGCCATTCTGCCCGCGACACTCATCGGGAATGCCGATCAGCCCGGCGCTGTTGAAGCGTCGGGTGCAGCGCTGGATCACCGTGCGTTCGGCACTTGGCCATAACCGCGCGCGGTCGTAGATATGAGTGATTTCGTGCAGCACCGTGGCCAGCAGTTCCTGACGCACAGTGCCATGGGGGCGATTGGTTTTCGCTTTCGCTGCGCTGCCATCGGTGAGCCCGGCGAGCAGCCTGCGATTCAGATCGAGTTCGGCGACCAGCGTTGCCTGTCCGTAAGCGTTGGCAGGCATGTCATCGGTCCAGCCGACATCGATGCGCCGATCCAGCCGCTCAATGAAACTCGGCGGCAGCTTGTGCATGGCCTCATCGATCAGCGCCTGACTGGCCTGTACTTGAGCCGGGCTCAGACCCTCGGTCTTGAGCCGCAATTGCAGGGCGGCGTGGGCGCTGTTGCCAAGCAGCAACAACGCCCCGGCCAGCAGCCAGGCGCCAACGGACCTCACAGTGCGAGGATGGCTTCGGCGAGTACCTGATCGCTGGCGTCGCGCGCTTCCGGCACGCGTGTGCGCAAGGTGCTGAGGGCGGCTTCGAGATGCGCGCCACGGATGTCGCCGTTGCTGGCGACGAAACTGGCAGCGTCGTCATGGGCTTCGCGGATGATTTTCGAATCGCGAATCGACGTGGTGGTATCGGAGGTGAAATCGATGGTGCGCTGGGAGGCACGAACGATGATGTTACTGGTGGCTACCAGGGTGTGCGCCTGGGCCACATCGGCCAACACAAACAGGCCAAGGGCGGCAGCAATCAGCGGGCTACGCATGGAACGACTCCGGAAGGAAAAGGATAACTATTGGACGAGAATTGCCTCTGCCAGTTCAAGGTCGCTGGCATGAAGTTTTGGCCGGGTTTTGCGCAGGTAATGCAGCGCCGATTCCAGCCGTGCCCCTCGCCATTCACCGTCACTGGCAACGAAGGCGGCCGCGTCGTCATGGGCGGCGAGCAGCAGTTTACGGTCGAACGGCGCAGAAGACACCATGCTGGTAGCGTAACCGCTGACAACCGTGCCTTGGGTCGAAGCATTGAAAGCATCGAAGGCGTTGGCAGACATCGCCCAGCAGGCGGTGAATAACGTAGAAGAGATGAGCAGATTTGGAAGAAAGCGCATGGGACTCGACAACTGTTAACGAGCCTGAAGGCTAGCGCAAATGCCCGGGCCAGAGCCAGCATTGAAACATCGGGACACGGCTGCCGTGTCCCGCAATGCGGCAAGCGATCAGAGGGTCAGAATGGCTTGAGCCAATTGCGCGTCGGTGGCATTGAGTTGTGGCGCCTGGTGGCGAATGTGATCAAGCGCGCTTTCCAGTTTCACACCACGGATATCGCCTTCGCTGGCCACGAAGCTGGCGGCGTCGTCACGGGCGGCAAGCACGATCTTGTCGTCACGGAACGAGGAGGTCACATCGGAAGTGGCGTCGGAAGAAGCTTTCAGCGCGCCAACGATCGAGTCGGTGGTCACGATGAAGCTGGTAGCGCTGGCGTTGGCAGCCACGGCCAGCAGGGCGGCGGCACTGAGCAGACGAAGACGGGTCATGATGTAACTCCTTTGGATAAACCGTAGTGAGAGGTGGCTCGGTATCTGAGGAGTCAGACGCCTGACGCGCAGCGTTCGCCACGTTCTGCCTGGATATTAGGCTGCCAAACTCGGTTCGCCCAGTGGTGGCCACACTTACTCAAGCCGGCCTGTTAACTGTACCTGTACATTAATATAAATATTGAAACTGTACCTTTATCGGTTCAGGTACAGGTTGGAGTCATCCTCTGCGTCCTGAAACGACAAAACCCGCCGTGGTTTCCCACGACGGGTTCTGTTTGTGCAATTCGGGTTGCTGGCGGTGGGTCTGACGACCAGAGCCAGCGACGCTGCTTAGCGCCAGAACGGCTTGCTCAGCTCTTCGTAGCGTTGAGCTTCGCTGATACCGGCGTCGGCCAGCAGACGCGAATCCAGACGGGCCAGTTGATGGCGGCTGGAGATGCGGCGCTGCCACAGCATCAGGTTGGCGATGACGCGCAGAGGCAGGGAAGCCTGGGTGTTTACGGCTTTGTCTTCGAAGAACAGTTCGGAACTGAGTGTACGTTCCATGGTTGACATCCTTCCGCTTGTGGCGGGATCAGGTAGTGGTTTGACTGGTGCCCATGATCCTCTCGTTTGGCCAGTCTCTCTAGATACAGTTCAACTGTATTGTGAGTGACCAGTTAACTGTTTAAAGGGGGTGTACGGGTCAAAATCGAGCAAACTGTACCTGTCCGCACTCAAGTGGTGCGTTTTGGTGTGATTTTGAAGAAAGGGTAGGGTATTGCTGTAGGAAAAGACCGGTACAGCAGTACAGTTTTTGGCAGGTAAGGGGTTTTCAGAATCCCGCTGACGCAAACTGTGTTTGCGCCAACGGAATATCTGTGCGATTTACACCGCCAGCATGCGCCCGGTTTCTTCCAGGTTGATGTGCCAGCTCAAGGCTTCACGCAGGATGTGCGGGGTGTGGCCACCGATTGCACAGGCCGCGGTGAAGTAATCATTCAGCGCCTGACGGAAGTCCGGGTGCACACAGTTATCAATGATGACCCGCGCGCGCTCCCGTGGTGCCAGGCCACGCAGATCCGCCAGACCCACCTCGGTCACCAGAATGTCGACATCGTGCTCGGTATGGTCAACGTGGCTGACCATCGGCACCACGCTGGAAATCGCGCCACCTTTGGCAATCGACTTGGTCACGAACACTGCCAGATGCGCGTTGCGCGCGAAGTCGCCGGAGCCGCCGATGCCATTCATCATCCGCGTGCCGCAGACATGAGTGGAGTTGACGTTGCCATAGATATCGAACTCCAGCGCGGTGTTGATGCCGATGATGCCCAGGCGCCGCACCACTTCCGGGTGATTGGAGATCTCCTGAGGTCGCAGAATCAGTTTGTCCTTGTACTTCTCCAGGTTGCCGAATACATCGCTGTTGCGCCGCTCGGACAGGGTGATCGAGCTGCCCGAAGCAAAGCTCAGCTTGCCGGCATCGATCAGGTCGAAGGTCGAATCCTGCAACACTTCGGAGTACATGGTCAGGTCTTCGAACGGCGAGTCGATCAAGCCACACATCACCGCGTTGGCGATATTGCCGATCCCGGCCTGCAACGGGCCGAGCTTGTTGGTCATGCGCCCGGCAGCCACTTCCTGCTTGAAGAACGTGATCAGATGTTCAGCGATGGCATTGGTGTCGACGTCCGGTACCGACACCGTGGACGGCGAGTCCGACTGCTGAGTGATGACAATCGCAACGATCTTCTCTGGCGGAATCGGAATCGCCGTGCTGCCGATACGATCATCCACTTTCACCAGCGGGATTGGCGTCCGCGTCGGGCGGTACGTGGGGATATAGATGTCGTGCAGGCCCTCGAGGTTGGCGTTGTGCGCCAGGTTGATCTCGACGATTACCTGTTTGGCGAAAATCGCAAAGCTCGCCGAGTTGCCCACCGAAGTGGTCGGCACGATATGGCCTTGCTCGGTGATGGCGACTGCTTCGATGACGGCGATGTCCGGCAGCTTCAATTGCTGATTGCGCAACTGCTCCACGGTTTCGGAAAGATGCTGATCGATGAACATCACTTCGCCGGCGTTGATTGCCTTGCGCAATGTGCTGTCGACCTGAAACGGCATGCGCCGCGACAGCACGCCGGCCTCGGTCAATTGCTTGTCGAGGTCGTTGCCGAGGCTGGCGCCGGTCATCAGGCTGATTTTCAGCGGCGTGACCTTGGCGCGCTCGGCCAGTGCGTGGGGCACGGCCTTGGCTTCGCCGGCGCGGGTGAAACCGCTCATGCCGACGGTCATGCCGTCCTCAATCAGAGCAGCGGCGTCGGCAGCGCTCATCACTTTGTCCAACAACGAAGGCAGGCGAATACGGTCACGGTACATGGATTATTATCTCGGGCAACGAGTAGCAGGATGCGCAGTCTAGTGAATTTGGCCGGCGCCTGTCCCGCTACCAAGGTCGCAAACGAGGCCTCTACTTCGCGGGTTTCAAGTAAAACACCGTTACCGGATCTGCAACAACGCGGCAAATTGTCCGTCATCTGACGCAAACAAAAACGCCCCGACAAGTCGGGGCGTTCGTTATAGCAGCGGCGGGTTATTCGACTGCTTTGACCATGTCTTCGATGACTTTCTTCGCGTCCCCGAAGACCATCATGGTCTTGTCCAGATAGAACAGCTCGTTGTCCAGGCCGGCATAGCCGCTGGCCATCGAGCGCTTGTTGACGATGATGGTCTTGGCTTTGAACGCTTCGAGAATCGGCATCCCGGCAATCGGCGACTTCGGATCGTTCTTCGCGGCCGGGTTGACCACATCGTTCGCACCGAGCACCAGCACCACGTCGGCCTGGCCGAACTCAGAGTTGATGTCTTCCATCTCGAACACCTGGTCGTAAGGCACTTCGGCCTCGGCGAGCAGGACGTTCATGTGTCCCGGCATCCGACCCGCTACCGGGTGGATTGCGTACTTGACCGTCACGCCACGGTGGGTCAGCTTCTCGGTCAGTTCCTTCAGCGCATGTTGAGCACGCGCTACCGCCAGACCGTAACCCGGCACGATGATCACGGTGTCGGCATTGGTCAGCAGGAAGGTTGCGTCATCAGCCGAACCGGATTTCACCGGGCGGGCTTCCTTCGCGCCGGCAGGACCAGCATCTGCCGTATTGCCGAAGCCGCCGAGCAGTACATTGAAGAAGGAACGGTTCATCGCTTTGCACATGATGTACGAGAGGATCGCACCGCTCGAACCCACCAGGGAGCCGGCAATGATCAGCATCGAGTTGTTCAGCGAGAAACCGATCCCCGCCGCCGCCCAGCCGGAATAGCTGTTGAGCATCGACACCACCACCGGCATGTCGGCGCCGCCGATCGGGATGATGATCAGCACGCCCATCACGAATGCGAGTGCCAGCATCAGTGCGAAGGCAGTGAGGTTGCCGGTGAGCATGAAGGTCAGGCCGAGAACCAGAGTCGCCAGACCCAGCACCGCATTGAGCTTGTGCTGACCGGAGAACTGTACCGGTGCGCCCTGGAACAGGCGGAACTTGTATTTGCCCGACAGCTTGCCGAAGGCAATCACCGAACCGGAGAAGGTGATCGCGCCGATCGCAGCACCGAGGAACAGCTCCAGACGGTTGCCCGCCGGGATCGCATCGCCCAGCTGTTTAACAATACCCAACGACTGCGGCTCAACCACCGCCGCAATGGCAATGAACACCGCCGCGAGGCCGATCATGCTGTGCATGAACGCCACCAGTTCCGGCATCTTGGTCATTTCAACACGCTTGGCCATGATCGACCCGGCAGTGCCACCTACCAGCAAGCCGACGATGACGTAACCGATACCGGCCGTAGCCAGTTCAGCCCCGAGCTTATAGATGAGGCCGACGGTGGTCAGGATGGCCAACGCCATGCCGAGCATGCCGAACAGGTTGCCGCGTCGCGAGGTGGTCGGGTGCGACAGGCCTTTGAGGGCCTGGATAAAGCAGATCGACGCGATCAGGTAGAGCGTCGTGACGAGATTCATGCTCATTACTTCGGCGCCTCTTCTTTTGCTTTCGGGGCTTTCTTCTTGAACATCTCAAGCATGCGGCGGGTGACCAGGAAGCCACCGAAGACGTTGACCGCCGCCAGTGCCACGGCCAGCGTGCCCATGGTCTTGCCCAGCGGCGTTACGGTGAGTGCGGCGGCAAGCATGGCGCCGACAATCACGATCGCCGAGATGGCGTTGGTTACCGCCATCAAAGGGGTGTGCAGCGCAGGTGTAACGTTCCAGACCACGTGGTAACCGACATAAATTGCCAGCACGAAGATGATCAGGTTGTAGATACCGGGGGAGATAAGCTCTTCCATCGTCTGAATCCCTGCTTAGGCGTTTTTGCGGATGACTTGGCCGTCGCGGCACATCAGGCACGCGGCGACGATGTCGTCTTCGAGGTTGACGTCGAACTGGCCTTCTTTGGTGAACACCAGCTTGAGGAAGTCCAGCAGGTTGCGTGCGTACAGTGCCGAAGCGTCTGCAGCGACTTCACCGGCGAGGTTGGTCGGACCGACGATGGTTACACCGTTTTCCACAACGACCTGATCGGCCACGGTCAGCGGGCAGTTGCCACCCTGAGCGGCGGCAAGGTCGATGACCACCGAACCCGGTTTCATCTGCGCCACGGTCTCGGCGCTGAGCAGCGTCGGCGCCTTGCGGCCCGGAATCAGTGCGGTGGTGATGACGATATCGGCCTGCCTGGCGCGCTCATGCACGGCCTGCGCCTGACGCTGCATCCAGCTTGCCGGCATCGGCCGTGCGTAACCGCCGACACCGACGGCGCATTCGCGTTCTTCATCGGTCTCGTAAGGCACGTCGACGAACTTGGCGCCGAGGGATTCGATCTGTTCCTTCACCGCTGGGCGTACATCGGACGCTTCGATGACAGCACCGAGGCGTTTGGCCGTGGCAATCGCCTGCAATCCGGCCACGCCTGCGCCGAGAATCAGCACGCGCGCCGCTTTCACTGTCCCCGCAGCGGTCATCAGCATTGGCATGAAGCGTGGGTAGTGGTGCGCGGCCAGCAATACCGCTTTGTAGCCGGCAATGTTTGCCTGCGACGACAACACATCGAGACTCTGCGCCCGCGAGGTGCGCGGCGCGGCTTCGAGGGCGAACGCGGTAATGCCGCACTCGGCCATTTTTGCGATGGTCTCGTTGTTGAACGGATTGAGCATGCCCACCAGCACCGTACCGCGCTTGATCAGCGTCAGTTCGGCATCGCTTGGCGCGACCACTTTGAGAATCAGCTCGGCGCCAAACGCGTCATTGGCGCTGCCAATGCTTGCGCCGGCCGCTTCATAGGCACTGTCGACGACACTGGCTTTGATGCCGGCGCCGCTTTGCACAGTGACCTTATGGCCTTGGCTGATCAGCTTCTTGATGGTTTCCGGGGTTGCAGCAACCCGTGTTTCACCGGTCTGGGTTTCGAGAGGAACACCAATGTGCACGTCAAATCTCCTGCGTGATCTTATTGAGTAAACCCATGCACTGCGGATGGTGCGACTGGGGCGGCCGATCAGCACGATCCCGCCGAATCAGGGCGGGGCGCGGCATTTTGCAGGCGAACTTTATGCCCTTCAAGGGATTATGACGGGTGACGGAAAATTAACTACAAGTCATGCCGTGACCGAATGTCGCAGATGGCCAGTTGAACCCCTTGCAGGCCGTACCTTGCAAGGATTCTGGCTGAATTTGAAAAAAATTCGCATCGGTGGCGTGAATAGGCAGTAATGAGTCGCCCGTAGAGGCTCAAAGCCACGTCGTTGGCAGCTTGTGGGACGTCTGTACGACTTTCGGATACAGTCTGCGAAAACGCGACAAATAGTTATATCTGTAGGGCTTTCGATTATCTGACTACGGGGTTAGGTATTTCCGAGAGCCTTTATTCTTCTAGGCTGTAGCTTCGCGCCTGGTTTACCAGCCAGTCGCGGAATGCCTTTAGCGATGCTGATTCGACCTTTCGCTCGGGAATCATCAGGTAATACGCCTTGATGCTGGAGAGCTCTTGAGGGTTGGCAACCACCAAACGTTTCTCGGCCAGCTCGCGCTGGATCAGAAACGGCGGAATCAACGCGACGCCCATGTCGTGCATGGCTGCCTGGGCAAGCATGGAGAATAGCTCGTAGCGGGGACCTGTCATGTCGCGAGGGATATTCAACTGCTGCGAGTTGAACCACTGGCGCCAGGCGTAAGGTCGGGTGGTTTGCTGCAGCAGCGGTAGTTCAGCGATGACTGCAGCTGTCATTTGCTTGCGATTGCCGAGCAGGGCGGGGCTGCACACCGGCATCGGATTCTCGCCCATCAATCTGTGGGATTCAGTACCCGACCAGTCGGCATCACCGAAGTAGATCGCGGCATCGAATTCGGTGTCGGCAAACAGGAACGGCCGGGTGCGGTTGGTCAGGTTGACGGTCACTTCCGGGTGCTTGAGCTGGAAATCCTTGAGGCGAGGCAGCAGCCATTGCGTGCCGAAGGTCGGGACGACGGCGAGCTCGATGACGTTGGTGCCTTGCTGGCCCATCACCGAGAGCGTGTCGCGCTCCACTGCGTCGAGCTGAGTCGCCACCCGGCGGCTGTAGGAAAGGCCCGCCTCGGTCAGTTTCACTCCACGTCGCGAGCGTCGGAACAGTTCCACGCTGAGGAAGTCTTCAAGGCTGGCGATCTGTCGGCAAATGGCGCCTTGGGTGAGGGAAAGCTCTTCCGCTGCGCGTGTAAAGCTCTCGTGGCGCGCGGCGGCTTCGAAACTGATCAGGGCAGTGGTGCTGGGTATCTTCCTGCGCATGTACGTCAACCTCACTAATGCGCCGCATAAATGGCATTTCGCGACGGTTCGGAGTGAGAAATTAGCACAACAGAATGCAAAATCCTCGTTTGCCGCGATGGCGAACCGCGCCTAGGATCAATGCCACGTTAATTCACCCGATTGCGAGGGCACACTCATGGGCGGTAAAGCTCGCTTCAACTGGATCGATCCCCTGCTGCTGGATCAACAGCTCACCGAAGAAGAGCGGATGATCCGCGACACCGCCGCGCAGTTCGCTCAGCAGAGCCTGGCGCCGCGTGTACTCGAAGCTTTCCGTCATGAGAAGACCGACCCGGCAATCTTTCGGGAGATGGGTGAAGTAGGCCTGCTCGGCGCGACCATTCCGGAGCAATACGGCGGCAGCGGTCTGAACTATGTCAGCTACGGCCTGATTGCCCGTGAGGTCGAGCGCGTCGACTCCGGCTATCGCTCGATGATGAGTGTGCAGTCCTCACTGGTGATGGTGCCGATCAACGAATTCGGTACCGAAGCACAGAAACAGAAGTACCTGCCGAAACTGGCTTCCGGCGAATGGATCGGTTGCTTTGGCCTGACCGAGCCGAACCACGGTTCCGATCCGGGCGCGATGATTAGCCGGGCGCGCAAGGTCGATGGCGGCTACAGCCTGACCGGCGCGAAAATGTGGATTACCAACAGCCCGATCGCCGACGTATTCGTGGTGTGGGCCAAGGACGACGCCGGCGACATTCGTGGCTTCGTTCTGGAGAAAGGCTGGAAAGGCCTGAGCGCTCCGGCGATTCACGGCAAGGTCGGCCTGCGCGCTTCCATCACCGGCGAGATCGTCATGGACAACGTGTTCGTGCCGGAAGACAACATCTTCCCGGACGTCCGTGGTCTGAAAGGTCCATTCACTTGCCTCAACTCCGCACGCTACGGCATTTCCTGGGGCGCGCTGGGCGCCGCCGAGTTTTGCTGGCACACCGCGCGCCAATACACTCTGGACCGTCAGCAATTCGGCCGCCCATTGGCCGCGACGCAATTGGTGCAGAAGAAACTCGCCGACATGCAGACCGAGATCACTTTGGCGCTGCAAGGCTGCCTGCGCCTGGGACGCATGAAAGACGAAGGCACCGCCGCCGTGGAAATCACTTCGATCATGAAGCGCAACTCCTGCGGCAAGTCGCTGGATATCGCGCGGATGGCGCGCGACATGCTCGGTGGCAATGGCATCTCTGATGAATTCGGCGTGGCCCGTCACCTGGTCAATCTGGAAGTGGTGAATACCTATGAAGGTACCCACGACGTTCACGCGCTGATCCTCGGGCGTGCGCAAACCGGTCTGCAGGCGTTCTATTAACAGGAGGGCGGACCATGGGCGCGCTGTCGCATCTGCGAGTACTGGATTTATCGCGCGTGTTGGCCGGGCCGTGGGCCGGGCAGATACTCGCCGACCTCGGCGCCGAAGTGATCAAGGTCGAGCGCCCGGGTAATGGTGACGACACTCGGGCGTGGGGGCCGCCCTTTCTTAAGGACGCCTACGGCGAGAACACCTCGGAAGCGGCGTATTACCTGTCGGCCAACCGCAACAAGCAATCGGTCACCATCGACTTCACCCGTCCCGAAGGGCAGAAGCTGGTGCGTGACCTGGCGGCGAAGTCGGACATTCTGATCGAGAACTTCAAGGTTGGCGGTCTGGCGGCGTATGGTCTGGACTATGAGTCGCTGAAGGCACTCAACCCGAATCTGATCTATTGCTCCATCACCGGCTTCGGCCAGACCGGTCCTTACGCCAAGCGCGCAGGGTATGACTTCATGATCCAGGGCCTTGGCGGTTTGATGAGCCTGACCGGCCGCCCCGAAGGAGACGAAGGCGCCGGACCGGTGAAGGTGGGCGTGGCGCTGACGGATATCCTCACCGGGCTTTATTCGACCGTGGCGATACTCGCAGCATTGGCTCATCGCGATCACGACGGTGGTGGCCAACACATCGATATGGCGTTGCTGGACGTGCAAGTTGCGTGTCTGGCCAATCAGGCTATGAATTACCTGACCACGGGCAATGCCCCAAAGCGGCTGGGCAATGCGCATCCCAACATCGTGCCTTATCAGGATTTTCCTACGGCGGATGGCGACTTCATCCTCACCGTGGGTAATGACGGGCAATTCCGCAAGTTCGCCGAAGTCGCTGGGCAACCGCAGTGGGCGGATGATCCTCGCTTCGCGACGAATAAACTGCGGGTGGCGAACCGCGCAGTGTTGATCCCCTTGATCCGCCAGGCGACGGTCTTCAAGACGACGGCCGAGTGGGTTGCTCAACTGGAACAGGCGGGCGTGCCTTGTGGGCCGATCAATGATCTGGCGCAGGTGTTCGAGGATCCGCAGGTGAAGGCGCGCGGTCTGGCTATCGAGTTGCCGCATGCGCTGGCGGGCATGGTGCCGCAGGTAGCCAGTCCGATCCGGTTATCGGAGACGCCGGTCGAGTATCGGTATGCGCCGCCTTTATTAGGGGAGCATACGCTGGAGGTTCTTCAGCGAGTGTTGGGGCTGGGGGCGGGTGCGGTGGCTGCACTTAAGGTAGAAGGAGTCCTCTGAGTCTTTCTTCTATATAGAGGGCACTGATTTCTCTTTCGATTGGCTGTTTTTTAGCCAATCTGCAAGTTGTTGAAAGAAAAGCGAAATTAACGGTTGACGGCAGATTCCAGAGGTCTATAATTCGCCCC
>NZ_JARVSP010000042.1:0-21556 GCF_030209115.1 Pseudomonas sp. FR229a | reverse complement strand
TCCGAAACCCCAATTGCGAAAGCAGTTGGGGTTTTGTTTTGCCTGCGAGAAAGTTCTTACAACCTTCGCAGACGTCGTCCGGCTGTCACAATCTGCCGACAATGCTAAGGTTCTGCCTCGGCTTTTGTGATTTTCCAAGGAATCTATATGTCGGACGCCCAGTCCCTCAACGCTGCATTCATGGTGGTTCAGAGCAACAGTCTCGATGAACTGCGCAGCCTTGTGGTCAGCATCATGCGGCGCTATCCACTGGCACCTTTGGAAAACGAAATCGCTTTGGTGCAAAGCAACGGCATTGCCCAGTGGCTCAAGCTGGCACTGGCCGAGGATCCCGAAGACGACGACCTTGGCGGCTGCGGGATCGCGGCAGCGATTGATGTGCAATTGCCCGGCAGTTTCATGTGGCAGCTCTACCGAATGGTGCTGGGACGAGAAGAGATCCCGGCGAAATCCCTGCTCGATAAAGCCCCGCTGACCTGGCGCCTGATGCGTCTCTTGCCACAGGTAATCGACCAACCACATTTCGAACCGCTGCAACGCTTCCTCACCCACGACACCGATCTGCGCAAGCGCTACCAGTTGTCAGAGCGCCTCGCGGATCTGTTCGACCAATATCAGGTTTATCGGGCCGACTGGCTGGAGGACTGGGCGGAAGGCCGCCACCAACTGCGCAATGTCAGAGGTGAAGTAAAGCCGCTGCAGCCGACCAGTTGCTGGCAGGCAGAGTTGTGGCGAGCGCTGCTGAATGATGTAGGCGAACAAGGCATGGCGCAGAGTCGCGCAGGCGTGCATCAACGTTTCATGGAGCGCATCAACACACTCGACAAGGCCCCGGCTGCGCTGCCGCCGCGCGTGATTGTGTTTGGTATCTCTTCGTTGCCTGCGCAGGTACTGGAAGCGCTCGCCGGTCTGGCTCGCTTCAGCCAGGTACTGCTTTGCGTACACAACCCTTGCCGCCATCACTGGGCGGATATCGTTGCCGACAAGGATCTGTTGCGGCATCAGTACAAACGTCAGCAGCGCAAAAGTGGAATGCCCGTTGTGCTCGATGCCGAGACCCTGCATCAGCACGCGCATCCGCTATTGGCCGCGTGGGGCAAGCAAGGTCGCGACTACATTAACCTGCTCGACAGCTACGACGATCCCAACAGCTACCGCGCAGCCTTTCGTGACGGACGCATCGACCTGTTCAGCGAAAATCAACCACACAACATGCTTAACCAGCTGCAGGACGACATTCTCGAGTTGCGTCCGCTCAACGAGACGCGCGAACTCTGGCCAGCGGTCGATGCAACGCAAGACCATTCGATCCGTTTTCACATCGCGCATAGTGCCCAGCGCGAAGTCGAGATCCTGCACGATCAACTCCTGGCGCGGTTCAGCGTAGACCCGGATCTGCGCCCCCGAGACGTAATCGTCATGGTCCCTGATATCGACAGCTATGCGCCGCATATCCGTGCGGTTTTCGGTCAGCTCGATCGGCATGACTCACGCTTCATTCCGTTCACACTGGCGGATCAGGGCCAACGTGGACGCGACCCTCTATTGATCGCGGTCGAGCACCTGCTCAAACTTCCGGACAGTCGTTTCCCGGTCAGCGAGATCCTCGACCTGCTCGATGTCCCGGCCCTGCGTGCTCGGTTTGGTGTAGAGGAACGCGACCTGCCAACTCTGCACCGCTGGATCGAAGGCGCAGGCGTGCGATGGGGCATGAGTGCTGAACAACGTGCCGGCCTCGGCCTTCCTGAAGAACTGGAGCAGAACAGCTGGCATTTCGGCCTGCGCCGAATGCTATTGGGTTACGCCGTCGGCAGTGCCGACGCGTGTGCCGGGATCGAGCCTTACGACGAAATTGGTGGGCTTGACGCTGCCTTGATCGGGCCGCTTGTCGCGCTGCTGGATGCCTTGGAAATTGCTCACCAGCAACTCACCCAACCAGCTCAACCGAAGGAGTGGGGTCTGCGCTTGCAGGCGCTGATGCAGGTGTTCTTCCAGGCCAGCAACGAGCATGACGACTACCTGCTGGCCCAGCTGGAAGAGCTTCGCGAAACCTGGCTCGAGACCTGCGAGGCAGTGGGGCTGACTGACGAGTTGCCGCTGACTGTCGTTCGCGAAGCCTGGCTCGCCGGGCTCGATCAGGGGCGTTTATCGCAACGATTCCTTGCCGGCGCGGTAAATTTCTGCACCTTGATGCCGATGCGTGCCATTCCTTTCAAACTGGTCTGTCTGTTGGGCATGAACGACGGCGATTATCCCCGCGCCCAACCGCCACTGGATTTCGACCTGATGGGCAGCGATTACCGCCCTGGCGACCGGTCAAGGCGTGAAGATGACCGCTACCTGCTGCTCGAAGCGCTCCTGTCTGCACGCAATCAGCTCTACATCAGTTGGGTGGGTCGCAGCATCCGTGACAACAGTGAGCGACCCGCCTCGGTGTTGATCGGCCAGTTGCGCGATCACCTCGCCAGCGGTTGGCGTTCAATCGATCCTAGTCAGGATCTGATAGAAGCGCTGACCGAAGAACATCCTCTGCAACCTTTCAGCGCCCGCTATTTCCACGAAGGCGAGCAACTGTTCAGCTACGCCAGCGAGTGGCAAGTGTTGCATCAAGAGCAAGTGCATCAAAACGAGACGCCGTTGCTCGCGCCGTATGTTCAGGAAGAACCGCTGACGCTGGCTTTACTGCAGGATTTTCTGCGCAACCCGGTGAGGCATTTTTTCACCCAACGACTCAAGGTCTATTTCGAGGCCGCGCAAGCGCCGTTGGCCGATGAAGAACCTTTCGTGCTGGACGCGTTGCAGCGCTACACGCTGAGCGACAGTTTGCTGGAAGCCGCACTTAACCAGCCGGATGATTTCGATCAGGCACTGCAAGCCCGGGCGCTGCGCCTGCAAAACAGTGGTCTGCTGCCTATGGCCGGTTTCGGCGAATGCCTGCAGCGTGAACTGATCGAACCGCTGCCGGATCTTCTGCAGCGTTATCAACAGTTGCTGACGTTATGGCCGACGCCGTTGACCAGTGCGATCCCGGTCAGTCTCGACTTGCAGGAGCTGCGTCTGGAGGGATGGCTCGCAAGTCTGCACCAGCGCGCCGATGGCGGCCTGCTGTCAGTCACGACCATTCCCAACAGCATCGGCTCGATCAAAACGCGTAAGTGGCACCGGCTGACCAAACCCTGGGTCACCCATCTGGTCGCCTGCGCCAGCGGGCATGCGTTGACCACAGCATTGGTCGCGAGTGACGACACATTGTTGCTTGAACCCATGGAGCGAGACCGAGCGCTGCGGTTCCTCGGTGACCTGCTGCTCGCCTGGCAAACCGGCATGCGCCAGCCCTTGCCGATTGCGATAAAAACCGCATTCGCCTGGCTGTCGCAATCCGACCCGATCAAAGCCGAAGCCGCGGCGCGAAAAGCCTATGAGGGTGACGGCCAGACCAGCGACGGCGAGCGGCGCGAAAGCCCGGCGCTGCTCCGACAATATCCCGACTTCGATGCATTGTTGGCAGACGAAACCTTCACCGGCTGGTGCGATGCGCTATACCGCCCATTATTCGAAGCGCCCTGGCGTTCCTTGTCCAACGAAGGCGCACGTTCATGAGTACCAGGACACCGTTGGCTCTGGCCTTCCCGTTGCGCGGCAGTCAGTTGATCGAAGCGAGCGCCGGCACCGGCAAGACCTTCACGATCTCGGCGCTTTATCTGCGGCTGATTCTCGGCCATGGCGGCGAGACAAGCGGTTTCGCACGCGAATTGCTGCCGCCGCAAATCCTCGTAGTGACGTTCACCGACGCTGCCACCAAAGAGCTGCGTGAGCGCATCCGAACCCGCCTGGCCGAGGCTGCGCGTTTTTTCCGCGACGAGATTCCCGCTCCTGACGGACTGATCGCCGAACTGCGCGATCAGTTCGATCCATTGCAATGGTCGGGCTGCGCCAACCGCCTCGATATCGCCGCGCAGTGGATGGACGAAGCTGCCGTCTCGACCATCCACAGCTGGTGTCAGCGCATGTTGCGTGAGCACGCGTTCGACAGCGGCAGCCTGTTCACGCAGTCGCTGGAAACCGATCACAGCGATTTGCTTGGCGAAGTGCTGCGCGATTACTGGCGACTGTTTTGCTATCCGATGCAGGGCGACGCGCTGAATTGGGTGCGCAGTAATTGGGGTGGCCCCGCAGCGTTGTTGCCTCGGGTCCGCGGCTTGTTCGCCAGCGAGCGTGATACCGATGAAGGCAAGGTGCCGGCGGACCTGATCGCTGAATGTATGCTGGAGCGTCGAGCGGCGTTGGTCGAGCTGAAAATGCCTTGGCGTGCCTGGGCAGACGAGCTGCTTGCTCTCTGCCAGGAAGGCGTGGCCAGCAAAGCCGTCGATGGCCGCAAGATGCAGGCGCGATATTTCGAGCCCTGGTTCGAGAAGCTCAAGACCTGGGCCGAAGACGAGTCGCTCGAGCAACTGGACATTGGTACCGGCTTCACTCGACTGACACCTGATGGCATGGCCGAGGCCTGGAAAGGTCAGGCGCCGAGCCATCCGGGACTGGACGCCATGTCCGGCCTCAAGTCGAGCCTCGATGCTTTGCCGACGCCGGATGCCGCTGTTCTGCAACACGCCGCCAAGTGGGTCGGTGCACGCTTTGAAGAAGAGAAGCGTCGCCGCGCGGAAATGGGCTTCGACGATATGCTGCTGCGTCTGGATGCCGCCCTGCAATCGGAGGGCGGCGAGCGTCTGGCGACGCTGATCCGCGAGCAGTTTCCGGTGGCACTGATCGACGAATTCCAGGACACCGATCCGGTGCAATATCGGATCTTCGAGAGTATCTACCGCATCGAAGACAACCATCCTGACACCGGCCTGTTCCTGATCGGCGACCCCAAGCAGGCGATCTATGCCTTTCGCGGAGCTGACATCTACACCTACCTGCGCGCACGTCAGGCCACTACCGGCCGCTTGCATACGCTCGGCACCAACTTCCGCTCCAGCCACGGTATGGTGACAGCGGTCAATCACGTATTCGAACGCGCCGAGTCCCGAGAACAGGGACGCGGCGCGTTTTTGTTTCGCGAGAAAACCGGGGAAAACCCGGTGCCGTTCCTTCCCGTCGAGTCCCAGGGACGCAAGGAAACCCTGCAGATCGCCGGGCAAGACGTCGCGGCGCTGAATGTCTGGCTATTGCCGAGCGATCAACCGCTGTCCGGCGCAGTCTATCGCCAGCAAATGGCCGCGGCCTGTGCCAGTCAAATCACCGCGCTGCTCAATGGCGGGCAAACCGGCAACGCTGGATTCATCCAGGCAGACGACTTCAGAGGTTTGCGTCCTTCGGACATCGCGATCCTCGTCCGCGACGGTAAAGAAGCTCAAGCCGTACGCAGCGAACTCGCCGCCCGCGGGGTACGCAGTGTTTATCTCTCGGACAAGGACTCGGTCTTCGCCGCGCAAGAGGCGCATGACCTGCTGGCCTGGCTGAAGGCTTGCGCCGAACCCGATGTCGAGCGTTCGCTCAAGGCCGCGCTGGCATGCACCACGCTGAACCTGCCACTGATCGAGCTGGAGCGCCTGAATCAGGACGAAATGGTCTGGGAAGCCCGGGTCATGCAGTTCCGCGGCTATCGCGAACTCTGGCGCAAACAGGGCGTGTTGCCGATGTTGCGCCGCCTGCTTCACGATTTCCACTTGCCGCAGACCCTGATGCAGCGTAGTGATGGCGAGCGCGTATTGACCAATCTTTTGCACTTGTCGGAACTGATGCAGCAGGCCGCTGCTGAACTCGACGGTGAGCAAGCGTTGATCCGCCATCTGGCCGAGTTGCTGGCACTGTCCGGTCAGGCCGGCGAAGAACAGATTCTACGTCTGGAAAGCGACGAGCAACTGGTCAAGGTGGTGACCATCCACAAATCCAAGGGGCTGGAATATCCGCTGGTATTCCTGCCATTCATTTGTTCGACGAAACCGGTGGATGGCAGTCGCTTGCCGTTGCATTACCACGACGCTGCGGGCAAAGCGCAGATCAGCCTCAAGCCGACCGCCGAGTTGATCGCCCAGGCTGATGATGAGCGTCTGGCCGAAGACTTGCGTCTTCTGTATGTCGCATTGACCCGTGCGCAACATGCCTGTTGGCTGGGCGTCACTGACCTGAAACGCGGCAATAACAACAGCTCCGTGCTGCACCTGTCTGCGTTGGGTTACTTGCTGGGGGCCGGTGCTGCTTTGGGCGAGTCCAGCGAATTGAACCGTTGGCTGCAAGAGCTGCAGCAAGACTGTCCGGCCATCGACATCGGCGAAATGCCTCAGCCTACTGACGAACATTACCAGCCGCCGCGCAATGAAGCGGTCCTGCGAGCCACGCTACGGCCCAAGCGCAAAGCCAGTGAAAACTGGTGGATCGCTTCCTATAGCGCGTTGCGCATCAGCGACGTATTGAGCGTCGGTAGCGATGAAGCACCGGACAGTCCGCAGGCGCAAAAGCTCTTTGACGATGAGCGCCTCGACCCCGACGCGCCACGCGAAATCAGCAGCGGTGGCGCCGATATTCACCGCTTCCCGCGTGGCCCCATCCCGGGCACGTTTCTGCATGGCTTGCTCGAATGGGCGGGCGCTGAAGGTTTTGCAGTTACCCTCGAAGCGCTGGAGGATGCGATTGCCCGGCGCTGCAACCTGCGCGGCTGGCAGGGCTGGATCACCACGCTGACCGACTGGCTGCAGCATTTGCTCAAGTCGTCTTTGCCGATCGCTGGCGGGCAACCGCCGGTGGTTTTCGAGCAACTGAAGCAATACCGCGTCGAGATGGAGTTCTGGTTCGCCAGCCACAAGGTCGACGTGCTCAAACTCGACGAGCAAGTGCGCCAGCACACCCACAATGGCGTCGCCCGCGTGGCGGCGGAGCCAGTGCAACTCAACGGCATGTTCAAGGGTTTTATCGACTTGACCTTCGAGCACGCTGGCCGTTATTACGTCGCCGATTACAAATCCAATTGGCTCGGCGTCGATGATCAGGCCTACACCGTGCAGGCCATGGAGCAGTCGATCCTCGACAATCGTTACGACCTGCAATACGTGCTGTATCTGTTGGCTTTGCACCGCCAGTTGAAGGCGCGGTTGGCGGATTACGATTACGACCGGCATGTCGGTGGGGCGCTGTATCTGTTCCTGCGCGGGACGCGTGCTGAGAGTCGCGGCGTGTACTTCGTGCGCCCGCCACGGGAATTGATCGAACGCCTCGACCGGATGTTCCAGGGCAAACCCGAACCCAAGTCCGAACCCGCCTGGGAACAGGGAGTCCTGCTATGAGCCGCACATTCGCCGATCTGCTGCCGACACCACTGGAAGCGGACAGCCTGTCGAAACTGTCGCCGCTGACCCGCGCCGATGATTTGCTGTTATTGCTGAGCCGCTGGGTCGAGCGCGGCTGGCTGCGTGCGCTTGACCGGGCCTTTGTCGCCTTCCTGCACGAACTCGAGCCCGAGACCGATCCGCTGGTGCTGCTCGCGGCGGCGTTGACCAGCCACCAGCTCGGCCATGGTCATGTGTGTCTGGACCTGTTCGAGACCCTCAAGGCGCCGGATTTTGCATTGTCGCTGCCGCCGGAAGGCGATGTGCAGGGCGGTGTTTTGTTGCTGCCTTCGCAACTTCTCGAAACGCTGGACGGGGCCCATTGGTGCAAAGTGCTGGCAAGCAGCTCGCTGGTGGCCCTGGCCGCTGACGCGAGGGATACGGCGCACACACGTCCCTTGGTGCTGTCCTCGAAACGCCTTTACTTGCGCCGGTACTGGACGTACGAGCGCCGCATCGATGCCGCGTTGCGCCAGCGGCTGATGCAGCAGGAACCGACGCCAGATGATCTGCCCCAGCGTCTGAATGAATTGTTCGGCGGCGCGGAATCTGCGGCTGTCATCGACTGGCAAAAACTCGCCTGTGCACTCGCCACGCGCAGCGCCTTCAGCATCATCACCGGCGGCCCGGGCACCGGTAAAACCACCACGGTGGTGCGCTTGCTCGCGTTGCTGCAGGCACCGGCCGTAGAGGCTGGCCATCCGTTGCGCATTCGTCTGGCCGCACCGACTGGCAAAGCCGCCGCGCGCCTGACCGAGTCGATCAGCCAGCAAGTGCAATCGCTGCAAGTCGCCGAAGCGGTGCGCGCGGCTATCCCCAGTGATGTCACCACCGTGCACCGTCTGCTCGGTAGTCGACCGGGGACCCGACACTTCCGTCACCATGCCGGTAACCGCTTGCCGCTGGATGTGCTGGTGGTCGACGAAGCCTCGATGATCGACCTGGAAATGATGGCCAATTTGCTCGATGCGATGCCGGCCCATGCTCGGCTGGTATTGCTGGGCGACAAGGATCAGTTGGCCTCGGTCGAGGCCGGTGCGGTGTTGGGCGATCTGTGTCGTGACGCCGAGGGCGGTTGGTACAGCCCGCAGACGCGCCAATGGCTGGAGTCAGTCAGCGGCGAGTCGTTGCAAGGCAGCGGTTTGCATGAAGACCGCGACGGCGCCCATCCGCTGGCGCAACAGGTGGTGATGCTGCGTCACTCGCGCCGCTTCGGCGAGGGCAGCGGCATCGGTCAGCTTGCGCGACGGGTCAACCATCAATCGGCCGACGAGGCGCGCCAGTTGCTCGCTACCGGTGGCTATGAAGACGTGTATTCGCTGCCGCTCAAGGGTGAGCATGATCACAAGCTTGAACGCCTGTTGCTCGAAGGTCATGGCAACGGCCCGCAAGGTTACCGCCATTACCTGAGCGTCCTGCGCGACCAGCGTCCACCGTCGACGCGGCCACTTGAGCATGCGGACTGGACCGATTGGGCCCGGGAAGTCTTGCAAGCGTTCGATACGTTCCAGTTGTTGTGCGCCGTGCGCAAAGGCCCATGGGGCGTTGAAGGCCTGAACCAGCGCATCACCGCCGCGTTGCTCAAGGCGCGGCTGATCGAGAGCGATCAGCAGTGGTACGAGGGTCGCCCTGTACTGATGACTCGCAATGACTATGGTCTGGGCCTGATGAACGGCGACATTGGCATCGCCCTGAAACTGCCCGAGCGCGAAGGGCCCGAGATCGGCAAAACGGTTCTGCGCGTGGCCTTCCCGCGTAACGATGGTCAGGGCGGCGTGCGCTTCGTGTTGCCGAGTCGGCTCAATGACGTCGAAACCGTGTATGCCATGACGGTGCACAAATCCCAGGGCTCGGAGTTCGCGCACACGGCGCTGATCCTGCCGGATGCGCTGAACCCCGTACTGACCAAAGAGCTGATCTACACCGGTATCACTCGCGCCCGGCACTGGTTCACCTTGATCGAGCCGCGTGCCGGTGTGTTCGAGGAGGCGGTGCAGCGCAAGGTCAAGCGTCTGAGCGGGCTGATGCTGGAACTGGAGGAGGGCACCGAGCCCCGGGAATGAAGCGCTGAATGATCGGCAACGATTGCTGACCAACCGGTCAGGGGCAGGCGCCTCGCTGGCGTTTCGACGCTGTGCTATCGTTGCGGCATCATTTCGTTACGCTCCAAGAGAATCCCTGCATGAAGGTCGCCGTCCGGACGACAGAGCGTGTGGTTGCCTGCCAACGCGCCTTGCTGATCGTTTTGCTCTGGTTGTTGACGGGCAGCGCCCTCGCACAAGCGCAAACCGGGCCCGCCGAGCAACGGGCCAAAGCGGTGACGCAGGTGGTCCTTGGCATCCTCAGTTATGCACGCTGGCCAGTGGAGCCAGCGCAGTTGCGCCTGTGCATCGTCGGCCCCACCGAATACACCGATGACCTGGTCAAAGGCACTACGCAAGCCAGTGGCCGGCCGGTGGCGGTGCGTCGTCTGCTGGCGAGCAACCCGGCCATCGTCAACGAGTGCGACGCGGTGTACATCGGCAAGCTCACCGCCGATGAACGCAGTCGCCTGTTCGCATCGTTGATCGGGCATCCGGTGCTGAGCATCAGCGAAGCGGACGATCAATGCACGGTCGGCAGTCTGTTTTGCCTGCGCGTCGGCGATGAGCAGGTGTCGTTCGAGGTCAATCTCGACTCAGTGGCTCGCAGCGGCGTGCGCATTCACCCCAGCGTGTTGCAGTTGTCCCGTCGCAAAGCGGCGGCGCCATGAAGCTGTTCAGTTGGAAGGCTCGCCCGACCCTGGGCTCGGTCATTGGCCGTGGGCATTTGATCGTCGCGCTGGTAGCGGTGGCGATGGCCAGTGTTTCGCTGACCTTGCTGGGCGTGCTGGCGCTGCGGGTGTATGCCGATCACAACCTGCACTTGATCGCCCGTTCGATCAGCTACACCGTCGAAGCAGCCGTGGTGTTCAACGACAAAGCGGCGGCAACCGAGGCGCTGGCGATCATCGCCGCCAGCGAGGAAGTGGCGGATGCCCGAGTGCTGGACGCGCAAGGCCAATTGATTGCGCAATGGCAGCGCCCTGAAACCGGCTTGTTCTCCGAGCTGGAAATGCGGATCGCCCGCGCCATTCTGGAAAAACCGGTCAGCCTGCCGATCGAACATCAGGACCGTGAAATCGGTCGCGTCCTGCTCATCGGTCATGGCGGCAGCCTGATGCGTTTTCTGCTCAGCGGCCTGGCCGGGATTGTGCTGTGCACCGCGATCAGCGCCTGGGTCGCGCTCTATCTGGCGCGACGGCAACTGCGCGCAATCATCGGCCCATTGCACAGCCTCGCCTCCGTCGCCCACGCCGCCCGCAGTGAGCGAGCGCTGGATCGGCGCGTGCCGCCGGCGCAAATCGCCGAACTGGATAATCTCGGCAACGACTTCAATGCCTTGCTCGGCGAGCTTGAGTCGTGGCAAACCCACCTGCAAAACGAAAACGAAACCCTCGCCCACCAAGCGACCCACGACAGCCTCACCGGGTTGCCCAACCGCGCGTTTTTCGAAGGCCGCTTGATCCGCGCCTTGCGCAACGGCAAAAAACACGACGAGCGGATTGCCGTGCTGTTTCTCGACAGCGACCGCTTCAAAGGCATCAACGATAACTTCGGCCATGCCTCGGGTGACGCAGTGCTGGTGGCGATTGCCAATCGGGTGCGAGCGCAATTGCGCGAGGACGATCTGGTCGCGCGTTTGGGCGGCGACGAGTTCGCCGTGCTGCTCGCGCCGCTGCACACCGTTGAAGACGCTGAGCACATCGCTGACAAGATCCTCGCCAGCATGGACATGCCGATCACCCTGCCGGGCGACACCAGTGTGGTGACCTCGCTCAGTATCGGCATCGCCGTCTACCCCGATCATGGTGCCACGCCGGGCACCTTGCTCAACGCAGCCGACGCGGCGATGTATCAGGCCAAGCGCCTGTCACGCGGCGCGCAATTCACGGCCGGGTCGGAGCGCCCGGTTGATTCCGTTCACACCAGGAGCTGATGTCTGTGTTCACTCTTCCCGTTCGACTTTTTTCCGCATTGCTGTTGATCGCCGCGCTGACGCTGAGCGGTTGCCAGACCGCCCCGCAGAAGGGCCTGACACCGGCGCAGGTTGCTGTGCTCAAACAGCAGGGTTTCGAGTTGACCGACGACGGCTGGGAGTTCGGCCTGTCGGGCAAAGTGCTGTTTGGCAGCGATGTCGAAAGCCTGAACGCACCCAGTACGGAAATCGTCGAACGCATCGGCAAGGCACTGCTCGGCGTGGGTATCGAGCGGGTGCGCGTCGATGGCCACACCGATGCGTCGGGCAAGGAAACCTACAATCAGCAACTGTCCCTGCGCCGGGCCAAGAGCGTCGCCAACGTCCTCGGCACGGTCGGCATGAAGCAGGAAAACATCCAGCTGCAAGGCCTCGGCAGCAGCGAACCGGTAGCCTCCAACGACACCGCAGCGGGGCGTACGGAAAACCGCCGGGTGTCGATTGTGGTCAGCGCCGACTAATCGGCAAAGCGCATCTCCCGCGTTTCCCCCATCAACAACGCCTGATTGCGCTCAGTCACCTCACGGATGTAATCCCACAACAAGGTGATCCGCTTCAACTTGCGCAGATCCTCCCGGCAGTACATCCAGAACTGCCGGGTGATGTCGACTTCCTCCGGCAACACCGGCAGCAAACGCGGGTCCTGGGCGGCGAGGAAGCACGGCAGGATCGCCAGCGAGCGACCCTGCTGCGCGGCGACGTATTGAGCGATCACGCTAGTGCTGCGCAAATGTGCGCTGGCGCCGGGCAGCACGTTGGCCAGATAAAGCAGCTCTGAGCTGAACGCAAGATCGTCCACATAACTGATGAATTGATGCTTGCTCAAGTCTGCAGGGCCGCGGATCGGTGGGTGTTTGTCGAGATAGTCCTGGGTCGCGTACAGCTGCAAACGGTAGTCGCAGAGTTTGCAGCAGACGTACGGCCCATGCTCCGGCCGTTCCAGTGCGATGACGATGTCGGCCTCGCGCTTGGACAGGCTGATGAAGTGCGGCAGCGGCAAGATGTCCACCGAAATTGCCGGGTAGGCGTCGACGAAATGACTCAGTTGCGGGGTGATGAAAAAACTGCCGAAGCCTTCGGTGCAGCCCATGCGCACGTGCCCTGACAGCGCGACGCCCGAGCCGGAAACCTGCTCGCAGGCCATGTGCAACGTGCTTTCGATCGACTCGGCATAACCGAGCAAGCGCTGGCCTTCGGTGGTCAGGACGAAGCCGCTGGTGCGGGACTTTTCGAACAGCAATGTGCCCAGCGCCGCTTCCAGCGAACTGATCCGTCGCGACACCGTGGTGTAGTCGACCGCCAGGCGTTTGGCAGCGGTGCTGGCCTTGCGGGTGCGGGCGACTTCGAGGAAAAACTTCAGGTCGTCCCAGTTCAGCGAGCCTAGCGAGGTGATGTTTTTTTGCATGATGGACGGGCTTATATGTGCGTTCTTATTAGAAGTTTGCACATCTATACTCCAAAAACCGTCCGACAACCATTCCGGACACACGCCTCATCTCAAGGCGAACCTCTCGCCTTGGCTCCTACGATAAAAACAAGTTCTGGAGACCAGCATGAACGCATCGCTTACGCCCAACGACACCACGCTGCAAAAGGTCAAACTGCTGATCGACGGCGAATGGGTCGAGTCGCAGACCACCGAGTGGCACGACATCGTCAACCCGGCGACCCAGCAAGTGCTGGCCAAGGTTCCGTTCGCCACCGCCGCTGAGGTCGATGCCGCTGTCAGCGCCGCCCAGCGCGCATTCCAGACCTGGAAACTGACCCCGATCGGCGCGCGGATGCGCATCATGCTCAAGCTCCAGGCGCTGATTCGTGAGCACTCCAAACGCATTGCCGTGGTCCTCAGCGCCGAGCAGGGCAAGACCATTGCCGACGCCGAGGGCGATATTTTCCGCGGCCTGGAAGTGGTAGAGCACGCTTGCTCGATCGGCACCCTGCAAATGGGCGAGTTCGCCGAAAACGTCGCCGGCGGTGTCGACACCTACACCCTGCGCCAGCCGATCGGCGTCTGCGCCGGCATCACCCCGTTCAACTTCCCGGCGATGATTCCGCTGTGGATGTTCCCGATGGCGATCGCCTGCGGCAACACCTTCGTGCTCAAGCCTTCGGAGCAGGATCCGCTGTCGACCATGCTGCTGGTGGAGCTGGCGATCGAGGCGGGCGTTCCTGCAGGCGTGCTCAACGTCGTTCACGGCGGCAAGGATGTGGTCGATGGCCTGTGCACGCACAAGGACATCAAAGCCGTGTCGTTCGTCGGTTCGACTGCCGTCGGCACCCACGTTTATGACCTGGCCGGCAAACATGGCAAACGCGTGCAGTCGATGATGGGCGCGAAAAACCACGCCGTGGTGCTGCCGGATGCCAATCGCGAACAAGCGCTGAATGCCCTGGTCGGCGCCGGTTTCGGTGCCGCCGGACAACGCTGCATGGCCACCTCGGTGGTGGTGCTGGTGGGCGCGGCGAAACAGTGGCTGCCGGATCTGAAAGCGCTGGCGCAGAAACTCAAGGTCAACGCCGGCAGCGAGCCGGGCACCGATGTCGGTCCGGTGATCTCGAAAAAGGCCAAGGCGCGGATTCTCGAACTGATCGAAAGCGGCATCAAGGAAGGCGCCAAGCTTGAACTCGATGGTCGCGACATCAGCGTGCCGGGTTACGAGCAAGGCAACTTTGTCGGCCCGACCCTGTTCTCGGGCGTGACCACCGACATGCAGATCTACACTCAGGAAATCTTCGGTCCGGTGCTGGTGGTGCTGGAGGTCGACACCCTTGATCAGGCGATCGCGCTGGTCAATGCCAACCCGTTCGGCAACGGCACCGGCCTGTTCACCCAGAGCGGTGCGGCGGCGCGCAAATTCCAGACTGAAATCGACGTCGGTCAGGTCGGTATCAACATTCCGATTCCGGTGCCAGTGCCGTTCTTCAGCTTCACCGGTTCGCGCGGTTCGAAACTCGGCGATCTCGGCCCGTACGGCAAGCAAGTGGTGCAGTTCTACACCCAGACTAAAACGGTCACGGCGCGCTGGTTCGACGACGACAGCGTCAACGACGGCGTGAACACCACCATCAACCTGCGCTGAGGATCCGATCATGAAAATCGCATTTATCGGGCTGGGCAACATGGGCGCGCCGATGGCGCGCAACCTGATCAAGGCTGGCCACTCGCTGAACCTGGTCGACCTGAACAAAACCGTGCTGGCGGAACTGGAGCAACTGGGCGGCACCATTCGCGCTTCGGCGCGCGAGGCGGCGGAAGATGCCGAACTGGTGATCACCATGCTCCCGGCCGCGGTGCATGTGCGCAGCGTCTGGCTGGGTGAAGAGGGCGTGCTCGCCGGCATTCGCCAAGGCGTGCCGGCAGTGGATTGCAGCACCATCGATCCGCAGACCGCCCGCGACGTCGCTGCGGCTGCCGCGAAGCAAGGCGTGGCCATGGCCGATGCGCCGGTCTCCGGCGGCACGGGCGGTGCGACGGCCGGAACCCTGACCTTCATGGTCGGCGCCACTCCGGAGCTGTTCGCCACCCTGCAACCGGTGCTGGTGCAGATGGGCCGCAACATTGTGCATTGCGGTGAAGTCGGCACCGGCCAGATCGCCAAGATCTGCAACAACCTGCTGCTGGCGATCTCGATGGTCGGCGTCAGTGAAGCGATGGCGTTGGGTGACGCGCTGGGAATCGACACCGGCGTACTGGCCGGCATCATCAACAGCTCGACCGGGCGCTGCTGGAGTTCGGAGATGTACAACCCGTGGCCGGGCATCGTCGAAACGGCCCCGGCCTCGCGCGGTTATACCGGTGGTTTCGGCGCGGAGCTGATGCTCAAGGATCTGGGGCTGGCGACGGAAGCGGCGCGGCAAGCGCACCAACCGGTGGTGCTCGGCGCGGTGGCGCAGCAGTTGTATCAGGCGATGAGTCAGCGCGGTGAAGGCGGGAAAGATTTCTCGGCCATCATCAACAGCTATCGCAAGCCGCAGTAACTGTTTAAAAAACTGAGGTGAAAGGGTTTTTCGTGGCGAGGGAGCTTGCTCCCGCTGGTCTGCGCAGCAGACCTGACCACGGCGAATGAGGTGCTTCAGAAAAACCGCATTTGCTGAAGTTACGTCTGCTGCGCAGCCGAGCGGGAGCAAGCTCCCTCGCCACAGGTGATCTCCCCGCTGTTTGTACCGCCATCATCAATAGCTATCGCAAGCCGCAGTAACTGTTCAAAAAACTGAGGTGAAAGGGGGTTTTGTGGCGAGGGAGCGTGCTTCCGCTGGTCTGCGCAGCAGACCTGACCACGGCAAATGAGGTTCTTCAGAAAAACCGCGTTTGCTGAAGTTACGTCTGCTGCGCAGCCGAGCGGGAGCAAGCTCCCTCGCCACAGGTGATCTCCCCGCTTTTTGTGCAGCAAGAAAAAGATCGCAGCCTTCGGCAGCTCCTACATGGGAATGCGTTCCTGTAGGAGCTGCCGAAGGCTGCGATCTTTTGCTTTGTCAGGCGAAGACGAAATACTTGCGCACGGTCTCGACCACTTCCCACGTGCCTTTCATGCCCGGCTCAACCACGAAGATATCGCCGGCGCGCAGGTGAATCGGCGCCATGCCGTCCGGGGTGATCACGCAGTAGCCTTCCTGGAAATGGCAGTATTCCCACTTCACATAATCGACGCGCCACTTGCCCGGCGTGCAGATCCACGTGCCCATGATCTTGCTGCCGTCTTCGCTGGTGTAGGCGTTAAGGTTGACGGTGTGCGGGTCGCCTTCGAGTTTTTCCCACTTGCAGGCATCGAGTACCGGCAGCGGGTGAGTGTCGCGCAGAACGGTGATAGGGGCGGTCGCGGTCATGAGGGACTCCGGGCAAGTGGACTTGAGAATTGAAGTCGCACCCTATAGCGCCGGGTTGTCGCTCAGTTGTCTGGGGTCGACATCGGAGTGCTCAGAAACGCGCGCAGCGGTGAGCGCTTGTAACAATGCCTGGGCATAACCCGGCAGCGCAGCGAAGTCTCTCGCGCAGAGCAATAACGTGCGGCGCGCCCACGGTTCATTGAGCGCCACGCATTTGAAGTGTTCGACCTTCGCGCGTTCGACAGCGGCCAACGGCACGATGGCCAGTCCGGCGCCTCGGGCGACCATGCGCATCGCCCCGTCGAAGCCATCGGCGCGAATGCGCACCTGCATCCGCGCGCCGCTGTGCAGCGCCTGTTCTTCCAGATAAATCGCCAGTGCGCTGTCGGTACTCAGTCCGACAAAGTCATGCTGCAACGCGTCGCTGAAACTGACCTCGGCGGCGTCAGACAACGGGTGGTCAAGCGGCAGAATCAGCACCAGCGGATCGTCGCGAAAAGCCTGCGTCTGTAGGCCGTTGCTGTCGACCGCGTCGGACACGATGCCCAGATCCGCTGCGCCTTCACGCAAGGCATGGGTGATCCGCGCGCTAGGCAGTTCCTGCAGATCGATGTCGAGATTGGGATGGTTGCGCAGGAAATCCGCGAGCACTTCTGGCAGGTATTCGGTGATCGCCGTGGTGTTGCACAACAGCCGCACCTGGCCTTTGACGCCTTGTGCGTATTCAGCGAGTTCCTGCTGCAGGCGCTCGGCCTGTTGCAAAAGGACGCGCGCGTGGCGGGCGAGTGCTTTCCCGGCGGGCGTCGGGGTGACGCCACGCCGACCACGGTCGAGGAATTCGGCGCCCAGCGAGGCTTCCATCGCGCGGATTCTGGCGCTGGCGGCGGCGAGGGATAAATGACTGCGCAGGGCACCGGCGGTGATGTTGCCGGTGTCGATGATGTGCAGGTAGAGGCGCAGGTCGGTGAGGTCGAAGTGCATGGGGTTTGCCTCTGCTTTTTGTTGTGTCTGGGCTGGCCTCATCGCGAGCAGGCTCACTCCTACAAGGGATCTGCTGCGAACACAAAACTGTAGGAGTGAGCCTGCTCGCGATAGGGCCAGATGCCCTGATAAAAATATCAGCCTCTTGCTCTGTAAGAGGCAGCCTCAGTATATGGCAGATTTTCACCCGCTCCGGATCAGCGCACATTACCCCAATGCACACGCTAACCGACTTCTACCAAACCCTCGGCCTGACCCTTTCGCTGCTGGTCATCACCACCTTCCTCCTCGCCGGCATGGTCAAAGGCGTCATCGGCCTCGGCCTGCCCACCGTTGCCATGGGCCTGCTCGGTCTGGCTATGGCGCCGGCGCAGGCAGCCGCTTTGTTGATCATCCCCGCGACGTTGACCAACCTCTGGCAACTGGCCTTCGGCGGCCATCTGCGCGGGTTGATCAAACGCCTCTGGCCCATGCTGCTGATGATCTTTCTCGGCACCGGCATCGGCACCTTCTGGATTGGCATGGCTAGCGGCCATTGGGTCGTGCGCGGGCTCGGCGCGGCACTGTTGCTGTATGCGTTGAGCGGACTGTTTCTACCGACGCTGCACGTCAACCCGCGTCATGAGCGCTGGCTCGGTCCGCTGTGTGGCCTGATCACCGGCGTCATCACCTCCGCCACCGGCGTCTTCGTGATTCCGGCGGTGCCATACCTGCAAGCATTGGGGCTGAGCCGCGATGAGCTGGTGCAGGCGCTCGGTCTGTCCTTCACTGTTTCGACCCTGGCGCTGGCGCTTGGGCTGCTCTGGCACGGCGCACTCGGCGGGGGTGAATTGAGCGCCTCGCTGCTGGCGCTGATTCCGGCCATGCTCGGCATGTGGTTCGGCCAATGGCTGCGTCAGCGCATCAGTGCGGTGTTATTCAAGCGGGTGTTCTTTATCGGACTGGGCGCGCTCGGCGCCCATTTGCTGATCAGCGGCTAGCCGACGATTCGCTGAGCATGTCGATCGGGCGGATATCGAAATCGCGCTCCAGATACTCCATGCGTTTGGCGAAGAACGCTTTCATGTGCGGCAACGCTGAGTGCACATCCAGATGCGCCTGACTTGCCCAGATCTCGTAGAAGATAAAAAGCGTCGGATCCTGCTTGTCGCGCAGCATGTGGTACTCGATGCAGCCCGGTTCGGCGCGGCTCGGCTCGACGTAGGCGCGGAACAGCGCTTCGAACTCGGCGGCTTTTTCCGGGCGGGTCTTGGCGTGCAGGATGAAACCCTGGCGTTCACTCATCACAACTTCCTCGGATGCAGAAAACGTCGAATGCTACGGCAACAATTGGCTATCGATTCGTGCGTTTTAATCAAATGTATTTTGCGCTGACATGGCTGTTTCCGCGCGAGATCGATGGTTAATCTGCCGCCATTCCCTTTAATGTTGCCACCAGCCCCAAGGGCTGCGCCGAGGTTTTCCGATGAAAAAAGTCCTGTTGCTCAATGGCGGTAAAAAATTCGCCCACTCCGATGGCCGCTACAACACCACCCTGCACGAAACCGCGCTGAGCGTGCTCGATCGCGGCGGTGTCGACGTCAAGACCACCTTCATTGATGAGGGCTACGACGTTGCTGAAGAAGTGGCGAAATTCCTCTGGGCCGACGTGATCATTTATCAAATGCCGGGCTGGTGGATGGGCGCGCCGTGGACGGTGAAAAAGTACATCGACGAAGTCTTCACTGAAGGCCACGGCAGCCTCTACGCCAGCGACGGTCGCACCCGTTCCGATGCCTCGCAGAAGTACGGCAGTGGCGGTCTGATTCAGGGCAAGCAATACATGCTGTCGCTGACCTGGAACGCGCCGCAGCAAGCCTTCGATGACCCGACGGATTTCTTCGAAGCCAAAGGCGTGGACGCCGTGTACTTCCCGTTCCACAAGGCCAACGAATTCCTTGGCATGACCGCGCTGCCTACCTTCCTCTGCGTTGACGTGATGAAGCGTCCAAATATCGAGAATGATGTGGTGCGCTATGAGCAGCATCTGACTGAGGTGTTTGGCCTCAAGGCTTGAGGCTTTCAGGCTAATATCGGGGTCACAGCAAAAGATCGCAGCCTTCGGCAGCTCCTGCAGGGGGAATGCATTCCAATGTAGGAGCTGCCGAAGGCTGCGATCTTGGCGATTTCAAAGAGGGAACCCGTGAAAGCCAGATCCGATGAGTTGCAGATTTTCGTCTGCGTGATCGAATGCGGTTCGATTTCCGCCGCCGCCGAGCAGGTCGGGCAGACGCCGTCGGCGGTGAGCCGCACGCTGTCCCGGCTCGAAGCCAAACTCGACACCACGCTGATCAACCGCACCACTCGGCGCATGGACCTGACCGAGGAGGGCAAATATTTCTTCGAACAGGCCAAGCTGATCCTCGATCAGATGGATCAACTCGAAGAACGCCTGTCCTCGCGCCAGCAGACTCCGTCCGGACGTTTGCGCATCAACGCCGCCTCGCCGTTCATGCTCCACGCCATCGTCCCCTACATCGACGAGTTCCGGCAGTTGTATCCGGACATTCAGCTCGAACTCAACAGCAATGACCTGATCATTGACCTGCTGGAACAAAGCACCGACGTCGCCATCCGCATCGGCACCCTCGCCGACTCGACGTTGCATGCGCGTTCGCTCGGCTGCAGTCCGTTGTTGATCGTCGCCAGCCCTGCTTACCTGAAAAAACACGGCGCGCCCCGGCAGGTCGCAGACCTGAGTGAACACACGCTGCTCGGCTTCACCCAGAACGAAGGCCTCAACCAATGGCCGCTGCGCTTTGTGCATGGCGATCGCTGGCCGATCACCCCGGCGATCAGCGCCTCCAGCGGCGAGACCGTGCGTCATTTGGTGCTGGAAGGGCAGGGCATCGCTTGTCTGTCGCACTTCATGACCATCGACGATATCCGCGCCGGACGCCTGAAAGTCCTGCTCGGTGAATTCAACAGCGGCTACCGCCAGCCGATCAACGCGGTGTACTACCGCAACTCGCAGCTGGCGTTGCGCATCCAGTGCTTCCTCGACTTTATCCAGGGCAAACTCGCCGCCTACGCCAGCGCCGAATTCAAGGGCTGATTCGTGATCCCTGCGCAAGAGTGAATTGGCCGACGGCGGGTTTTTCGCCGGGTTTCATCGGCCGATACTCCTTGCATCACTTATTCACGCAGGGAGTTAATCCATGAATGTTTTCGTTACCGGCGCGGCCGGTTTTATCGGCGGTTCCATCGCCACCGGTCTGGTTCAGGCCGGGCACAAGGTTTCTGGTTTGGTGCGCAGCGCCGAGCAGGCAGACGAGCTCAAGGCGCTGGGCATGAACGCAGTAATCGGCACCCTCGATGACAGCCAATTGCTGACGGAACAGGCGCGTGCTGCCGATGCGGTGATCAACGCTGCCAGCAGCGATCATCGCGGCGCGGTTGAAGCGTTGCTCGACGCTTTGCGCGGTTCCAATAAAGTCTTTCTGCACACCAGCGGTTCGAGCATCGTCGGCGATGCGTCCGGCGGCAAATCCAGCGACGTCATTTATTACGAAGACAACCTGCCGGAACCGACCGTCGATAAAGCCGATCGCGTGGCCATCGACAACCTGGTGCTCGCGGCGGCGAAGGACGGCGTCAACTCGGCGGTGATCTGCAACACCCTGATCTACGGCCACAGCCTGGGCGTCAAACGCGACAGCGTGCAATTGCCGCGACTGCTGAAACAGGCGCGCAAGAGCGGCGTGGTGCGCCACGTTGGCAGCGGCCAGAACATCTGGTCCAACGTGCACATCGAAGACGTCGTCGCCCTGTATCTGCTGGCGCTGACCAGGAATGTGCCGGGCACTTTCTACTTCGTTGACAGCGGTGAAGCGTCGTTCATCGACATGACCACCGCCATGGCCGAAGCCCTCAACCTGGGCAAACCGCAAGACTGGCCACTGCAAGACGCCGAAGCCGAATGGGGCTATGAAATGGCCAACTACGGCCTCGGCTCCAACAGCCGCGTACGCGGCAAACACGCCCGCGAACTGCTGGGCTGGACGCCGAAACGCACGTCGGTGGTTGAATGGATTCGTAACGAAATGGTGTGAGTCCAGCGCGCACCGAGTGAAGCCATTCGCGAGCAGGCTCGCTCCCACAGGTGACCGCGTTCTGCCTGAAGGAATGCGATCAAAAACTGTAGGAGTGAGCCTGCTCGCGATAGCGTCGTGTCAGTCAAATGATCTTGTTTTGACCCACCGCAATCGCGAGCAGGCTCACTCCCACAGGTTGGTTGAGATGTAGCTGAAGGAATGCGATCAAAAACTGTAGGAGTGAGCCTGCTCGCGATAGCGTCGTGTCAGTCAAATGATCTTGTTTTGACCCACCGC
>NZ_JARVSP010000045.1:0-30911 GCF_030209115.1 Pseudomonas sp. FR229a | reverse complement strand
GTACCACGTCCAGCGGTGGGTTCAGGGCACCGGAATCCTCGTCCAGCATGATCGGCGCGGCCAGGCGCTGCACTTCGCCGATGGCGCGGATGAATTGGCTTTTGGATTCCAGATCGTCGGAGCCGTCGGCTTTTTCCAGTCGGTAAGACAAGGTGATCTGGGACTTGGCCAACTGGCGCAGCACGGCGTTGGGAGCCGTGGTTTCCATAATGCTCGGCACACTTTTCAACTCCACGCCTGCTGACGGTTCCCAATTAATCGGCGGTCCTTCGACGGGGGTGCCCTTGATCCTGATGAATACCTCGTCTCCGACTTCGAACTTGCTCGTATCCGTGGCAATAACTTGCACGGTGCCATCGGCGTCGCCCAGCTCGTCGACATCCAGCACGTTGTTCAGCGTTTCCCTGAGCAACGGTGCCCCCAGCCGGGTCGCATCCACCGCCACTTTTACGCGCTGCTCGGGGCTCCAGTCCTCGGAGCGGTTGAAGACGCAGTCGTACACCTCAAACACCACGGCCACGCCGGGCGCATCACCGGCGTCTCTGATGATATCTTCTTTGATTTTCACGATGATCGGCGCCGTGCCTTCGGCCTGGTCCTGGGTCAGTGGAGCACTGGGCACAAAGATTCCACCCCAACTCACGCGGCAAATATCGCCAGCCGCGGCGAAGGGATAGGGCGGTGTGCCGTCGGCCTTGCCAATGCTGATGTCCACGCCAGCGGCCACGTTGCCCTCGTGGATGCCGCCGTCAAGAACCTCCTGCGCAATGATCATGATCAGCTTGGAATGGCCGTTGTCACCGTTGTTATCGTGGCCACCCGGGCGCGTCAGCTTGACCAGCACCTGCATGACTTCGGACGGTTGATCTGTGCCGCCCAGCGGCTTGACGGAATAGGACACCGCAAACTCGCCGTCGACCATGTGCCGCGAAGGCACGAACATGCGCAGTTGCGTATCGACCTCGTCCTTGAGGACGGTCCTGCTCAGCACGTTGTGCCCGGTGCCCCAAAATATCGTCAGCCTGTCGCCACTCGCCATATTTCCCCACGGCCCCGCCTCGCACCGCAGGCCGTGATACGGAAAGTTGTCCAGCGCGGCGGCGATGTTGATACCCCAGACATCGGGATCTTTCGACACCGGGTCCTTGCTGCGACCAGGGATGCCGAGTTCTGCGAGTAGCAGAGGTTTTTGGGGGGGGGACATGGAAACGGCTCCGACGGGAAGTGACGGAACGAGTTAACGCGACTTGGCGTGAATGCACACCTGTCAGACTTGACAGGTGTGCGGTGATATCCGACGAGCGGTCACCTTCGCGGACGCTTCGCCCGAGAAAGCTTCGTCGGTTGCAAGCGCCTTACGGCGGTGACGGCGTCGCTTAACGGTGGTTGCGTGGAGCCGGGCGGGCAGAGGTGATGATCGAGGGTGCGATCTCGTCAAGGCAGGATGGGGCCTTGTCGCCATGAGAAATCCATGGCGCTGCGCGAGCGAGCCTGCCTGATCAGGCGCTCGTTGCGGGAGCTTCAGTGCCCAGACAGTTCAGTTACATTTGCGAATGAATGTGCATAGCTCATCAATGCGCTCGCCGAGGTCCAGAACCGAATAATCCGGCTTGTACTCACTGCTGATCTTCGCCGCGACTTTGACCTTGTTGGCCACGGTTTTCTTGCGTGCGTGGAGCTTCTTGTATTCCAGGGCATTGGCCCAGATCGACTGGGAAACGATGCGTTTGGCAGTACGGTGAACTTGCTTGATCGCCACTTCCATATATTGGGGGGCGATGTAGTTCTCTATTTCCCGACCCTTGGTGACCCAAGCGACGCCGCCGTTAGCCTGGATCTCTTTAATCACGCGCTCTTTGGTCTTGCGCAGTTTTCCCTTGGCGCTGGATTTATCGCTGTCGATCAGAATCGCCGAGTTTCTGTTCAGCGACTGCAGATTGATGAAGTCGGCACTGTTATCTTCACTGTCGTCTTCGTTTTCTTCCGCTACGCCGAGGTGGCTCAGCAGCCTGCCGCCGTAATACATGACCGAATAGTGAATACCTTCAACTAGCTCGGGGGCACGGCCTGCCAGCCAGTAGTTGAGATACGTACGGTCTGAGGGCCCTTCAACCCAGACGATGCAGTTGGCCTGCAGGATATCCGACGCCAGATAGCCCAATCGATCAAGAATGTCGCGCCGATCGGGCCGGCTCTTGATATGGCTTCCGCACATCTCGAACAACGTTAGTTTGTCTTTCGCCGCGATATTGATGACGGTCGCAGAATGCGTGCTGATCAGCAGTTGTTGATGGCGTTCGGTGGCAATTTCGATCAGGGAATCCATCACAAACCTGAGCATTTTCGGATGCAGGTGACTTTCCGGTTCCTCCAGCAGGCAGATGGCGTGCTTCGGGCAATTTCGCAGCCAGGCGGCCATCAGCGCATAAGACTTCCAGCCTGTGGGAAGCCAGCTCACGGGTAGTTGGTTGGGCATCTTGGGGTCGTCCTTGATCCACACCGACAAACGACCGTCCTCGCCGAGCTGGAAAGTGCCGTCGTCAATCAGCGTGGCACCGAAACTCCCTTGCCGATCAGTCGCCAGGCTGCACAGAAACGGCTTGCTTTTGTTCAGTTCCGCGACAGCGTCTTCGCTGAATTGATCTTCGAGCGTCATGCCGTTGCGGTAATGAATATTGGCGTATTCGTAAAAACGCGGTACGGGTGAAAACAGGGCATGCTTGTGCAGGTCGCTGGAGCGCACATAGTGTTTACGTTCGCTGGGTATGAGCAAGAGCTGACGGCACGCGACGTTTTCGATGCAGTCCAGATCCGGGTCGAACGTATTCCCGGAAAAAAAGTATGACCAATTGTCGTCATTATCAAAGCTGATGCTGTAGCCGGGCAGAATCTGTCGCGGCGGATTTTCCCGTGGGAGCGAGGCCAGTATTTCCGGGTGTTTCAACGCCCTGACCATGTCGATGACGGTTGATTTACCCGAGCCATTCTCGCCAATGAAAACATTGATATCGCCAAGGGTGATCGCGCCGCTCTGCTGCAGTGCTTGCCAGTGCGACATGAGGTCATTGGCGTTAACCGTTTGGCTTGGCGTGTTGAGCGTGCGTATGGCCGACAGCCAGATGTGCTTTATCTTCATGGGGTAGAACGGCCTCCTGGCCTTGAAAAAATGCTAGTGGCTGTAAGGAATCAGCCGGTCCCGATCCATCTCGCGCAATAACTGATCGAGCATCTGCCGTTTGTTTTCAAACGCTGGAATCGGCACGTACCACGCCATTACGCTCCAGCCCTCGCGCGAGTAGTTGTAGGTTTTGAGCAGTTGACCATCCTTGAAGACCGAGCCGCGCAGGTTGTCCTGGTAGTGGTAGGGCATCGGGAAGGTGAACAGTGTGAAGACGTTGACCAGCGCCAGCCAGTTGACCTTGCCGTCACTGGGTTCGGTGATCAACAGGCTGTAGCCGTTGCGGGTGTAACCGCCATCGAGCATCGAGAACGCGCCGGTTTTTTTCAGGACGCTGATGGTTTCGCGCTGATGCTGCTCGTCGATGCGCGTATACGCCGGCCCCATGCCGAGCGTGACCGGCACATAGGCTTGGTCGGCATGGTAGTCGAGCGGTTGCAAGGTGTTGGCGCAGCCGCCCAGCATCAGTGAGGCGCAGAGCAGGCCGGCGACTTTCATCATGGCGAGGTTCATTGCGCGACTGCCGGGATCAGCCGGTCTTGCTGCACATCCTGCGCGAAGGCGCGAGCGATGCGGCTGAGGTTCTGTTCGCGCATCTCACCGCCCTGATCCAGCAGCCAGATGTATTTTTCAGTGGTGTTGCGATAGGTGTATTGCTTCAGGCGCTTGTCACCCTGGAACACGGTGAATTCGCTTTGCGTGTCAAATTCGTTCGACAGCGGCAGCAGGAACAACGTCGCGCTGCTCAGCAGGATGACCGGAAATGGCGGCAGGTGACGCTCCACATTGAGTTTGACCTGCACGTTGAACTCGTCAGCTTTGCCGCTGCCGGTTTCGATGGTGCGGAACACGCCGGTCTGACGCAGGTGGTTGCGCAGGCTGGAGCCGTTCTCCGGATCATCGACCATAACGTGAATCGGCTGCAGATAATCTTGACCGTCCGCGAGCGTGCGCTCTGGCAAGGTGTTGGTGGCCGCGCAACCGGTCAACAGAGCGGCGGCGGTGAGGGCGATGACTGTTCTCATGGTTTGGCGTCCACGGCCGCACCTGGAGTAGGGCCGGTAAAGATGTAGGGCTCAGCGTTTTTCAGGTCGAGCTTCAGCGGTTGCAGGGTTGGCAGCCCTGGGGTCATGCGCTGAGCGACGGCGGCATCGCGGGCGTTTTGATCATTCCAGCGGAACGCGCAGAATCCTGCGGTCAGGCAAAACGAACGGAACTCACCGATGTAATAGGCCTTGCCGGCTTCAAGGCGCATCGGCAGGTTGAATTTCTCGCGGGCCTCGGCTGAGGTGAAAACGGTGCCGAGCCCTGGTTGGTAGCGTGCGGAAAAGAACTGGAAATCATAGAACTCGTAATCGCCCGGCTTGAGCGGCAGCACGAATACGCTCGCTGCGCCGACTCCGTCCTGAATATCCTGCGGCGTTGAGTAAGCGCCGGCCATTTTCCAGACACCGGCGGCCCCGTACTCCGAACCGCGTTTGCGGAAGAAGATTCGCTGGTTGTCAGCAGCGGACTGCTTGAGCGATTGCGGCCCGATTGAGCCCACGAGGTAACTGACTGGCTCGCTGGCCTTGGGTTGCAAGGGTTCGCTGACCCATGAGGCGCTTTCGGTAATGCAGCCGCTGAGCGTCGCGGCGAGCACAACGGCCATGCCGAGTTTGAATAACTGGAACATGTTCATCCCTGAATCCGGGTGTGTTGATTGACTACAAACAGGAAGGTCCATCAATGCCTTCCTGGCTTGGCTTTTTCTGCGGGTGCGCAGGATAAGGGAGGTGATGGCATTTGGCTAGCCGTAAAAGGTGTATTGCGTATACGGATGTCTGGCCGAAACTCAAACCCGTGGGAGTGAGCCTGCTCGCGGTAGCGGTGTATCAGTCAACATGAATGTTGCTGAAAAGACGCTATCGCGAGCAGGCTCACTCCTACAGGGGATAGCGTTTCAAATCGGGATGGGCGGTGGGTTAGAAACCAAGTGGGTACTGAATGACCACGTAGATCCGGTCAATGTCATCGCCAGCCTGCGCTTCGTTGGCGCGGTGGGTGACGTGGGAAAGCTGTACCGACAAATCCTTCGCGGCACCGGACTGGACGATGTATTTCAGGTCGATGTCGCGTTCCCAGTGCTTGCCGCCATCACCCTGTTGCGGTTGATAGTCGCCGCTGTCGGCGTCGAACGGGTTATACGCGCCGCCCTTGGGGGCGTGGGTGCCGTCGATGTGGCTGCCGCGGACGTAGCGGGTCATGAAGTTCAGGCCGGGGATGCCGAAGGCGCCGAAGTCGAGGTCGTAGCGGGCTTGCCAGGAACGTTCGTTGGCGCCGTTGAAGTCGGCGTATTTGATCGAGTTGGCGAGGTAGATCGAGTCGCCGCCAACGAAATCGAACGGCGTGTCGCCGTTGATGCGCTGCCAGCCGAGCATCACCGCGTGGGGGCCGAAGCTGTATTTGCCGGAGAGGCTGAACGCGGTGTTATCGATCTCGCCGGCCAATGCGCGGCCGGTGTCGCGGGTGTGGTAGAGGTTGGCGTCGAGCAGCACGCCGGACTGTTTGAAGTGCAGGTTGCCGTAGTACTGGTGCCAGGTGTCGCTTAGCTCGGAGGCGTAAAGTGCGCCGCCGATGGGGCTGCTGCCGAACAGGTCGGCGCCGATAAAACTGATCCCGCCGGCCTCGGTGTTGGCGCCATAGCCGTAGAAATCACCTTTGCCCGATGAGCTGTCCTGGTTCTTGAACGCGGTGAAATGTCCGGCGACCAGATTGACGTTGTCAAACTCGGCGCTGTTGAGCAGAAAACCGGTGGCGTACTCCGGTTGCAGGCGTTTGTCGGAGGTGTCGAACACCGGGGTTTCGACGGTCATTTCACCGAAGGCGAGGGTGGTGCGCGAGGCTTTCAACTTGAGCGCACCGCCGGCGCTGGAGTAGTCGTGTTCGCTGCGACCATCGCTGTCGACCGGAAGCAGACCCGTGCCCGAATGCCCTTTGCCACCGTCAAGTTTCAGCCCGGCGAAGGCGTGGGCATCGATGCCGAACCCGACTGTGCCCTCGGTGAAACCGGATGAGAAGTTACCGATAAAGCCCTGAGCCCATTCCTGTTTGTAGTTTTTTCCGGAGGGTGCAGGCGAGCGGTAGTCGTTGCTGAGATAGAAGTTGCGCAGCAGCACGTCGGTTTTGGCGTCGTCGAAAAAGCCGCTGGCGTGGGCGGTGCCGGTCAGACCGCAGAGCATGGCAAGCAGGGTGAAACGGAAAGGGGCGCGGTTGATCATGGTCAGGGCCGGTGGTGATTTGGATGGCGCTGATGATCGGGGGATTGGGTTGAAAAGGATTGGGCCGGTGTGCTGAGTTAACAGCCTACACACAACCCTTGTAGGAGTGAGCCTGCTCGCGATAGCGGTGTGTCAGGCAACATTTTTTCAGCTGCCACCCCGCTATCGCGAGCAGGCTCACTCCTACAGTTGATAGCGGTGTGTCAGTAAGGGTTACACCAGCGGCGGGGTACGCGGTGGGATCTGGCGTTTGCTGCCGGTCGATTCAAACGCAGCGGCGAAGCGCAACAGGTTCGAATCGTCGTAGGCGCGGCCGGCGAAGGTCAGGCCGACGGGCATGCCGATGTCGGCCATCACGCCCATCGGCACGGTAACGGTCGGCACGCCGAGGTGGCGGATCGCGAGGTTGCCGTTGGCTACCCAGACGCCGTTGCTCCAGGCGATGTCGGCCGAGGCAGGATTGACATCGGCGTCCGCCGGGCCCACGTCAGCGACGGTCGGGAACAGCACCGCATCGAGGCCGAGCGTGTCCATCCAGTCTTCGAGGTCGATGCGCCGGGTTTGCTCCAGACCGCGCAAGCCATCAGGCACGGTAGTGATTTCATTCCACGGCGTGATACCGCGTTCGGCCATGCGCACGTATTCGTCCATGCCGGCGGCCAGATCGCCTTCGCGGTTGGGCAGGGTGCCGGGGTCGTGCGGAAAGATTTTCGGCCCGTCGACGTCGACCAGACGATTGAGTTTCGGGTCGCCGTTGGCCTGCAGGAAGTCGTCAAACGCCCAGGCAGTCAGATCCCACAGTTCGTGGTGGAGGAATTCCTTCGAGACCAGGCCACGGGTGAACACGGTTGGCGCGCCGGGGCGGTCGCCTTCGCAGTTGGAGACCAGCGGGAAATCGCTTTCGATGACTTCAGCACCGGCGGCTTCCAGGGCCTGACGCGCCTGCTGCCACAAGTCGATCACCGAAGCGCGGGTGTTGATGCGCTGACCGGTCGGGCCGCCGATGCCAGGGGCTTCGCTGGTGCCGGCGTCATCGTCGGCGTTGATGTACATACGCGGGATGGCGAAGCGTTTGCCGGCCAGGGCTTTGGCGTCGGCGGCCAGTTCACTGTACGCCGCCGGGCGCACTTCGCTGACGCGGGGGATCGGCACCCACGGTTGCAGGCGCCACAAGTCGCCACGGGTGTCGGGGTCTTCGGCGACGACCACGTCGAGCACTTCGAGCAGGTCGGCCATGGTCCGCGCGAACGGCACGACGACGTCCATGGTCGGGGTCAACGGCCAATTGCCGCGCACCGAAATTACCCCGCGCGACGGGGTATAGGCGCACAGCCCATTGTTCGACGCAGGGCCGCGACCGCTCGACCAGGTTTCCTCCGCCAGACCGAATGCAGCAAAACTCGCTGCGGTGGCGGTACCGGCGCCATTGGACGAGCCGGAGGCGAAAGGCGCGGTGAGGTAGGCGGCGTTGTACGGACTTTCAGCGCGGCCATAAACGCCACGCTGCATGCCGCCATTGGCCATCGGCGGCATGTTGGTCTTGCCCAGGCAGATCGCCCCGGCAGCGCGCAGGCGCTCGATGGTGAAAGCATCGCGATGGGCAACCAGCTCGGCGAAAGCCGGGCTGCCGGAGGCGGCGGTCAGGCCTTTGACCAAGTAGCTGTCCTTGGCGGTGTAGGGGATGCCATCGAGCGGCCCCAAGGTTGCGCCTTTGGCGCGGCGGGCATCGGAGGCGCGGGCTTCGTTCAGCGCTTCAGGATTGCGCACGACTACGGCGTTGAGTGCCGTCGGGGTGTCGGCGCCGTCGTAGGCATCAATGCGCGCCAGATAGGCTTGTACCAGCTCCACGGCAGTGGTCTGGCCGGATTCGAGGGCGGTGCGCAGTTGGGCGATGGAGACTTCGGTGACTTCGATCATCGGGTCACCTGTTGAGCGAAGATGTTCTGGGCAGGGGTATTCATAGCGGTTCTCGTTGCACGGCTTTAAGCGACAAGGTCAAGACTGGCGCCTATTTAACACCAAGCCGCGCTCCGAGTAATCGACGGGGTGACGGCCCCGCCGATTTTTTCTGGGTCTAGCGGATCACTCGTTGATGCGCGGGTGCTGCTGAACCAGCACCTTGCGCTTGGCCTCCAGCTCGGCAATCTCGGCATCGATGTCTTCGATTTTCTGTTCGATGTTGTCGTGGTGTTCCTGCAGCAGCTCCTTGGCCTCTTCGAGGTCGGAGGCCGCCGGGGCGGCGCCGCGCAGGGGTTTGTTGGCGGTTTCCTTCATGGTCACGCCGGTGATCAGGCCGACCACGGCGATCACCATCAGGTAATACGCAGGCATGTACAGATCGTTGGTGCTTTCCACCAGCCAGGCCACGGCAGTCGGGGTCAGACCGGCGATCAGCACCGAGACGTTGAAGGCACTGGCCAAAGCGCTGTAGCGGATATGGGTGGGGAACATCGCCGGCAGGGTCGAGGCCATGACGCCAATGAAGAAGTTGAGCAACACCGCCAGAATCAGCAAGCCGGAGAAGATCAGGCCGATGCTGCCGCTGTTGATCAGCATGAACGCCGGAATGGCAAAGATGAACAGGCCGATGCTGCCCACGACGATGAAAGGCTTGCGGCCGATCTTGTCGCTGACGAAGCCGATCAGCGGCTGCACGAAGAGCATGCCGACCATGATCGCGATGATGATCAGCACGCCGTGGTTTTCGCTGTAATGCAGGTTGTGGGTCAGGTAACTCGGCATGTAGGTGAGCAGCATGTAGTAGGTGACGTTGGTCGCCGCTACTACGCCGATGCAGGTCATCAGGCTGCGCCAGTGCTTGGTCGCAACTTCCTTGAACGACACTTTCGGGCCACCGGCGAGGCCTTCGCGGTCACCTTGTTCGAGCTTTTCCACGTGCTGCTGGAACGCCGGGGTTTCCTCCAGGGCGTGGCGCAGATACAGGCCGATCATGCCCAGCGGCAGGGCAAGGAAAAACGGAATTCTCCAGCCCCATTCTTCGAAGCGCTGTTCACCGAGGATCGTCGAAATCAGCACCACCACGCCGGCGCCAAAGACGAAACCGGCGATCGAGCCGAAATCCAGCCAGCTGCCGAGGAAGCCGCGTTTGCGGTCCGGCGCGTATTCAGCGACGAAGATCGAGGCGCCGGTGTACTCGCCACCCACGGAGAAACCTTGGGCCATCTTCGCCAGCAACAGCAGGATCGGCGCCCAGATGCCGATCGAGGCATAGGACGGAATCAGGCCGATGGCAAAGGTGCTCAGGGACATGATGACGATGGTCGCGGCGAGGACTTTCTGCCGGCCGTATTTGTCGCCGAGCGCACCAAAGAACAGCCCGCCCAGCGGACGAATCAGGAAAGGCACGGAGAAGGTCGCCAGCGCGGCGATCATTTGCACGCCGGGATCGGCGCCGGGGAAGAAGACCTTGCCGAGCACATAGGCGACAAAGCCGTAGACGCCAAAGTCGAACCATTCCATGGCGTTGCCCAGTGCGGCGGCGGTGATTGCCTTGCGCATCTTGGCGTCGTCGACAATGGTGATGTCTTTCAAACCGATCGGTTTGACGGTGTTCTTGCGTGATTTCATTGCGATGTTCCCGCTCGCTGATCCAGATTACCGCTGCGATGCCATCTCCATGATGGCGCCGGCTCTTCTGCCTCAGATACATGCGGACACGAAATAATTCACCGATGGCTGGAATTAATTTCGACAGGTGGGTGACTGGTCGGTGCTCTGAAGGAACTGGTTGAGCATTCAAAAATTGTGGTTGCCTGAACCAATGCCATCGCGAGCAGGCTCACTCCTACAGGGGGTTTGTGTATTGCCGGGATTTTGTGCCCGACGCCAAACCCTGTAGGAGTGAGCCTGCTCGCGATCGCGGTGGTGCATCCACCACAAGGCTTAAAGCGCAGCCTTCACCTGCAACCCCACCACCAGCGCATTGTCGATGTCCTGCCCGGAGAACGCGCCCGGTTCGATGATGTATTGCAGGTTCGGGCGCAGGGTCAGCCATGGGGTGGCCTGGTAGCCGTAGCCCAATTCGATCAGTTGCTCAGCGCTGTCGAGATGCGGGAATGCAGCGCCATTGGCCATGGCGGCATCCTGCTGAACATCACGGCTGCGCGGGTTCGGCACGGCGCGGCCATAGCCCAGCGCCAGAGTGTCACGCGGGCGGCCTTCGAACGGTTTGTACAGGACTACGCCGGTGCCGTACCACTTGCTGAACGGTGAGGCCGCTTCACTGGCCGCCGAATACTGACCAAACGCATGCAGGCTGCGCCCCTCGGAGGTCGGCGAACGCCATATCGCCTGATCGATCAGCAGGTAATGACCGCCACGACCGGACACCTCGTCGTCGCTGCCAATGCGTTTGACGTCGGAACTGTCGTAGTAATAGCCGAGCTTGTATTCACCCGGCAGCTCGCCGGCGTGCTTGTACACCAGCTCGATCGGTACGACGGTGCCGGTGGTGTGTTTCGGCCCCAAGTGCCAGGCGCGGCTGGAATTGCCATTGCTCTCGGGGTCGACGTTGAACGCCGCCACACGCAGTTGCCAGGACGGCGACAGGTCGTATTTGACCCGCACGCCCAGACGCGCGTTGGGGTAGTTGGTCCAGCCGCTGCCGCCGGACATGTTCAGCGGATGGCCGCAGAAACCAGCGTTCATGAAGTTGCACAGAATGCCGCTGTCGAGGCCGCCGAGGTCGTTGCCCATGGCCATGTAGCCGAGCTTCACGTTCAGCGCCGGAGTGAACAGGCTGCGCTCGTAACTGAGTTCGGTCAGGCGCGTGTACAGGCCGCCGTAGTTTTCCTGAATCGGCAAGCGGTTGCCGACCAGATCTTCCGAAGCGCTGTTGCCGCGACGGTCGTTGATGGTCAGTTGCACCTTGCCGGCATTGTCGACGCCATACAGTTTGCTCAGATCAAACTGCACGCCGAGCTTGATGTTCTGCGAATAGCGCGCCGAACGGTGCAGGCCGCCGTCGGCGTTGTAAGCGGTTTCGCCGCTGTAATCGCCGCTGAACTTGACGCCGTCTTCATCCAGTTGATGACGCAAGCCGCCCCAGTTACCGGTGAGGGTGCTGCGGGTCAGCAGACCGGAATCGCTGGCGGCCAGCGCGGGCAGGGCGGTGGTGCAGCTCAGGCCCAGCAGCAGGCCAGTGGAAAGTTTGGTACGAGAAAAGCGAACAGCCGATGACATGTGAATCCTTCCTGCTGAAATCTTCAACGCAATAAAACGGCGACGCGGTGCTGTGAGGCACCGCGCGCTGGGGAGTGGGTGGATGTGCAGCAGCGGATTACGGCAGGGCGTAGGCCATCACGTAATCGCCGCGATCAGTCGACTGACGTGCGCCGCCAGCGGTGACGACGATGTACTGCTTGCCGGTCTTCGGCGAGACGTAGGTCATCGGGCCGCCCTGGCTGCCGACTGGCAGACGCGCTTTCCAGACTTCTTCGCCGTTGCCGCTGTTGAAGGCGCGCAGGTAGAAGTCCTGGGTGCCGGCAATGAAGATCAGGCCACCCTGGGTCGACAGGGTGCCGCCGAGGGTTGGCAGACCGATCTTGATCGGCAAGTGCATGCGAATGCCCAGAGGACCGGTGTCTTCAACGGTGCCGACCGGAACCTGCCACGCGACTTTCTGGGTCTTCATGTCGATCGCGGTCAACGTGCCGAACGGCGGCGCCTGGCACGGAATGCCGGCCACCGAGAGGAAGCGGTTCTTGTTCACTGCGTACGGCGTGCCTTTGAGCGGAACAGCGCCCATGCCGGTGTTCAGTGCTTCGCCACCGCCTGCGGCCTGGCCCTTGTTCTGCGATGGAATCATCTGAATCCACAGACCCAGGCGCATGTCGTTGACGAAGATGAAACCGTGCACCGGGTCAGTGGAGATGCTGCCCCAGTTCATGCCGCCCAGCGAACCCGGGAAGCTGAGCGATTTGTCAGTGCCCGGCGCGGTGTACAGACCCTCGTAGCGCATGCTCTTGAAGTCGATGCGGCAGAGCAACTGGTCGTACGGTGTGGCGCCCCACATGTCCGACTCGGTCAGGTGCTGCGCGCCGATCTGCGGCATGCCCACGGATTTCGGCTGGGTCGGCGAGTACGGCTCGTTGGGGATGTTCGCGGCTTTCACCGGTATTTCCTTGACTTCAGTCAGCGGCTTGCCGGTGGCGCGATCGAGCACATAGATCTGCCCGGCCTTGGTGCCGATGACCAGCGCCTGAACGCTTTGGCCGTCCTTGTCGAAGTCGATCAGGCTCGGCTGCATCGGCAGGTCGAAGTCCCACAGATCGTTGTGCACGGTCTGGAACACCCAGCGTTCTTCACCCGTGCTGGCATCCAGCGCGAGGATCGAGGCGCCGTACTTGTGGTCCAGTTCGCTGCGCTCGACACCATAGATGTCGGTGGACGAGCTGCCCATGGGCAGGAACACCGTGTTGGTCGCCGCGTCATAGGACATCGGCGCCCAGCTGTTCGGCGTGCTGCGCACGTAGGTTTTGCCGTCGGCCGGTGCATTGCGATCCTGCGGGTTGCCCGGGTCGAACGCCCAGCGCATGGTGCCGGTGATCACGTCAAACCCGCGAATCACGCCACCGGGCATGTCGCTCTGCACGTTGTCGGCGACGCGACCGCCTACCACCACGGTGGTGCCGGCCATCAATGGCGCGGACGACAACTGATAGTAGCTGTCCGGAACATCACCCAGACCGGCCTTCAGATCGACCTGACCGTTGTTGCCGAAACCCTGGCAGAACTCGCCGGTGTCAGCGTCGACCGCGATCAGGCGGGCATCGATGGTATTGGTCAGCAGACGGCGCTGGCAGTTGGCGGCCGGCGCCGGTTTGGCTTCGATGATCGAAGAATTGCTCGGCTGAGCGAGGGTGGCGGTGGCGTCGAAATAAGCCATGCCACGGCAGCGCTGCCAGACTTTCGATTGCGCGTTGATCGCGTTCTTCCACAGCTCTTTACCGGTGTCGGCGTCGAGGGCGATCAGGTTGTTGTGCGGAGTGCAGATGAACACCTTGTTGCCGACCTGCAGCGGGGTGAGCTGGTCTTCGGCGCCGTTGCCATCGCTCTCGGCGACGTCACCGGTGTGGTAGGTCCACGCGACTTTCAATTGGTCGACGTTGTTGCGGTTGATCTGATCGAGCGCGGCGAAGCGGCTGCCACCTTCGGTGTTGCCGTAGTGCGCCCAGTCTTTCTGCGCCTTGGCCGGTTCCACCGGGGTCAGTCCCGGACCGGTGCCAGTCGCGGCAACCGTTGGATGCGCGACGAACATGTTGCCTGCAGCAACCACCACACCCACGGCGAGCACAGCGGCCACGGCATACGCGCCGCGACCGGCAACGCGGCCATTGGCACGCGCCAGCAGCGGGTAGACCAGCGCGACGACCATACCGATCGCGCTGAACATGAACAGCCGCGAGAACACTGGCCAGAACACCAGCCCGGCGTCAGCCACCGCCCAGATCGCAGTCGCCACGAGAAACGCGGCGAACAGCCAGGCGCCTGCAGTTTTCTTCAGTGCGATCAGCACACCGGAAACGGTCATCGCCAGACCGCCGACCAGGAAGTACCAGGAACCGCCCAGGCTGACCAGCTTCACACCGCCGGCCGCGAGCGCCAGACCGAGCAGGGCGATGATCACGCCAAGGCCGACGAGAATGAACGTTGAAACGCCTGAGACGCGTTGACTGTGGTTCACATTGAAAGTCCCGTTTGAATGAAGCGCGGGATTATAACGGTAACTAACCATTCAGTTAACCGCAGTTTTGCCATGAACCCCGACACTTCTGTGAATCAAGCGTGGTGCAGGTTGAGGAAAACGCAAGTCGAGAGGGGTTTCTCGAAGCTTCAGCAGGAGGGGCGAGTCGGGCTTGGAGCTGCAACGCGCATGCCCAAACACCGCAGTGAATTCACCCCTCACCCCAGCCCTCTCCCCGAGGAGAGGGAGCTGATCATTGTGGGCAATCCGAGCTTGTGTTCGCCTTGGTATCTCAGGTCGGTGTAACTCGCACATGCAACTCGGTCAGTTCCTTCTCCCTCCGGGAGAGGGTTAGGGTGAGGGGCTTTTGATCTTTCGGGACTGAGTTCGGCTTGAAATCGGATGATGGTGGGCATGCCCAAAACACCGCAGTGAATTCACCCCTCACCCCAGCCCTCTCCCCGAGGAGAGGGAGCTGATCATCGTGGGCATTCCGAGCTTGTGTTCGCCTCGGTATCTCAGGTCGGTATAACTCGCACATTCAATTCGGTCAGTTCCCTCTCCCCTGGGAGAGGGCTAGGGTGAGGGGCTTTCAGGATTGATCACAATGGCGACCTTGCCCCTGGCCCGGCCTTGTTCGACGTAGTGCAAGGCGTCAGGTATCTGATCGAAGGCAAAGATCCGGTCGATCACCGGTTTGATAACCCCAGCCTCGATCAATGCGCTGATCTTCTGCAACTGAATGCCATCGGCGCGCATAAACAGAAACGCATAACGCACCCCACGCTTGCGCGCCTTTCGCCGGATACCGCTGCTGAGCACACGCATGACCAACCCAAGCAGCCACGACAAACCCTGCTCCTGTGCGAACTGCGCGGTCGGCGGCCCGGACAGGGAAATCAGCTGCCCACCCGGTTTCAGCACCTTTAGCGATTTCTCCAGCACATCCCCGCCGAGGCTGTTGAGCACTACATCGTAATCGCGCAGTTCGCTGGCGAAATCCTGTTGCGTGTAATCAATCACCACGTCAGCGCCCAGCGCTTTGACCCACTCGACATTCGCCGTGCTGGTAGTCGTCGCGACGAAAGCGCCGAGGTGTCTGGCCAACTGAATGGCGACTGTGCCGACGCCACCGGAGCCGGCGTGGATCAACACTTTCTGACCCTTTTGCAACCTGGCGACTTCAACCAATGCCTGCCACGCAGTCAACGCCACCAGCGGTATGCACGCCGCGTCGGTCATGTCGAGATTGGCAGGTTTGAGGGCGACGGCTGTTTCGTCGACGGCGATGCGTTCGGCAAACGTGCCAATCCTGTTTTCAGGCGCACGGGCATAAACCTCATCGCCCGGCTTGAACCGCTTGACCGCCGCACCAGTGCCGAGCACCACACCGGCGACATCGTTGCCCAATATCAAAGGCATCTGATAGGGCAGGATCATCTTGAATTCGCCGCTGCGAATCTTCAGATCGAGCGGGTTGATGCTGCTGCCGTGCACTTCGATCAGCACGTCGTTTTCCCCGATCAGCGGTTCGGGGACGTCGCCAATCCGGCCGTTCTGCTTGCCGTAGCGCTCGATGAAAAATGCTTTCATTACGGATGCTCTTGTCGGTAGGAACCCGCCGCACTGGCGGCGGGTCCGGTTGCAGTCAGGCTTGAGGCAGATAACGTGGCGCCACCGCCGACTGGCGAATCTGCCCCAGCAGGCCCTGCCGCGCGGTTTGCAGGGCATCCCAGCGTTCGCCTTCGTGCAGCGGCGGGATGGTGACGACTTCGCGACGATCAAAACCGACCAGCGCAGCGTCAACCATGTCGCCGACTTCCATGATGTCGGTCAGCGTGTTGATGTCGATACCGGCGCGGTCCCAGATTTCCGTACGGGTGGCGGCGGGCAGTACGGCTTGCACGTACACGCCTTTCGGCGACAGCTCCAGGGTCAGGCCCTGGGAGAGAAACAGCACGAACGCCTTGGTCGCGCCATACACCGACATGCCGAACTCCGGCGCCAGGCCCACCACCGAACCGATGTTGATGATCGCGCCGTCCCCAGCCTTGGCCAGACGCGGGGCGATGGCGCTGGCCAGCCGCACCAGCGCGGTGGTGTTGAGGGCGACCAGTTGCGCCACGCTGTCAGTGCTTTGTTCGATGAACGTGCCGGACTGCGCGGCGCCGGCATTGTTGACGAGGATGCCGATGCGCGCGTCGTCGCGCAGGCGCGCTTCGACAGTCTGCAGATCGCTGAGTCGGGTCAGATCGGCTTGCAGCACTTCGATATTGACGTTGTATTCGGCACGCAGATTGGTGGCGAGGGCGTCCAGACGCGACTGGTCACGGGCGACCAGCACCAGATCGTGCCCGCGTTGGGCGAAACGTGCGGCGTAGACCGCGCCGATGCCGGTGGAGGCGCCAGTGATCAGAACAGTAGGGCGAGTAGTCATGGTGTCGGCTCTTTTTGAATAGAAGATTGATTGCGGGCTTTTAGGATGATGATCGAAATCTAAACTGTCAACGGTTTTGATTATGGCCAACATCTATGTATCATCGAGCCATGATTTTTCAGCGCTGGAGGTATCCAACATGCGCGTATCCAAGGCTCAGGCTCAGGCCAATCGCGAGCACATTGTCGAAACGGCTTCAGTGATGTTCCGCGAACGCGGTTATGACGGGGTTGGTGTGGCTGACCTGATGGCGGCGGCCGGTTTCACCCACGGCGGTTTTTACAAACACTTCGGCTCCAAGGCCGACCTGATGGCCGAAGCGTCGGCCAACAGCCTGGCGCAGTCACTGGCCAGCGCCGAGGCGATGAGCGTGAAGGACTTCATCGACGTGTACGTTTCACGCGACCATCGCGACGGCCGTTCCACTGGTTGCACCATGGCGGCGCTGTGCGGCGATGCGGCGCGGCAGTCGGGGGATGTGAAGACAGCTTTCGCCGAGGGCATCGAGCGCTTATTGCAGATCCTGGGCGAGAAATACCCGAGCGCAGCGGCTGCGCCGCAAAGTGAGGGCAGAAGCAAAATGATCGACCTGCTGGCCCATGCGGTCGGCGCGATCATGCTGTCGCGGGCCTGCCCGGATGACTCGGCGCTGGCCGATGAAATCCTGGCGGTGTGTCACGCTTCGATGACGGCGTCGTTGCCAGTCATCGAGGCGCCCGAAGAAGATCCGCAGCACCGCTGAACCAAAAGCCCCTCACCCTAACCCTCTCCCAGAGGGAGAGGGGACTGACCGAGTTGTTTGGGCAATTTACGCCAGACGCTGATATCGGGTCGAACTCCGGTTCTGAATGCTCCATAGATCAGCTCCCTCTCCCTGGGGAGAGGGCTGGGGTGAGGGGTGAATCCGGCGCGATACCAAAGCCGAACGCCAGCACTTCGCCTCAGAAACTCAAGCGTGAAACGGATAATCGACATAACCACGCTGATCGCCGCCGAAGAAACTGCTCGGATCCGGTGTGTTCAGCTCAAGGCCATCGTGCAACCGACGTGGCAGATCCGGGTTCGCCAGGAATGGCCGGCCAAAGGCAATGATGTCGGCGCGATCAGCGCTCAAGGCCTGTTCGGCGGAGTCGGCGTCGTAACCGCCAGCGAGGATCAGCACGCCGTTCCAGGTCTGGCGCAACTGGGCGATGATCGCGTCCCAGCGCGGGTCGAAGTTCTCGTCCTTGACCGTGCCGACCATGGCCGGCTCGACCAGGTGCAGGTAGGCCAGATTCCACTGATTGAGCGCTTCGACCAGATAACCGAAAGTCGCTTCAGGCGTGTCATCGCCCATGCCCATGAAGCGGCCCATTGGCGTCAGGCGCACGCCGACGCGTTCGGCACCGACTTCGTCAGCGACGGCGGCGACTACTTCCAGCAGAAAGCGCGCACGGTTTTCCACGCTGCCGCCATAGGCGTCGTTGCGCTGATTGCTGTTGCTGTTAAGGAATTGATCGAGGAGGTAACCGTTGCCGGCATGGATTTCCACGCCGTCCATGCCAGCGTTCAAGGCGTTGCGCGCGGCGCGGCGATAGTCTTCGACGATGGCGGCGATTTCCGCTGTTTCGAGGGCGCGCGGTACCGGCACATCACCCCACACGCCGTTGCCTTGTTCATCGACGATAAAGGTCTTGCCCGGCACGGGCAGTGCGCTCGGTGCCACCGGCAAACCGGCGTCAGGCTGGAAGCTCGGATGCGAGACCCGGCCGACATGCCACAGCTGCATGAAGATCAGGCCATGGGCGGCGTGCACCGCCGTGCTGACTTCCCGCCACGCCTGCACTTGCGCATCAGTGTAGATCCCCGGCGTCCACGCATAGCCCTGGCCCTGTTGGGAAATCTGCGTGGCCTCGGTGATGATCAGCGCGGCACTGGCACGTTGGCGGTAGTACTCGGCGTTCATCGCGGTCGGAACATCGCCCGGTTGACCGGCGCGCGAGCGCGTCAGGGGCGCCATCGCTACGCGGTGGGCAAGGGTGTAAGGGCCAAGGGCGATCGGTTGGAACAGGCGACGGGTCATGGGTAGCTCCGGATTTCGATGAGTAGGGTTCAAACGCGGCAGCCAGGTGCCGCGCGCTGTGCAGCTAACTTAACCGGGGGTGGCGGAGCTGATAATCCGTGGCCGGCGCTACGCAGTTTTGCGCGCAGCGCAACGGCACCCGCGCTCATCCATGATGAGCGCGGGCGTGATTCAGGCGGGTGGGGTCGAGCGGGTCAGCGGCAGGTTCAGCCAGCGCCGGCCCGTGGCATTGCTGACCGCGTTGCCGAGGGCGGCAGCCATTGGCCCTTGAACGATTTCGGCGGCACCGAGGAAGGGTTCGCCCGGTTGATCGAGCAGGTGCACATCGACTTTTTTCGGCAATTGCGTAAAACGCAGGATCGGATAACCGCTCCAGTCGTAGCTGCGAATACCGCCGGCGTCGTAGGCGACTTTTTCGTAGAGCGTCCAGCTCGCCGACTGGACGATGCCGCCCTCGACCTGATTGCGCAGGCCATCAGGGCTGACAATCTGGCCGACGTCGACCGCCGTCACCACATGATCGACGCGGATCTCGCCGGTCTGCGGATGCACCCGCAGTTTCACCGCGAGGGCGCAGTAACCCATGATGTTCTTGTAGCGGGCGAAGGCAAAACCGATCCCCGCGCCGGGTTCGCTGCCCTTGTGTGGCCAACCGATTTCGTCACGCACGCGCTCTATGACGGCACGGGCGCGCGGGTCGCTCAGATGCGTCAGGCGCAACGCCACCGGGTCGAGCCCGCTCTGGATTGCCAACTCATCGATACCCGCCTCGATGGCGAAGATATTGATGTGCGCGCCAAGCGAACGCATGGCCGAGGTGCGGAAGGGCATCGTCGTGACAAAGTTCATGGTGATCCGCGTCGCGCCCAGTTCATACAGCGGCACCGCGTTGCGATCGCCGTCACCTTCGGGCTGGGCGATCGGCACCGAGGGCGCCGAGGTGAAGGGTTTGGCCAGCAAGCGTGCCGGCAGCAGGCGCCCGGCATTGACGATGCGTTCGTTGTGCGGCGTGGTCCACAGCTCGTAGTTCCAGTCCTGCAAACGGCCCTGACTGAGGCCAGCGTCGACCTCGGTGACCATCGCCGAACTGTACGGCTCCCAGAGATTTTCCTGCTCGCGCATCCATTGCACGCGCACCGGCGTGCCCGGCAAACGCATGGCGATCAATGCCGCATCGGCGGCGGCATCATCGGCGCCGTTATGGCCATAGCAGCCCGAGCCCTCGGTATGAATGCAGCGCACACGCTCCGGCGGCAGACGAAGCATTTCGGCGATGCCGGCGCGCAGCGGATAGACGCCCTGGGTGTGAGTCCAGACCGTGAGCAGGCCATCGTTGAACCATGCCACCGCGCAGGACGGGCCGATCGAGCCGTGCATCAGATACTGCTTGGTCACCCGCGCCTTGAAGCGTGTCTCGCTTGCGCCGCCGGGATTGCCGTTGTTGCTGATCGGGTAGCGCTTGGAGGGCAATCGCTTGAGCAAATCGTGAATATCGGCGGCTTCGGGAATCGCCTCGCCGCCGCTCCACTTGGCGCTGTCCATGCCGCTGCGCATGGCCTTGATCGCTTGCCATTCATCACGGGCGATCACGGCCAGATAGTTGCCGTCGCGGATCACTTTGACCACGCCGCTGAGCGCTTCAATCGATGCCGTATCGAATGCCTGCAGCGTGCAGCCGGGGCGCGGCGGGCGGATCACTCGCGCATGCAGCATGCCCGGCAGGCGCATGTCCTGCACGAACGCCGCGCCGCCGCTGACCTTGGCCGGAATGTCCAGACGCGGCAGGTTGTGCCCGATCAGCTTGAAGTCGGCCGCTGCCATCGCCGGTGATTGCGCCTTGGCGTATTGGTGCACATCGACATGCCTGACCGCGTCGGCGTAAGCCATGCGTTGCCCGCTCGGGCCTTCGATAATGCCGTCGCGAGTGCTCAGTTGCGCAGCGTCGACTTGCCAACTGCGCGCGGCGGCATCGACGAGCATTTCGCGCACCTGCGCGGCGGCGTTGTACAGCGCGGTGCCGCTGTCGAAAATGCTGTGGCTGCCGGCGGTGTAGCCTTCGTTGGGCGTCAGTGCGGTGTCGGCGGTGAGCAAATTGACGGCGCTGGCCGGTACCTGCAAACGCTCGGCGGCGATTTGCAGCAATGCGGTTTTCACCCCGGTGCCCAGTTCGACTTTGCCGGTGTACACGGTGATGCCGTCGGCGCCGATGCGAATCCACGCGTCGAGGTAAGGGTTGGTGCGCAGACTGCCGGGCAGATCGGGGGCCAGCACCACGGTGCCGAGGGTGTCGACTTCGGTGTCGGCCAAGGCCCGCCGCGCTACCGGCATCAGGGTGAAGGCCATCAGCAGCGCGCCGCCGCGCAGGAACGCCCGGCGGCTGGGGTTCAAGCCATTTGCTTCGCTCATGTCAGGCTCCCGTCGTGTCCGGCCACCTGTTTGATCGCCTCGATGATGCGCAAGTGCGTGCCGCAACGGCACAGATTGCCGGCCATGTGCTCACGAATCGTTTGCTCGTCCGGGTGCGGATCGCGTTCAAGCAACGACTGCGCGCGCATCAGCATGCCGGCGATGCAGTAACCGCATTGCGCCGCCTGCTTGTCGATGAACGCGGTTTGCAGCGGGCCGGGTTTCTCGGCACTGCCGAGGCTTTCCACGGTGCGGATCTTTTTCCCTTCAAGGCCGGCGCATGGCGTCAGGCAGGCGAACACCGGCTTATCGTCGACGATCACCGTGCACGCGCCACACTGGCCCAGGCCGCAGCCGTATTTGGCACCGTTGAGGTTCAAGTGATTGCGCAATGCGTACAGCAGCGGCATGTCCGGTTCCAGCTCCAGCGCTTGGGCGGCTCCATTGACGGTGAGAGTGATCTGGCTCATTTCGTCTCCTGACGTAACGCTTCAATAGTGGAAGAGAGGTCGGCCCAGGGTTGGTCGGGTCTGGCTTGTTCGCGCAGGTACGCGGCGAGTGCGCCGAGCTGGGCGTTGTCGAGGCTGGCGGCGAACGGCGGCATCACCGGACCGGGTGCGCCGGGAATGGCGGGCACGCCTTCAAGCACGGTCTTGAGAAAATTGCGCGAACTGGCCGCTTGCAGGGCCGAGGTGTTTTGCAGACCGGGGCGTCCGTCGATTTCGCGCATCGGCGCGGCGGGTGCGTGACATCCGGCGCAGGCGCTGCTGAAGAGCAGGGCGCCGCTGCTGTGATCCGCTGGACTGCTCGGCTGCTTTTTCGGGGTGATTTCGGTCACCGCGTGCGGGCTTTGCAGGCTCAACAGGTAGTCGGCGATCGCCTCGGCTTCACTGGCCGGCAAACGCGCCAGACTCAGGCTGACCGGACGCATCGGCCCGGCGGGTGTGCCGTGGCCATCGACAACGTCGGCGCGCAGATAGCCGACCAATTGCTCGCGATTCCATGGATTGGCGCGTTGGCCGAGGCCGGCCAGCGCCGGGGCCTCCCAGCCATCGACGCTGCCGCCCTGCAGATATTCCGAGGATTTCTCCGCGCCGATCAGGTTCAGCGGCGAATGGCAGCCGGCGCAGTGGCCCGGGCCGTCGACCAGGTAGCGTCCGCGATTCCATGCTGCGCTGTGTTCGGCCAGTGGCGTCAAAGGCTCGCCATGCAGAAACAGCAGGTTCCAGAACGACACCAGCGGGCGGATGTTCATCGGGAAGTTCATCTGGTTCTGCCTGGCGGGGGCGTGTACGGCGGGGCCGCTCATCAGGTAGGCGTAGGCATCGGCGATGTCCGCTGCGCTCATGCGCCGGTAGTGCACATAGGGAAAGGCCGGGTAGAGAAAGTGGCCGTCGCGGGCAATGCCTTCGCGCATCGCCCGTTCAAATGCCGGCAAAGACCACTGGCCGATGCCGGTCTGCGCATCCGGGGTGATGTTGGTGCTGTACAGGGTGCCGAACGGCGTCACGAGCGGCAGCCCGCCGGCCAGGTATTCGCCGCCGGGGCGGGTATGGCAGACCGCGCAGTCGCCGGCCTCGACCACCCGCGCGCCGCGTTGCAACTGCGCGCTATCGAATGACGTAGGCCGTTTGATCGGGGCGATCGCCGGGCGCCACATCAGTGCGACGGCGACGCTCAGGCCGATTACGGCGAGCACAGCCACGCTGGTCCACAGGGTTCTGGATTTGAGTAGTTGGCTGTTCATGGTTGGCAGAGAAACGCGGCGGGCAGTGGCAGGACGAGTGAAGTGCGGGTCATGGAAACGCTCCTTGTAGCAGCCGGGGAAGGGCGCCGATGCGGACGTCTGCGCCAGGGCCAAAGCGTAGAGAAGACGCTTGCGGCAGAGAATCACCGGCCCGCGCAACAGCGCGTTGCGCCAGAAGCAACGTTGCGCTCGACGCATCAGTGCGTTGCCCCTGGTACGGATTCTCGCCGCCGCCGGGTGACCGTAGCCTTGGCACCACTTTCCCGAACTCAACGAGGTGTCACCATGCTTACGGGCAACCCTGCCGTTGCGGCCCCGGCCGAACAGCCTGCTTCACTCTCCGGCCTGATGGTCGCGTTTCTGGCCTTCTGCTGCGGCGCGGTCGTCGCCAACCTGTATTACGCGCAGCCCATCGTCGAACTGATCGCGCCGCAGATCGGCCTGTCCAGCGCCAATGCCAGCCTGATCGTCTCGCTGACCCAATTCGGTTACGCCTTGGGCCTGTTGCTGCTGGTGCCGCTGGCCGACCTGATGGAGAACCGCCGTCTGGTGGTCGGTTTCACTCTCGCTGCCAGCGTAACGCTGCTGTGCGCTGGCCTGACCCATTCGCCGTCGCTGTTTCTGATCTTGTCCTTGCTGATCGGCCTGACCTCAGTCGCCGTGCAGATTCTTGTGCCGCTGGCCGCGCATCTGGCCCCGGAAGCCAGTCGTGGCCGCGTGGTCGGCAATATCATGAGCGGCTTGCTGCTGGGGATTTTGCTGTCGCGTCCGCTCTCGAGTCTGTTGGTCGAAGTGTTCGGCTGGCGCGGGGTGTTTTACAGCGCGGCGGCACTGATGGCGGTGATCGCGTTGATTACCGCTGTGGCATTGCCGCGTCGGGTGCCGACGCACAAAGCCACTTACGTCGCGTTGATTGGTTCGGTGTTTGCCCTGGCTCGACGCTTTCCGGGGTTGCGTCAGCGTTCGCTGTATCAAGGCTTGCTGTTCGCCAGTTTCAGCCTGTTCTGGACCCTCGCGCCGATCGAGCTGATGCGTCATCACGGTTTCAGCCAGGCACAAGTGGCGATCTTTGCGCTGGTCGGAGCGGTGGGTGCGATTGCCGCGCCGATTGCCGGACGTCTGGCCGATGCCGGGCACGGTCGTCGCGGTACCCTGGTGGCGTTGCTGCTGGCGCCGCTGTCGCTGTTGATCGCCGCGCTGCCGGGCAGTGGTTATGTGTGGCTGGTGGTGTGTGCGGTGCTGCTGGACTTTGCCGTACAACTGAACATGGTGCTCGGCCAGCGCGAGGTCTACGCCCTCGACCCGCACAGCCGCGCCCGTCTGAATGCGGTGTATATGACCAGCATCTTCGTCGGCGGCGCCCTCGGCTCACTGGTCGCCAGCCCGCTGTACGAACACTTCGGCTGGAACCTCTCGGCCATAGCCGTGGCGGTGCTGCCAGCACTGGCGCTGGCGTTGTTCCTGGGTAAGAAAGCTGACCGCAGCTGAATTTCAAAACAACACAAAACCCATGTAGGAGTGAGCCTGCTCGCGATGGCGGAGTGTTAGTCAATACACATGGCACTGAGAGACCGCTATCGCGAGCAGGCTCGCTCCCACAGGGATTGCGCGACACCGCCTGATCCCTGACCCACCACAAAACCAATGTAGGAGTGAGCCTGCTCGCGATAGCGGAGTGTCAGTCAATACACATGGCACTGAGAGGCCGCTATCGCGAGCAGGCTCGCTCCCACAGGGTTTTCGGTACACCGCGTGATCCCTGACCCACCCCAAAACCATTGTAGGAGTGAGCCTGCTCGCGATGGCGGTGTGTCAGTCAATCCATGTGGCACTGAGAGGCCGCTATCGCGAGCAGGCTCGCTCCCACAGGGATTGCGCGACACCGCCTGACCCCTGACCCACCCCAAATCCAATGTAGGCGTGAGCCTGCTCGCGATGGCGGAGTGTCAGCCAATACACATGGCACTGAGAGGCCGCTATCGCGAGCAGGCTCGCTCCCACAGGGTTTTCGGTACACCGCGTGATCCCTGACCCACCCCAAAACCATTGTAGGAGTGAGCCTGCTCGCGATAGCGGAGTGTCAGTCAATACACATGGCACTGAGAGGCCGCTATCGCGAGCAGGCTCGCTCCCACAGGGATTGCGCGACACCGCCTGATCCCTGACCCACTACAAAACCCGTGTAGGAGTGAGCCTGCTTGCGATAGCGGAGTGTCAGCCAATACACATGGCACTGAGAGACCGCTATCGCGAGCAGGCTCGCTCCTACAGGGGGCGGTGATTTCCGGATTTTTTCAGGAACCGATGAACATGCGTTCTGCAGAAAGCACCCTCAAGCACGACGGTACAAGACGTCCGGCGAGCGCTGATGCACAATCAGCGGCGTTTCCTCACCACCGGACCCCGCTTATGGACAAGTTGCTGGCATTGAAGATGTTTGTTGAAACCGTGCGCTGCGGGGGCTATTCCTCGGCGGCGCGCAAGCTTGGGATCTCGACGTCTTCGGTGACACGGCAAGTGGCGGGGCTGGAGAACGAGTTGGGCGCCAGCCTGCTCAATCGCACCACGCGCAACACCAGCGTCACCGTTGCCGGCCAGACCTATTTCGAAAAAGCCGTAGCGATTCTCGATGCCATCGACGAAGCCGATGCGGTGGTCGCCGATCGTGGCAGCGAAGCGCAAGGCCGCTTGCGCATCAGCGTGCCGGTGGAGTTTGGCCGCCGATTGATCGCGCCGCACCTGAGCCGCTTGCTCGAACGCCATCCGGGGCTGGAGATCAGCCTCTCGCTGAGTGATCAGGTCAGCGATTTGCTCAGCGAGCAGATCGACGTTTCGGTGCGGCTCGGCTCGACGGTGGTCAGCGAAGACATCGTCAGCAAACGCGTCGGGCAGTTCCAGCGCTGGGTCGTCGCCAGCCCGGATTACCTGGCGCGCAGCGCGGTCCTCGAGCATCCGCGGGATCTGCTCGATCACCAATGCCTGCGTTTCGATTACGGCGGCAGCCATCACCACTGGACGTTCGAGGGTGACGAAGAGCCGATTCAACTGAACGTCCAGGGACGCCTGCAAAGCAACAACGCCGACATTCTGCGCGAAGCCGCGATCGGTGGTGGCGGGGTGACGCTGCTGGCCGACTGGCTGGTGCGCGACGACGTCGCCGCCGGGCGCCTGACGCGCTTGCTTGAGCACTACGAGGTCAATCCCGGCAGCGCCAGCAGTTGCATCAACGCGCTGTACTTGCCCAATCACCGGGGCTCTAGCCGGATCAACGTGTTCATCGATTTTCTCGTGGAAATTCTCAAACCCGCTGCACCCGCCCCCTAGCGCAGCACACTCTGTTGCTGCAGCCGCTGCACACTGCTTGTATGCTTGCGCCCCGGAACACGTGGCCGCCGTGAGTGCCGACGTTCGAATGATGGCTGGAATGGATCCCGGACTTCCTTAAGGTACAGACGTGAAGCGTGATACTCGCCTTGTAATGCTCCTGCTGCTGGTGATTGGCTGTTCCCTGACTTCGCTGACGATCTGGAAAGTCTGGTCTTCGCGTGAACGTGCGCTGGCCGAGGTTGACGTGCATGGCCTGAACCTGACCCAGGCGCTCAATACCTACACCGAAGGCATCGTCCGGCAAAGCTCGCTGCTCTTGCTCGGGCTGGTCGAACGTCTGGAAACCGAGGGCAGCGGGCCGACGCAGATCCAACGCATCAAGACCCTGACCGACCACCAGCAGCCGCTGATGCCACAGCTCAGCGGCATTACCGTCTATGACCGCCACGGGTACTGGTTGATGTCCTCCAACCGGCCGATTCCCGAGGGTGCCAACAGCAGCGACCGCGCCTATTTCATTCATCACCGTGACAGTCCGAGCCGCGAGCCGTTCATTGGCCCGCCGATCCAGAGCCGTTCCAATCACGAATGGGTGGTGACCATCAGCCGCCGCTTCAATGACGACGATGGACAGTTCGCCGGTGTAGTGGCGGTGACGCTGGGGGTGGAAAACTTTCTTCGCGTGTTCGGCAAGCTCGACGTTGGCCAGGACGGTGCGATCGGCCTGTCGTACACCGACGGCACGCTGTTGGTGCGCTACCCGTTCCGCGAGCAGGACATGGGCCGCAATTTCTCGTCATCGCCCATCTACGCCAAATACCTCGTCGACCGCTCGGTCGGCACGGCGTCGTACACCTCCAGCCTCGACGGTGTCGAGCGGCTGTACGCGTTCCGCAAAAGCGAAAGCCTGCCACTGATCACCACCGTGGCCCTGGGCAAGGACGAAGCGCTGGCAGCGTGGCGTATCGAAGCGGCGTTGTCGGCGGTGGTGGTGACCGGACTGCTCGGGCTGACCGGGCTGATCGGCTGGTTCCTGATCCTCGACATTCGCCGACGGACCGAAGCCGAAGAGGCGTTGCTCGACGCCCAGCAGCAGTTGCTCGCCTCCAATCGACAGCTCGAATTGCTGGCGCTGAAGGATGCGCTGACCGGCCTGGCCAACCGCCGCTGTTTCGATGAAACACTGGCCGTGGAAGCGCGGCGGGCGCAGCGTGATGGAACCTCGCTGGCCTTGCTGATGATCGATATCGACCACTTCAAATTGTTCAACGATGCCTTGGGCCACGTCGCCGGCGATGCCTGTTTGCAAGCGGTCAGCAAGGTGCTCGAGAGCTGCGTGCGACGCCCCTCGGATCTGGTCGCCCGCTACGGTGGCGAGGAAATGGCGGTGATCATGCCGGCCACCGACAGCGCCGGCGCCACGGTGGTGGCGCAACTGGTGCTCGAGCGCTTGCAGCAGGCGAACATTGCCCATCCGGGCAGCCCGTTCGGTCGGGTCACGGTGAGTATCGGTATGGCAGTGGGCGCGGGCGCGCAGCTGGATTCGCTGCCGGAGTTGATCGAGGCCGCCGATCAGGCGCTGTATCGCGCAAAAGCGGCGGGGCGCAACGGTCTGGCCTGACACGCCCGAAAACCTGTAGGAGCGAGCCTGCTCGCGATAGCGGTGGGTCAGCTTGCACATTCATCGACTGGCCCGACGTCTTCGCGAGCAGGCTCGCTCCTACAGGGGAGGTGTGTTGGGTGCTTAGGCGGAGTAGGTCGGGTAATCGGTATACCCCTCGGCACCACCGCCATACACCGTGGCAGGATTCAATTGATTCAACGGCCAGCCCTGGGCAATCCGCGCCGGCAGGTCCGGGTTGGCCATGAATGGTCGGCCAAACGCGACCAAATCCGCCAGCCCTGACTCAAGCAATTGCGCGCCGGTTTCGGCGGTGTAGCGCCCGGCGTAAATGATCGCGCCGCTGAACGTGTCGCGCACGGCTCGGCGAAAGGTCTGCGGCATCGCTGGCGCGTTGTCCCAGTCGGCTTCGGCGATCGACAGGTAGGCGATGCCCACGTCTTCGAGAATCTTTATTGCGCCGATGTAAGTGGTGTGCGGATCTTCCTCGACCAGACCCAGATAAGTCCGCGCTTCATCGGTGGTGCTGAACAGCGGCGCAAAGCGCACACCGACCTTGTCCTTGCCGATGCATTCCGCGACGCCAGCCACCACTTCGCGCAAAAAGCGCAAGCGATTGTCCAGCGAGCCACCGTATTGATCGGTGCGCAGATTGCTGTGCGCCGAGATGAACTGATTGACCAGATAGCCATTGGCGCAGTGCAGTTCGATGCCATCGAAACCGGCTTCCATCGCGTTGCGCGCGGCCTGGATGTACAGCTGAATCAACTCCTGCACCTCATCCGTGCTCAGCGCGCGCGGAGCCGACGGCGGTACCAGTTCACCGGCACCGGGCGCGGTCTCGATGAACACGCTGACGCGGTCGGTGGCGACAGCAGATGCCGACACGGGCGCGTCGCCATTGGGCTGCAATGCGGTGTGCGAGACCCGGCCAACATGCCAGAGCTGGGCGAAGATCACGCCATCCACCGCGTGCACCGCCTCGGTGACTGTGCGCCAACCGGCGATCTGCTCCGGCGTGTGAATGCCCGGCGTCCACGCATAACCTTGCCCGCGCGGTTCGATCTGCGTGCCTTCGGTGACCAGCAAACCGGCACCGGCGCGCTGTTGGTAGTACTCAGCCATCAGTTCGTTGGCGACATTGCCCGGCTGCGTGCTGCGCTGGCGGGTGAGGGGTGGCAGGACGATGCGGTTTTTCAGGGTATGTGCGCCCAATTTAGCAGGCGTGAAAAAAGCGTTGTTCATGGAGTCAGCCTTTGAATCTGATTAGACCAGTCGACTAGTAACTGGGCAAAAAAACAACGCCGGGCTGTACGCGCGCGGCGTTGATCGGGTTGGAGCGAGAAGGTCAGCCGAGCAGTTTCAACAGCTTTTCCGCAACGGCGGCAGAACTGGCCGGATTCTGGCCGGTGACCAGTTGCCCGTCAGTTACCACATGCACCTGCCAGTCGGCGACTTTCGAGTAGCGGCCACCGAGACGTTGGAATTCGTCTTCGATGAGGAATGGCACCACGTCAGTCAAACCGACTGCCGCTTCTTCGGCATTGGTAAAACCGGTGACGTCGCGATCTTTGACGATCGGCTGGCCATCAGCGCGCACGACATGCAGCAACACGCCGGGTGCGTGGCAGACGAAACCATGAGGCTTGTTGGCGCGGTCGAAGGCTTCGATCAGCGCGATCGAAGCCTTGTCTTCGGCAAGATCCCACAGTGGGCCGTGGCCGCCTGGGTAGAACACTGCATCGAAATCTTCGGCGCGGACATCAGCCAAACGGCCAGTGCTGGCCAATGCTTTTTGCGCGGCCGGATCGGCGCGGAAGCGATCGGTCTCGGCAGTCTGCGCGCCGGGCTCGTCGCTTTTCGGATCGAGCGGTGGCTGGCCGCCGGCTGGGGATACCAGGGTGACGTCGGCGCCGGCGTCCTTGAAGGCGTAATACGGTGCGGCAAATTCTTCCAGCCAGAAGCCGGTTTTCTTGCCGGTGTTGCCGAGTTGATCGTGGGAAGTCAGAACCATCAAGATTTTCATAGAGCACCCTTGGTTTGGTCAGGCATCGGCACAAGGCGAGGAATTCGCTCAGCGTCGGCACCGCATGAATTGGTGTGTCGGGGCGCAGCATAGTTTCCAATTAGACCAGTCGTCTAGTAATTTTTTCAGAAAATGTTTTTGCCTGTTGGATATGGCAAACTCCCGGTCCTGAAATCTATACGACTGGTCTATTGTCTGGAAACTTGCGCACCATGAAGCCGACCTTTGACGACACCCGCCAACACTTGCTCGACACCGGCCACCGGATGATGGCCGAGAAGGGCTTCACCAGCGTCGGCCTCAACGAGATCCTGCAGACCGCCGGCGTGCCGAAGGGCTCGTTCTATCACTACTTCAAATCCAAGGAGTTGTACGGCCAGGCGCTGCTTGAGGATTATTTCGTCGACTACCTTGCTGACATGGAACGCCGCCTGACACTGCCGGGGCTGACTGCCTTCGAGCGCTTGATGGATTACTGGCAGGGCTGGCAAAACCGCTGCACCGTCGAAGGCCACGGTGATGAATGCCTGGTGGTCAAACTCAGCGCCGAAGTCGCCGACCTGTCCGAATCGATGCGCCTGACCTTGCGCGACGGCGCCGAACGCATCGTCGCGCGCATCACCGAATGCATTGAACAGGGCCAGACCGACCAAAGCCTGCCCGAAGGCGATGCGAGGAAGTTGGCGGAGACCCTGTATCAGCTCTGGCTCGGCGCCAGTTTGCTGAACAAACTGCAGCGCACCGGCCAGTCGCTGGAGACCTCAATGGCGATGACCCGGCAGTTGCTGCGAGTCTGAGCCTCACCGCAGGCTCGCTCCCACACTGTTTTGTGCCGAACCATCGATCTTCATTCAACCCCCAATCCCTGTGGGAGCGAGCCTGCTCGCGAAGACGGCGGCACATTCAACATCTTCATTGCTTGATCCAACGCATTCGCGAGCAGGCTCACTCCTACACTGTTTTGTGCCGAACCATCGATCTTCATTCAATCCCCTATCCCTGTGGGAGCGAGCCTGCTCGCGAAGACGGCGGTACATTCAACATCTTCATCGCCTGATCCAACGCATTCGCGAGCAGGCTCGCTCCTACACTGTTTTGTGCTGAACCATCGATCTTCATCCAACCCCCAATCCCTGTGGGAG
>NZ_JARVSP010000025.1:0-329252 GCF_030209115.1 Pseudomonas sp. FR229a | reverse complement strand
AAGCAAACCGGAGCCGCTGCGCCCGGATCGATCCCGCAGCGAAGGAACCCCGAGCCTAAGCGAGCGGGCCGAACGTTGGGGCACAGCCTTTTGGTTACTTTTTGGCGTTTGAAAAAGTGACCCGCTGTAAGAGCGGAACCGCCAGCCGCAACACCGCAGAAACGGATATTCACCCAAAACCCCAAGAACCTGGTCGGCCCAAAGGCCGCCAAGAAAACCCAGACAAAAAAAAGCCCGATCTCGCTAAAGCGTTCAATCGGGCTACAGCACTCAGGAGCAAAAGTGCAAAGGGAGGTTCGATGCGCGTGGAACCTTGAAGGGGTTGCGCCAGGTCACTAGACCATCCAGCGATTATCTGGCGATTAACCGATCAAGCAACCTGAGACAATTTGGCGTTGGCCTGATTCAGCCCCTTCTCCTGGAAGTCACCGCCAAGGTTCATGCCCTCGGCATGGATAAAGGTCACGTCGTTGATGCCGATGAAACCCATCACCTGACGCAGATACGGTTCCTGATGATCCGCCGGACCACCGGCATACACACCACCGCGAGCGGTCAACACAAAGGCACGCTTGCCATTGAGCAAGCCTTGCGGCCCGGTCTCGGTGTACTTGAAGGTCACTCCGGCACGCAGCACATGGTCAAGCCAGGCCTTGAGCGTGCTCGGGATTGCAAAGTTGTACATCGGTGCAGCCATCACCAGCACGTCGGCGGCGAGCAGCTCATCAGTCAATTCGTTGGAACGATCCAGCGACGCTTGTTCGCTGTCGTTGCGCTGTTCGGCGGGTTTCATCCAGCCACCCAGCAAGTTGGCGTCCAGATGCGGCACCGGGTTCACGGCGAGGTCACGCACGGTGATCTGATCGGCAGGGTGCGCGGCTTTCCACTGAGCGATGAAGGTCTGGGTCAGTTGACGGGAAACCGAGTCTTGCTGGCGGGCACTGCTTTCGATGATCAGAACGCGGGACATGGTGTGTAGCCTCCATCCGAGAATGTTGTAAGTCGATGGAGTGAAGGTTAAACAGAGTCGAATCGATGAAAAAGCGCAAATATCCGCTGTAACCCATCGATAAATTCGTTTATAAGCTAAACCCACAAACCCCTGTGGGAGCGAGCCTGCTCGCGATAGCGGTGTATCAGATACACCCATGTCGACTGACACAGCGCTATCGCGAGCAGGCTCACTCCTACAAGTGGAAACCGTTATTTCGGGGTGCAGGTCAGTTTGATGCGCAGCTTGATGATCTCGCGGGTGAACTTGGCCGTGGCGTTTTTGTGCGTGCCGGCCGGCACATCGATGCTGCGCGTGCGTGGTGCTTCCGGGCCGTTGCTGAATACGGCCCGGCAGGTCGCGTCGACATCACCGTAATTGGCCACGCGGATCGAGCCGATGTCGTTATCGGTGTCGAAGGTCTCGTAGTCGATCTTCATGCCGTTGAGATCCTTCTGCACATCGATCGGATAGGCAAACGCGGTCAACGGCAGCAGCGCCAGCACCACACAACAGAATTTTTTCATTCGGCAGTCTCCATGAGGGACGGCCAGCTTAGGACAAGAGGAGCTATTGATGAAAGCGCCCCGCGTGACCCTTGATCAATGGCGAACGTTGCAGGCCGTGGTCGACCACGGCGGATTCGCCCAGGCCGCCGAGGCCCTGCACCGTTCGCAGTCATCGGTGAGCTACACCGTCGCCCGCATGCAGGATCAGCTCGGCGTGCCGTTGCTGCGCATCGACGGCCGTAAAGCCGTGCTCACCGAGGCCGGCGGGGTGTTGCTGCGCCGTTCGCGGCAACTGGTGAAACAGGCCAGCCAGCTGGAAGACCTCGCCCATCACATGGAGCAAGGCTGGGAAGCCGAAGTGCGGCTGGTGGTCGATGCCGCCTACCCGAGCGCGCGGATCGTCCGCGCCCTGACTGCGTTCATGCCGCAGAGTCGCGGCTGCCGCGTGCGTCTGCGCGAAGAAGTATTGTCGGGCGTTGAGGAAGTGCTGCTCGAAGGCGTCGCGGATCTGGCCATCACCGGCCTGAGCATTCCGGGTTACCTCGGCGCTGAGCTGAGCGATGTCGAATTCGTCGCCGTCGCCCATCCTGATCACCCGCTGCATCGGCTCAATCGCGAGCTGAGCTTTCAGGATCTGGAAACCCAGATGCAAGTGGTGATCCGCGACTCCGGTCGCCAGCAGCCGCGCGATGTCGGCTGGCTCGGCGCCGAACAGCGCTGGACCGTCGGCAGCCTCGCCACCGCCGCGACCTTCGTCAGCAGCGGCCTGGGTTTTGCCTGGCTACCGCGACACATGATTGACCGGGAATTGAAGGATGGCTCGCTCAAGCTGCTACCGTTGGACCGGGGCGGCAGCCGCAACTCCAGTTTCTATCTGTATTCGAACAAGGACAAACCCCTGGGCCCGGCCACGCAAATCCTCATCGAGTTGTTGCGCACCTTCGACACCTTGCCGCTGGATGCCCCGTTCGCCGCCCCCGAGCAAGCCTGAGACGGAGTTCACCGATGGCGTATTTCGAGCACGAAGGTTGCAACCTGCACTACGAGGAATATGGCCACGGTACGGCGTTGCTGCTGGTTCACGGGCTCGGCTCGAGCACGCTGGATTGGGAAATGCAGATCCCGGCGCTGGCCGCGCGGTACCGGGTGATCGTCCCGGACATTCGCGGCCACGGGCGCTCGGACAAACCCCGCGAGCGCTACAGCATCGCCGCATTCAGCGCCGACCTGCTGGCCTTGATCGAACACCTGCGCCTCGGCCCGGTGCACTACGTCGGGCTATCGATGGGCGGGATGATCGGTTTTCAGCTGGCCGTCGATCAGCCGCAAGCGCTCAAGAGCCTGACCATCGTCAACAGCGCGCCACAGGTCAAATTGCGCACGCGCGATGATTATTGGCAGTGGTTCAAGCGCTGGAGCCTGATGCGCCTGCTCAGCCTGGAAACCATCGGCAAAGCTTTGGGCGGCAAACTTTTTCCCAAGCCGGAACAGGCTGATCTGCGGCGGAAAATGGCTGAACGCTGGGCAAAAAACGACAAACGTGCTTATCTCGCCAGCTTCGATGCAATTGTTGGCTGGGGCGTTCAGGAACGACTTTCCCGGGTGTCCTGTCCAACGCTCGTCATCAGCGCCGACCGTGATTACACCCCGGTGGCGTTAAAGGAAACCTATGTAAGACTGCTGCCGGATGCGCGGCTGGTGGTCATCGCGGACTCGCGCCATGCCACCCCGCTCGATCAACCCGAACGCTTCAATCAAACGCTGCTGGATTTTCTCGCCACAGCCGACCTTCACTCTCAGGATCACTGCCCCATGCTGAAAAAACTCGCCCTCGCCGCCGGCTCTGTACTGTTTGCCGCCAACCTGATGGCTGCCACCCCGGCCAAGGCGCCCCACGTGCTGCTGGACACCACCAACGGCCAGATCGAAATCGAACTGGACCCGGTCAAAGCGCCGATCAGCACCAAGAACTTCCTCGAATACGTCGACAGCGGCTTCTACAACAACACCATTTTCCACCGCGTGATCCCGGGTTTCATGGCTCAGGGCGGCGGTTTCACCCAGCAGATGCAACAGAAAGAAACCAAGGCGCCGATCAAGAACGAAGCCAGCAATGGCCTGCACAACGTTCGTGGCACCCTGTCGATGGCACGCACTTCCAACCCTGATTCGGCGACCAGTCAGTTCTTCATCAACGTTGCCGACAACGCCTTCCTCGATCCGGGCCGTGACGCCGGTTACGCGGTGTTCGCCAAAGTGGTCAAGGGCATGGATGTCGTCGACATCATCGTCAACTCGCCGACCATCACCAAACAAGGCATGCAAAACGTGCCTTCCGACCCTGTGATCATCAAGTCGGCCAAGCGCATCGACTGAGTTTCGCCGGGCATACCGAGCGGCGCCGGGCTGAGCCTGCGCCGCTCGCACTGATAAAAGGAGAGCCCGTATCCCGGGCGGTTATCTGATGCTCTATCGCCGTTTCGAACAACTGATCGATATCTTCCGCGACGCCCCGACGGCGTCCCCGCCGGACCGCGTCTGGCCCTTCTATACCTATTACCTGAAGCAGGTCTGGCCGAGTTTCGCCGCCCTGCTCGTGGTTGGCCTGTTCGCCGCGTTGATCGAAGTAGCGCTGTTCAGTTACCTGAGCCGCATCATCGACCTTGCACAAGGCACGCCCAACCCGAATTTCTTCAGCGACCATGCCCTCGAATTGACCTGGATGCTGGTGGTCGCCCTGGTGCTGCGACCGATTTTCTTCGGTCTGCACGACTTGCTGGTGCACCAGACCCTGAGCCCCGGCATGACCAGCATGATCCGCTGGCAGAACCACAGCTACGTGCTCAAGCAGAGCCTGAATTTCTTCCAGAACGATTTCGCCGGGCGCATCGCCCAACGCATCATGCAGACCGGCAACTCGCTGCGAGATTCTGCCGTGCAAGCGGTGGACGCGCTGTGGCACGTGGTGATCTACGCGATCAGTTCGCTGGTGCTGTTCGCCGAAGCTGACTGGCGTCTGATGATCCCGCTGCTGACCTGGATCGTCGCCTACATCGGCGCGCTGTACTACTTCGTGCCGCGGGTGAAAGAGCGTTCGGTGGAAGCCTCGGATGCGCGCTCGAAACTGATGGGGCGCATCGTCGACGGCTACACCAACATCGCCACGCTGAAGCTGTTCGCTCACACCAACTTCGAACAGCACTATGCCAAGGAAGCCATCGAAGAACAGACCGTCAAAGCACAGATGGCCGGTCGCGTGGTTACCAGCATGGACGTGGCGATTACCACCATGAACGGCCTGCTGATCGTCGGCACCACGGCGCTGGCGTTGTGGCTGTGGACGCAGTCGCTGATTACCGTCGGCGCGATTGCCTTGGCCACCGGTCTGGTGATCCGCATCGTCAACATGTCCGGCTGGATCATGTGGGTGGTCACCGGCATTTTCGAAAACATCGGCATGGTTCAGGACGGTCTGCGCACCATCTCGCAACCGGTCGGCGTCACCGACCGCGAGCAGGCCAAACCGCTGGCCGTGGCCTCGGGCGAAGTGCGTTTCGAACACGTGGATTTTCACTACGGCAAGAAGAAAGGCATCATCGGCGACCTCAACCTGACGATCAAACCGGGCGAGAAAATCGGCTTGATCGGCCCGTCCGGCGCCGGCAAATCGACCCTGGTCAACCTGTTGCTGCGGCTGTACGACGTAGAGGGTGGGCGGATCATGATCGACGGGCAGAACATCGCCGAAGTCGGCCAGGAAAGCCTGCGTGCGCGGATCGGCATGATCACTCAGGACACCTCGCTGCTGCACCGCTCGATCCGCGACAATCTGCTTTACGGCAAACCCGACGCCACCGACGCCGAACTGTGGGAGGCGGTGCACAAGGCCCGCGCCGATGAGTTCATCCCGCTGCTGTCCGATGCAGAAGGCCGCACCGGTTTCGATGCGCACGTCGGTGAGCGCGGGGTGAAACTGTCCGGCGGTCAGCGCCAGCGCATCGCGATTGCAAGGGTGCTGCTCAAGGACGCGCCGATCCTGATCATGGACGAAGCCACCTCGGCGCTGGACTCTGAGGTGGAAGCGGCGATTCAGGAAAGCCTCGAGACCTTGATGCAGGGCAAAACCGTGATCGCTATTGCGCATCGTCTCTCGACCATTGCGCGGATGGATCGCCTGGTGGTGCTGGAGAACGGCAAGATCGCCGAGAGCGGCACCCACGCCGAATTGCTTGCGCATCGCGGCCTGTATGCGCGGTTGTGGGCGCACCAGACCGGAGGCTTTGTCGGCATCGACTGATGCACCACATTCCCCTGTAGGAGCGAGCCTGCTCGCGAATGCGGTGTATCAGCGACAGATCCGTCAACTGAGCCGACGCTTTCGCGAGCAGGCTCGCTCCCACAGAGGTCAGGCCTGGCGATAGGGCAACGCCGTTCTCGCTTCTTCGGCATAGGCCAGAACGCCGGCGCGTTCTTGCAGGAGGAAATCCTTCACCGCCGCTTTCAGCCCCGGATGGCGCAGGTAGTGCCAGGAATGGGTGATCACCGGTTCGAAGCCGCGAATCAACTTGTGCTCGCCCTGCGCCCCGGCATCGAAACGCTCGATGCCATGGGCAATCGCGTAATCCATGCCCTGATAAAAACACGTCTCGAAATGCAGCCGATCGAACTCGGCCAGGCAACCCCAGTAACGCCCGTAGAAACTGTCGCCACCGACCAGGCTGAAAGCCATTGCTACCGGCCGTGATCCCTGTTTGGCCAAAACCACGCGAATCGCCTCGGGCATGCGCTCGGCCAGCAGGCTGAAAAACTCGCGGGTCAAATACGGCGCCTGACGCCGCACCGCGTAGGTGTTGGCATAGCAGGCGTAGACAAAATCCCACCGCGCCTCGTCCAGTTCCCGCCCTTGCAGCCACTCGAAGTCAAAGCCCTGCCCCGCCACCTGCTCGCGTTCCTTGCGCATCTGCTTGCGCTTGCGTGAGCTGAGGGCGTCGAGGAAATCCTGAAAGTCGCGGTAACCGCGATTCTGCCAGTGATACTGACAGCCAATGCGTTGCAGCCAGCCCGGTTGTTCGGCCATCGCCGCGTCGGTGAAGGGGTCGGTGAAATTGATGTGCGCGCTGGAAAGCCCTTCGATCTCCAGATAGCCGGGCAGGCTCTTGAGCAGTTCAAAACCGTCTTCGACACTAGCCGCCAGCAGGCGCGGGCCGCTCACCGGACTGAATGGCACAGCCGTTAAAAGCTTGGGGTAGTAATCGATGCCGGCACGCGCACAGGCGTCGGCCCAGCCGTGATCGAACACGTACTCGCCGTAGGAATGCCACTTGCGATAACTGGGCAGCGCGGCGATCAGTCGACCCTCTTCGATATGCAGCAAATGCTCGGGCTGCCAGCCTGAATGAGGGCCGACGCTGCCGCTGTCTTCCAGCGCACTGAGGAAGGCGTGGCGCAGAAAAGGCTGGTTGTCCGGGACCAGCTCATCCCAAATGGCCGGGGCGATTTCTGACAGGTCTTGCAGGCGTTGCAACGGCATTCACTGGCACTCCACAGCTTGGCGACAAAGCCCGGCGAGTATCGCTGATCGCGACCCGGTTGCACACGCTCAATCGGCCGACAGCGCTCTAACTCGATAGTTCACGCCGGATATGCATCGTCATCAACCTGCCATCACTGTGCCACCGCTCTGTCATAAACCATCGCGATACTGGCGCCTGTTTTTAGAGCGCCGGGTTCTAACCCGGACACAGTTTTCCGGCCTTCGGGTCGGTTGTGCCCAGGATGGTTCAGCCATCCCCTTCATCTTCGGAGATTGCTATGCGTCTTGCTTCCACGAAAACTGCAGCGGCCCTGTGCGGCGGCTTGTTGCTGGCCATGAGCGTTCCGGCCAGTGCTGCAGTCGACGCCAAACTGCTCGACATGCTCAAGGCCAACGGGTCGATTTCCCAGGCGCAGTACATCGAGCTGCAAACAGAACTGGCCAAGGATCAGAAGGCTCAGCAAATCGCCCAACAGGCGCAGCAGGAAACCAACGAACAAGTGGCAGCGGTCGCGAAGAAGACCAACGAACAGAGCCTGTTCGACCAGAAACTGGCCTGGGCGGCCAAGACCCAGTTCAAGGGTGACGTGCGCATCCGTCAGGAAACCATCAAGATCGACGGCGAGCCGAACAATGGCGGCCGCGACAAGGATCGCCAGCGCATCCGTGCGCGTCTGGGCGCCTACACCGAGATCAACCCGCAGGTCGACACCGGCATCCGTATCGCCACCGGCGGCGGCGACGACGCCCGTTCGACCAACCAGGACCAGGACAACTACTTCGACAAGAAGCAGATCTGGCTCGACCTCGGCTACATCGACTACCACCCCGATCAGATCAAGAACCTGCACGTGATCGGCGGCAAGATGCTGCAACCGTGGGTGAGCATGGGCGACGTGATCTGGGACAGCGACATCAACCCGGAAGGTCTGGCCGTTACCTATAAGTACCCACTGGGCGGCAGCGCCGAACTGTTCGGCAGCCTGGGTAACTACAACCTCAAGGACAACGTTGACGGCGACGGCGTGCAATTCCGTCACGATCTGCGCCTGACCGCTGGCCAGTTGGGCAGCCGCTTCAACATCACCGATAACCTGAAGATGACTTTGGGCGGCAGCGTCTACGCCTACCAGAACGACGAAGACAGCCGCTGCACCGGCACCTCGACGCCGTGCGCGCTGGCAGTCAACGGCAACTCGGCGAACAACGAATTCCGTCTGTATGAAGGGTTCAGCCAGATCGACATTGGCGGCCTGCCAATGCCGTTGTCGTTCTACGGCCAGTACGTGAAGAACAACGATGCCGTGACCGATCAGGACACTGCGTGGTTGCTCGGTGCCAAGTCGAAGGTCTTCGGCTTCAACCTCGACTACAACTACCGTGACGTGCAGCGCAACGCCGTGGTCGGCGCCTTCACCGACTCCGACTTTGCCAACGGCACCACCGGTTCCCGCGGGCACAAGTTCAAGGTCGGTTACGACATCGACAAGAACTTCGCCGTCGGCGCCACGTACTTCCTGACCAAGGCCGACTTCGCCAGCCGCGGCCAGCGCGATGCAGATGCCAACACCCTGCAACTGGATGCTGAAGCGAAGTTCTAAGAAAACAGCTACAAGCTTCGAGCGACAAGCTGCAAGCCAAGAGTTGCGAGTGAATGCCTTTACTTGCAGCTTGAGGCTTGAGGCTTGAAGCTGCCCCTGTAGGAGCTGCCGAAGGCTGCGATCTTTTGATCTTGATCTTGAAAACAAGATCAAAAGATCGCAGCCTCGTTTCACTCGACAGCTCCTACAGGGGGTTATCTTTTCGTCGTTGATCGGCGAGGCGTTCGGCCAACGCATCGACATGCTCGTCCGGTTGTTCCGGCAACGCCTTCAGCGTCGCCTGCATCAAGCGCATCTGCCGCATGAAACGCCGGCAGTTGGGGCAGAACAACAGGTGATGACGCACCATCAGCGTCTCGCGAAAGCTCAGTTGGCCGTCGAGATAATCGCTGGATCGTGCTACTTGCTCCTTGCAGGTCAACATTCTCCTGTCTCCTCAAAATGTTCCACGGTCGCAAAAACCTTCAGGCGTGCCCGGTGCAGCAGCACGCGGACATTGGAGAGCGAGATCTCCAGAAGATTACAGATTTCTTCCAGCTCCAGGCCCTGGCGTTCGCGCAACAGCAGGACACTGCGCTGCAACTCGGAAAGACTCAGCAACGTATGTTCGAGGCATTCGCGCAGTTCGTTTTCGGTGAGCAGCGCTTCGGGGGTGTCCTGATGCCAGGCGAACGGCGCCACCAGCCAGTGACCGTCGCTTGATGAAAACCGATCGTCGCCGATAGTGCCGTGCGGCGATGGCAGGTCATCGAGCAGGACTTCCCGGCGATTGAGCTTGTAGCGACTTTTGGCCGAGTTGGCGGTGATGGTCAGCAACCAGGTCTTCAGGCTGGAACGGCCCTCGAAGCTGCCCAGATGGCGCACCACCGACAGCCACGCATCCTGCACGACTTCCTCGACATGACGCTGGCCGACAATCGCGTAAGCCACCGCGCGCATGGCGCTCTGATAGGTAGTAACCAGTTCCTTGAAAGCCTTTTGCTCCCCCGCCAGCAAGCGCGCGAGCAGTTGGGTGTCATCAGCCGCCATCCATCAATCCCCTTGTCCGGACTTCGAAAATGAACGCGGCAGGTATTCACCTGCCGCGACGTCCGAAAAATTACAGCGTTTCACTCGCTTCGAATGTAGGAAAAATCGACGCGATTAAGGGGAAATTAACCTGTTTCAGCGTTTGCGCAGCAACACACTACCAATCGAGTAACCGGCACCGAACGAACTCAATACCGCCAGCGAACCCGAGGCCAGGTCATCCTGGTATTTGTGGAAGGCAATGACCGAACCGGCCGAGCTGGTGTTGGCATAGCTGTCGAGAATCACCGGCGCTTCTTCTTCGCTGGCTTCGCGGCCGAGCAGCTTGCGCACGATCAAGTGGTTCATGCTCAAGTTGGCCTGGTGCAGCCAGAAGCGTTTCACGTCGCCGACGTTGAGCTGGTTCTCTTCCAGGTGCTCGCCGATCAGCTCGGCAACCATCGGGCAGACATCCTTGAACACCTTGCGGCCTTCCTGCACGAACAGCTTGTCGCGGGCGCCCACACCCTCCTCGGCAGCGCGATTGAGGAAGCCGAAGTTGTTGCGGATGTTGTTGGAGAACTTGGTCAGCAATTTGGTGCTGACCACGTCGAACTGGTACGGCGAGGTCGCCAGATCCGCGCGTTCGATGATCACCGCAGTCGCGGCATCGCCGAAGATGAAATGACTGTCGCGGTCACGGAAGTTCAGGTGCCCGGTGCAGACTTCCGGGTTGACCATCAGGATCGCCCGCGCCTGGCCCAGTTGCACGCTGTTGGCGGCGGCCTGGATGCCGAAGGTGGCCGAAGAACAAGCGACGTTCATGTCGAAACCGAAACCCTCGATGCCCAGTGCTTCCTGGACTTCGATGGCGATGGCCGGATAAGCGCGTTGCAGGTTCGAGCAAGCGACGATGACGCCGTCGATGTCGGCTGCGGTTTTGCCGGCTCGTTGCAGCGCTTGTTCAGCCGCGCCGACGGCCATTTGGCAGAGCACCGACCATTCGTCGTTGGAACGCTCTGGCAGGCGCGGGGCCATGCGTTGCGGATCGAGGATGCCGTCCTTGTCCATGACAAAGCGGCTCTTGATGCCCGAGGCTTTCTCGATGAATGCGGCGCTGGATTCGGTCAGGGCCTGGACTTCACCGCTGGCGATGGCCTCGGCGTGATCGGCGTTGAACTGGGCGACGTAGGTATTGAAAGACTGCACCAGCTCTTCGTTGGAGATGCTGTTGGCCGGTGTGTACAGGCCGGTGCCGCTGATGACGACGTTATGCATGGTCGTTTCTCTAATCTGTTCAGGCAGAAAGTGCTGGAACCGTCGTACCAACACGCAAAGGGTCTATTCCCATCCGGGGGACGCAAACCTGGCATCGTTTTATTCCGCAACGCGACACGGCCGAAGGCTCTGGGTCGCGAAACGGCGGGTTATGGGGGCGAAGTTTGCCATAAACCTTGGCTTTTGGCGCCATTCCCGACATTCCGCCATTCCCGATGTGGGAGCGAGCCTGCTCGCGAAGACGGTGTGTCAGTCACACAAAGGGTGTCAGACATGACGCTTTCGCGAGCAGGCTCGCTCCCACAGGGGATGACACAAACTCTGAAGGTCAGGGTTCGACCTGACTCCACTGTTTGCTCAGGCGTTTGTCGGAGATCGGCACTTTCGTGCCCAACTGCTGGGCAAACAGCGAGACGCGGTACTCCTCCAGCCACCAGCGGTACAACTCCAGTTGCGGGTCGCGCTTGCCTTCCTGCGCATGCTTGGCCGCGCGGCTCTGGTATTGCGCCCACAGGCCCGCGAGTTCGCCACTCCAGACCCGATCCTTCTGCACCTGCGCGCCGAGTTTCTCGAAACGTTGCTCGACCGCTTTCAGGTAACGCGGCAACTCCTTGAGCCATTGCATCGGCGTTTCACGGACGAAGCCCGGATAGACCAGATTGCCGATCTGCTGCTTGATGTCATTCAACGCTACGGCCTGGGCCAGATCGATCTTGCCCTTGAAGCGTTTTTGCAGACCGTGCCAGATCTTCAGGATTTCCAGGGTCAGCCGCGCCACGCGCTCGGCGTGCTCGGTCCAGTTGCCGCGTTTGCGCTCGGCCAATGCCGCCAACCCGGCACCATCCCGGGGCAGCGGGTCTTCGCCTTCGAGAATGCAACTGTCGAGGCTGGCCAGCAGAATGTCTTCCACCAGCGCATCGACGCGGCCCAGCTCACGATAAAGCAAGCCCAGTTCAGTCTGCCCCGGCAACCTGCCGCGCAGGAACTTGGCCGGCTCGGCCAGTTGCTGCATCAACAAGCGCTGCAAGGCGCGACGATGCTGGAACTCGGCTTCGGCCGGGGTCGAGAACCGCCCTTCCTTGACCGTGCCGCCCTCTTCCACCAACGCTGGGTAAACCGTCATCGACAGCCCGGCGATCTTCTGCTGGGTCTTTTCCGCCACCGGCGCGAAAACCTTCGCCTCGACCGGTTGCTGGCTTTTCGCACTCTGCGGCACCGCCAGCGCGGCCTGACTGGCCTCGGCAAAGCGTGCGGTCAGCTCAGCCAGATCGCGACCTTCGCCAAGAAACTTGCCTTGGCCGTCGACGATTTCGAGGTTCATGCGCAGATGGCTTTCAACCTGCTGCGCCGCTTCCGCCCACGCTTCATCGCTGACCCGCGCGCCGGTCATGCGCAGCAGCTCGCGACCGAGCGCTTGCGGCAGCGAACCTTCGGCGAACGTCATGCGCTGCAGCGCGGCTTTGATGAAGTCCGGCACCGGCACGAAATTCTTGCGCAGGGCTTTCGGCAGGTTACGCACCAAGGCAATGCACTTGGCCTCGATCAGGCCCGGCACCAGCCATTCCAGACGCTCCGGTGGCAGCATCGGCAGCAGCGGCGCCGGCACGCGCAAGGTCACGCCATCGCGCGGGTGATTCGGTTCGAAATGGTAAGTGAGCGCCAGCTCCAGATCGCCGATGTGCAGGGTGTCCGGGTAATCACGGGCGGTGACTTCACTGGCCTCGCGGGCCAGCACGTCTTCTTCGCGCATGATCAAAAGTTGCGGGTCTTTCTGGCTGTTGACCTTGTACCAACTGTCGAACGTCGCGGTCTGGTGGATTTCCGCCGGCAGACGCGCATCGTAGAAGGCGTAGAGGGTTTCCTCGTCGGCGAGAATATCGCGACGGCGCGCCTTGGCCTCGAGTTCGTCGAGCTGCTCGAGCAGTTTCTGATTGGCGCTCAGGCATTTGGCCCGCGACTGAATCTCGCCGCGCACCAACCCTTCGCGGATAAACAGCTCACGGGAGACCACCGGATCGACCGGGCCGTAATGCACCGGGCGGCGACCGACGACGATCAGGCCGAACAGGGTGATCTGCTCGTAGGCCACAACCTGGCCGCGCTTCTTTTCCCAATGCGGTTCGAAGTGGTTCTTCTTGATCAGGTGCCCGGCCAGCGGTTCGATCCAGTCGGCATCGATCTTGGCGACCATGCGCGCGTAAAGCTTGGTGGTTTCCACCAGTTCGGCGGTCATCAGCCACTGCGGGCGCTTCTTGCCGATGCCCGACGACGGATGAATCCAGAAGCGCCGTTGCCGCGCGCCAAGGTAATCGCCGTCTTCGGTTTTCTGGCCGATCTGGCTGAGCAAGCCGACCAGCACCGCTTTGTGCAGCTTCGGATAATCCGCCGGCTCTTTGTTCAGGCTCAGCTGCATGTCGCGGCAGATCAGGCTCAACTGCCGATGGGAATCTCGCCACTCGCGCAAGCGCAGGTAGTTGAGGAAATTCTTCCGGCACCAGTTACGCAGCGGGTTGGCGGTCAGCGCCTGGCGCTGCTCTTCAAAACCCCGCCACAGATTGACCAGTCCGGCGAAGTCCGAATCCGGATCCTTCCATTGCGCATGGGCCTGATCCGCCGCTTGCTGACGCTCAGGCGGACGCTCGCGCGGGTCCTGAATCGACATCGCACTGGCGACAATCAGCACTTCCTGCAGGCTGCCGAGTTTGGCCGCTTCGAGCAGCATGCGGCCCATGCGCGGGTCGACCGGCAAGCGCGCCAACTGTCGACCGAGCGGCGTCAGCTGGCTGTTGCGATCGACTGCGGAAAGCTCTTGCAGCAGGTTGAAACCGTCGCTGATGGCCTTGCCGTCCGGCGGTTCGATGAACGGGAACGCGGTGATTTCGCCGAGACGCAGATGGAGCATCTGCAAAATAACGGCGGCGAGGTTGGTGCGCAGAATTTCCGGGTCGGTAAATTCCGGGCGACCGAGGAAATCCTCTTCGCTGTACAACCGCACGCAGATGCCCGGCTCGACCCGCCCGCAACGACCTTTGCGTTGATTGGCGCTGGCCTGGGAAATCGCTTCGATCGGCAAGCGCTGGACCTTGGCCCGATAGCTGTAGCGACTGATGCGCGCGGTGCCGCTGTCGATCACATAGCGAATACCCGGAACGGTCAGCGAAGTCTCGGCAACGTTGGTCGCCAGCACCACACGGCGGCCCGGGTGCGACTGGAAAATCCGCTGCTGTTCAGCCGGCGACAGGCGCGCGTACAGCGGCAGGATTTCGGTGTGCTTGAGCTGGGCCTTGCGCAGCATGTCCGCGGCATCACGAATCTCGCGCTCACCGGGCAGGAACACCAGCACATCACCCGGACTGCGGCGTTCGCTGCGCTCGTAGGCGGCGATTTCGTCGAGGGTGGCGAGGATCGCCTGATCGACGGTAAGGTCGTCCTCGACCCGGTTGCCCTCCTCGTCCTGCTCCAGCGTCAGCGGGCGATACCAGGTGTCCACCGGGAACGTGCGACCGGACACTTCAACAATCGGCGCATCATCGAAATGCTTGGAGAAACGCTCAAGATCGATGGTCGCCGAGGTGATGATGACTTTCAGATCCGGGCGACGCGGCAGCAGGGTTTTCAGGTAACCGAGGAGGAAATCAATGTTGAGGCTGCGTTCGTGCGCTTCGTCGACGATGATCGTGTCGTAGCGTTCGAGATAACGATCGTTCTGGGTTTCCGCCAGCAGAATGCCGTCGGTCATCAGCTTGATCAGGGTGTTGGCATCGCTCTGATCTTCGAAGCGCACCTGATAGCCGACCAGTGCACCGAGGGGCGTGCCGAGTTCTTCGGCGACGCGGCTGGCGACGCTGCGCGCGGCGATCCGACGCGGCTGGGTATGGCCGATCAGACCGTGCTGGCCGCGACCGATTTCCAGACAGATTTTCGGCAACTGAGTGGTTTTGCCCGAGCCGGTTTCGCCAGCGATGATCAGCACCTGATGTTGCTCCAGGGCCTTTTTGATCTCGTCGCGTTTGGCCGCGATCGGCAAACTGTCGTCGTAGCGAATCACCGGCAGGCTGGCATGGCGCGCCAGCACCTGATCACAGGACGCCTGCATCCGCGCCACCCACTGGGCCAGCTTGGCCTCGTCGGGTTTCTTGCGCAGCTCAAGCAACTGCCGCCGCAGCCGGTGACGGTCGGCGAGCATGGCGTGATCGAGGTTTTTCAGCAGTTTGTCGATGGAGGGCGATTCGTCGGTCATCGGGTAGGCAATTCGGTCGTCTATTTATGCAGGGGGCGGATTGTCGCAGATTTGCCTGCAGTTGACCTGCTTCCCCTGTAGGAGCTGCCGAAGGCTGCGATCTCTTGATTTTGCTTTTGAAGATCAAGATCAAAAGATCGCAGCCTTCGGCAGCTCCTACAATGGGTTGTTATTCGTTATCGAGGCCTTTGCGCCGATATGGGAAGACGTCAATCACCTTCCCCGCCCGAATCGCCTCCTGCAGGCTCTTCCAGTAATCGGCGTCATACAACTCGCCGTGCAACTGATCGAACAATTTGCGTTGCCCGGCATCGGCGAACAGAAACGGCGGAAACTCCTCGGGAAACACGTCCAGCGGGCCGATCGAGTACCAGGGTTCGGAGGCCATTTCGTCCTCCGGCGTGCGTGGTGCCGGGATGTGGCGGAAATTGGCTTCAGTCAGAAAGCAGATTTCGTCGTAGTCGTAAAACACCACTCGCCCGTGGCGGGTGACGCCGAAGTTTTTCAGCAGCATGTCCCCGGGGAAAATATTCGCCGCGGCCAATTGCTTGATCGCCAGGCCGTAATCCTCCAGCGCTTCACGTACCTGGGCGTCGTTGGCATTTTCCAGATAGAGATTGAGCGGGGTCATCCGGCGTTCGGTCCAGCAGTGGCGGATCAGCACGGTTTCGCCCTCGACCGACACCGTCGACGGCGCGACTTCTAGCAATTCCTCCAGACACGCCGGATCGAACTTGCTCAGAGGAAAACGGAAGTCGGCAAACTCCTGGGTATCGGCCATACGCCCGACCCGATCGACGCTTTTCACCAGCCGATACTTTTCGATCACTGTGGCGCGGTCGACGTTTTTCGATGGTGAGAAACGGTCCTTGATGATTTTGAACACGGTGTTGAAACCCGGCAGGGTGAACACGCTCATGACCATGCCGCGCACGCCCGGGGCCATGATGAATTGGTCGTCAGTGTTGGCCAGGTGATTGATCAGCGCGCGGTAGAACTCGGATTTGCCGTGCTTGTAGAAGCCGATCGAGGTGTACAACTCGGCGATGTGCTTGCCCGGCAGGATGCGCCGCAGAAAACCGATGAACTCCGCCGGCACCGGCACATCGACCATGAAATAGGAGCGGGTGAAAGAGAAGATGATCGACACATCGGCTTCGTCGGTAATCAACGCGTCGATCTGAATGCCGCGACCTTCGCGGTGCAGCAGCGGAATCACCAGCGGCCATTGCTCATCGCGGGTGTAGATGCGCCCGACCAGATAGGCGCCCTTGTTGCGGTAAAGCACCGAGGAAAACAGCTCGACGCTCAGCTCCGGGTCCTTGCACACCCAGTCCGGCAGGTTTTCGCGCAACTGCGCTTCGAGCCGCAGCAAGTCGCCGGGCAGATCAGCGTAATCCTCGCTGAAGCGGTAATCGGCAAAAATGCTCGCGAGCATGGCGGACAACTGGCCCTGCGGCTTGTACGTGCGGGTTTGCGCAGCGCGGGCTCGGCGCAGGCTCGGGCGCGTGGTATGGATGAACATGCAGCCGTCGCTGATCAGGTCGTGGCTGAACAACCCGCAGAAAATCGAGTTGTACCAGGTCTCGGAAAGCTCATCGTCGAAGCGCAGATCGATAACACTGATATAGGCGCTTTTCACCAGCGGCCAGCAGCTGACGTTCATCAGCGTTTCTTCGTCGAAATACTCGCGCAGGCGAGCAACGGTTTCGCCGACCTTTTCCTCATACAGACTGATCCGCGCCGCCGACGCGGCCTGCGCCTCCTGCCAGCGCGCCTGCTCGAAGCGCTCCCGCGCGCCATCGGTGATGCGACGGAAATGCTCGCGGTAATCGTCAAAGCCGACGAGGATCATCCGGGCGATCTCGGTGGCTGGCCATTGCTGCGACATAGAGGAAACCTCGGCGGGAATTCGATTCGTCTGAGCTTAGTCACGGATCGGCTCGCAGGAAAAGCGCAATTTCTGCCAAAACCGATACAGGGCTGACCGTTGACGCGCTTTCTCGGGCCGATGCATCGGCAGGCAAAATTAAAAGCCCGAATAGCGGTTGCCATGATCCGGACGCTCGGCAACACTCTCGTCCCGATCAAGGAAGGAGCCCGCCGTGAGCCCTGTCGATATTTTCCGTATGTTGTCGCTGGCCGCTATCTGGGGTGCGAGCTTTCTGTTCATGCGCATCATTGCGCCGGTGATCGGCACGATCCCGACCGGGTTCTTTCGCGTGTCGATTGCGGCCGCCGGGTTGCTGGTGATCCTTGGGCTGATGCGCATCAGCTGGGATTTCAAGGGCAAGCTGAAAACCGTGATGCTGCTGGGGGTGATCAACTCGGGGATCCCGGCGACGCTGTATTCGGTGGCGGCGCAAGTGCTACCGGCCGGCTATTCGGCGATTTTCAATGCCACCACGCCACTGATGGGCGTGTTGATTGGCGGCCTGTTCTTCAGCGAAAAACTCACGATGGCGAAGCTGGGCGGCGTATTCCTCGGCCTGTTCGGCGTCGGCGTGCTGACGCGGGCGGGTCCCGTGGCCTTCGACCTGCAACTGCTGATGGGCGCGGTTGCCTGCCTGCTGGCAACTACTTGCTATGGCTTTGCCGGATTTCTCGCGCGGCGCTGGCTGGATCAGGCCGGTGGGCTGGACAGCCGTTTGTCGGCACTGGGCAGCATGCTCGGGGCGACGTTGTTTTTGCTGCCGCTGTTCGCCTACAGCGTGATCACTGCACCGCCGGTCAGTTGGGGCGGTTGGCACGTCTGGCTGTCGCTACTTGGCTTGGGTCTGGGTTGCACGGCGTTTGCCTACATCATCTATTTCCGCCTGCTCAGCTCGATCGGCCCGGTGAAATCGATGACCGTCACCTTCATGATCCCGCCGTTCGGCGTGTTGTGGGGGGCGTTGTTGCTGGATGAGCCGTTGTCGATGGCGCACATTTATGGCGGGTTGCTGATTGCAGCGGCGTTGTGGCTGGTGTTGAAGCCGGCGGTGGTGAAGCCTGCTGAGATGATCAATCGGTAATCCGCTTTGTTGGCAAAATCGCTATCGCGAGCAGGCTCACTCCTACAGTTGGAATACGTTCCCCTGTAGGAGTGAGCCTGCTCGCGATGGCGCCCGAACAGCCACCGCTTATCTTTCTTTTATCCGGTTTTACGGAACACAAAAGCCAATCCAATAATGATCAGCAGCATCCCCAGCACACTCAACGCGGCCAGCCGATTACCGAAAATCAGATAATCCATCACCGCTGTCACCGCCGGCACCAGATAGAACAGGCTGGTGACGTTCACCAGATTGCCCCGCGCGATCAGCCGATACAGCAACAACGTCGCCAGCACCGAGACCACCAGGCCCATCCACAACACCGGTACGATGAAACCTGTGCTGTGCTCGAAGTGGAACGGCTGGAACGGCACGAAGATCGCACACAGCAACAGCCCCGCCAGATACTGCACTGGCAGCGTGCCGAGAGGATTGTCGGTGATGCGTTTTTGCATGATCGAGCCCAGCGTCATGCTCGCCAGCGCGAGCAAGCCCAACAACATGCCAGCCCAGGACATTCCGGCCAGACCGATGCCCTGATAAACCACCATGATCAACCCGGCCAGCCCCAGCGCCAGGCCGAACAGACGGCTCGCCGACCGCTGACGCTCCATGAGCACCACCGTGAGGATCGGCTGTACCCCCATCAGAGTCGCCATCACCCCCGGCGTGACTTTGCAGTCCAGCGCCAACAGATAAAAAATCTGATACGCCCCGAGCAACACCAACCCCGTGGTGATCGCAAACAGCATCGGTTTGCCGCCCTTGGGCAACTTCAACTCGAGCAGCGGCGCCAGCAGCAACAGCCCGCACAGGGCGATGGCGAAGCGAATCAACAGAAAGGCAAAGGGTGAAGCGTGGGCCAGGCCCCATTTGGAGAAAATCGCCCCGCTGCTCCACAGCAGAACGAACAGGCTCGTGGACGCCGCCGCGAGCGCGGATTGTTTCGAAAGGACAAACATGAATACCACCTGTAGTCAGGCAAGAAGCCAACTCAGCCGAAGCTGAAATCCAGTAGTTTTTTCTGGCGGGCGCAGGGGTCAGCAGAAACTGCCGATCAGCCCCGAACACCAACGCCCGGCGGCGATACAACTGCGCACACCGGCGTGCTACTGACAGGTGGAGGGTAATGACTGATCTGCACAGGCTGCTGATTCCCGCACGGCACGACGCCAGCGTTGACCGCTGAATCGACTACCGCATTGATGAGGGATGCAGGCATGGAGGCAGATCTTTATTGAGGAAATGAAAGCGTGAGCACGGCGCTCAAGCGGGCTGACTATAACCAGCCCGGGACACAGATTGCAATGACTTGGGCAAAGGGCCGGCAGCGACAGTTTGGGGCGGGATGATTAGGGTGATTGGCGGTGGCAATGGATTGCCAGGAGACATGGAATGCAAGAGATCATATGCCAAGGGAACGGACGTATTTGCGGTATCAGGTTTATCGGTCAGAGGCCAGGAAGCGCGCCGCACTTACATTTGCGAAGCTACACAGCGAACTTGAGACGCGCGCAATTGTTGACGTTGATTATTCCAGGGTTCGCTTCGAGGCGATTGATGCGTCCGCCATGAAAGCTTATGAGCAATGGCTCGATCCGCATTTCTGCTGGGAGGAAATTGTCCGATGGAAAGCCAAAGAACCAATGAGCTTCGATTTGGCAATCTGGTTTGATCGTGAACTGTGCGGACTTTGTTTCGCCAATCCGAACCAAAGCCGGCTGAGAGTCAGGATTGTGCGTCTTGAGGGGCAGCCAAACGAACACCCCCTCAAGAGCCGCATAGCGACCTTCGCCCTGACTGCGGTCACTCACTTCGCCCGTATCATCGGCAGCCAGCAAATCGAAATTCAGGAGCCTCTTTCGGGAGCTATACCTCTATACCGTCAACTGGGTTTCGAATTCGACTCTGAGGGCCGTCTTGTGAAGCGCATTGACCAAGTCTAGTATCTGAGCACCTGCTCATTTACTCATCAACGTCGGAGATCCCATGAAAGCTGTCGTTGAAAAGAAAGCATCAAACTCCAAATCCAGAAAGATGGAGAAAAAGCAGCCATCTGTTGAGTTATCTGAAACCGAGATGCATCGCATCAGGAATGCACTGGCCAATCCAGCCGTTGAAGAGCCAAGCGGCGTATTAGCCGGGTCGTCCTTTTCCTTCCGCTAACAAAAAACCGCTCGCAAAGAGCGGTTTTTTCATTGCCTGATCCAGCCTCAACCAAACAGCCAATACCCCAACAACGTCAGCACCAGCACCGCCAGCACCGGGCGCATGACGCGGTAGGCCTTGGGATGCCGGCGTTTCCACTGTTTGACCACGCCGCTGAAACGGTCGCTGAAGTTCTTGCTCCAGGCATAAGCCTGGTTGATGCCGCCGACGCGTTCATCGTCAAGGTTCTGCGGCGCAGTGGCGCGGCCGAGCCAGCCGCTGATGAAGCGATTGATGCGGGTCATCAGGCGATTGCTCAGTGGGCGTTCGATGTCGCAGAACAGAATGACGCGAGTCTGATCGGTTTCATTCTTGACCCAGTGCACGTAGGTCTCGTCGAACATCACGTCATCGCCGTCGCGCCAGGCGTAAACCTGACCGTCGACGAAGATCCGGCAATCGTCAGAGTTGGGTGTCGACAGACCCAGGTGATAACGCAGGGAGCCGGCAAACGGGTCACGATGCGGATTGAGGTGACTGCCGCCCGGCAGCAGCGCGAACATCGCGCCCTTGACGTTGGGAATGGCACTGACCAGTGCCACGGTTTTCGGGCACAGGGCTTCGGCCGATGGCAGCGGTTTGTCGTACCACTTCAGATAGAAGCGCTTCCAGCCCTTCTTGAAGAACGAGCCAAAACCGGCGTCGTTGTTCTTTTCGGCGGCGCGAATATAGCCCTCGTCAAACAGATGCATGGCTTCGTCGCGGATGGTTTCCCAGTTATCGCGCAGCACATCCAGTTCCGGAAACTTGCTGCGATCCAGATACGGTCTGGACGGCACTGCGGAGAACAGGTACATCAAAGCGTTGTACGGGGCGAACAGCGCCGAGTGGTTGACGAACTGGCGCAATACCGGCAAACGCGCCTTGCCGCGCAAATGCACATAGAGCGTGCTGCCCAGAAACAGCAACAGCACAAACGCCTTGGCGGCAAACGAAACGGTCATCAACGACTCCTTGAATAAAGACAACGCTGCGCAATGCCCTTTTCCCGGCATGGCAGCCGGCCATGATAAACACTACCGGCTCCGGGAAAAACCCGCCTGATACAAGATTCAGTGTTATGCATCGCGCAACAAAGCCTTTATTAACATGCAGCGCCTGAACCCCGGCTGACCTGAATCAACAGGATTACTGCTGGTTCTCCTGCTCGGTGAACAGGTCACTGAACAACATGCTCGACAGATAACGCTCACCCGAATCCGGCAGCACCACGACGATGGTTTTGCCCTGCATCTCCGGGGTTTCCGCCAGACGCACTGCCACCGCCATGGCGGCACCGCAGGAAATACCACACAGAATCCCCTCTTCCTGCATCAGGCGCAAAGCCATGGCCTTGGATTCTTCGTCAGTCACCTGCTCGACACGATCGACCATCGACAGATCCAGGTTCTTCGGCACAAAACCGGCGCCAATGCCCTGAATCTTGTGCGGGCTAGGCTTGATCTCGTCACCGGCCAGCGCCTGGGTGATGACCGGCGAAGATGCAGGCTCCACAGCCACCGACAGAATCGGTTTGCCGGCGGTGTTCTTGATATACCGCGAGACGCCGGTGATGGTTCCGCCGGTGCCGACGCCAGCCACCAGCACGTCGACGGCCCCATCGGTGTCATTCCAGATTTCCGGACCGGTGGTCTTTTCGTGAATCGCCGGGTTGGCCGGGTTATCGAATTGCGCCGGCATGAAATATTTGTCGGCATCACTGGCGACGATTTCCGCGGCTTTCTCGATGGCGCCCTTCATGCCCTTGGCCGGCTCGGTCAACACCAGTTCCGCCCCCAGGGCCTTCAGGACCTTGCGGCGCTCGATGCTCATCGACGCCGGCATGGTCAGCATCAGTTTGTAGCCACGCGCAGCAGCGACGAAGGCCAGGCCGATGCCGGTGTTACCGGAGGTGGGCTCGACAATGGTCATGCCCGGTTTGAGTTTGCCGCTGCTTTCGGCGTCCCAGATCATGTTGGCACCGATCCGGCACTTGACCGAGTAACCGGGGTTGCGCCCTTCGATCTTGGCCAGGATCGTGACCCCGCGCGGCGCGATGCGGTTGATCTGGACCAGCGGCGTATTGCCGATGGAGTGGGCGTTGTCAGCGTAGATACGGCTCATGGCTGGGTCCTTATGCAGCGTTGAATTCAGCCTTTCAAGGTAAGCCTGTTACCGATCACAGTCCAGTCGGGGCGAACGTCTGCGAACGCACGCAGTCAATCGCTTTGAATCGTCAAGGCACACTCTTGAAGGAACAATGGCATGAAACGTCGTTACAGCTGGCCGCTCTGGACCCTGGCGGGTGTCGTGGTGCTGCTGGTCGCTCTGCACTTCGCCCTACCCTATCTGGTACGCGACTACCTCAATGACAAGCTCGCGGACATGGGTGATTACCGTGGCCAGATCACCGATGTCGACCTCGCACTGTGGCGAGGTGCGTACAAAATCAACGGTCTGAAAATCGTCAAGGTCGACGGCAAGGTGCCGGTGCCGTTCGTCGATGCGCCGTTGATCGACCTCTCGGTGAGCTGGCATTCGCTATGGTACGACCATGCCGTGGTTGCGCAGGTGCAATTCCTCAATCCCGAAATCAACTTTGTCGACGGCGGCCCCAACAAGCAGAACTCGCAGACCGGTCAGGGCACCGACTGGCGCGAGCAACTGGGCAAGCTGCTGCCGATCACCCTCGATGAAGTGCAGATCAACGACGGCCGTATCACTTTCCGCAACTTCAATTCCAAGCCGCCGGTGAACATGAATGCCAGCAACGTCAACGCCAGCATCTACAACCTGACCAACGTGGTCGACAAGGAAGGCAAGCGCGACGCCCGCTTCGAAGGCAAGGCGCTGCTGCTGGGCCACGCGCCACTGGAAACCACCGCCACCTTCGATCCGTTGAGCAACTTCGAAGACTTCGAATTCCGCCTGCGTGCCCGCGACATCGAGCTCAAACGAATGAACGACTTCGCCTCGGCCTATGGCAAGTTCGACTTCAACGCCGGCCACGGCGATGTGGTCATCGAAGCCAAGGCAGAGAAAGCCCGACTCACCGGCTACATCAAACCCCTGCTACGCGACGTCGATGTATTCAACTGGCAGCAAGACGTCGAAAACAAGAACAAAGGCCTGTTCCGCTCGGTCTGGGAAGCGCTGGTCGGCGGCACCGAGACCGTTCTGAAAAACCAGAACAAAAACCAGTTCGCCACCCGGGTCCAACTCAGTGGCAATGTGCACCAGCAGAATGTCAACGCGTTCGAGGCGTTTTTGCAGATTTTGCGCAATGGATTTATTCAGGCATTCAATGCGCGGTATGAAAGGCCCGAGCCGGATGAGGGTTAAGTTTTGCGGTTGACGACATATCTACCAGTGTCTTCGGCCGCGATCGATGAGCGCTGTTGCAGCGAATCCCAGCCCAGACAGGCCAATGCCAAAGAACGTGGCACTGCCTCTCGCCCATTGCTGTAACGGCTGATGCTCCGAGCGCTCACACCCAGCGCCTCGGCCGCCTCACTGAGCGAAAGTCCCGTACGGGCGCGCCAGTCGATAAAAATGCGCGTGTTCTCGTCTTGGGCATTTTGCGCCAGCGCATCCATGTACAAGGTGTCTGCGCCAATCTGTATGTCGGGCTCTAGCCATTCGACGATCCAGCCATCGTCACTGACTACGGCAGTCGCGAACACTTCGGGATCAAGCAGTGGCCGCAGACCTGGATAAGCATGGATATCCATCCCCAAATCAACTGTCAGTTCCTGACCATTGATAAATGTCAGCGCCAACCTGAAATCCGACAGGACGTGCGCAGATCGCAGACGCGGCCGTTTCATGGGTAACATCGATTTTCTGCCTTTTTACTAACCAAGTAAGAAAGGCTATCGCCAATCGGCGATACCGGAATACTGGCCATCCGCCGAGACTGAGTCAACATGTGACGCCCCATTCAGAGACTGAATAAGCCGTCTGCGTTCACAGTCGACCGGCGTGCGCGTTATAGTCGGGGCATCCGATTATTCGCCCCCGCCCTGCCCGCAAGGTCGGCGTTACCTTTCGAGGATTTGCAGATGAAGTTCGAAGGCACCCAGGCCTACGTCGCCACCGATGACCTGAAGCTGGCGGTCAATGCCGCCATCACCCTGGAGCGGCCGCTGCTGGTCAAGGGCGAGCCGGGCACCGGCAAGACCATGCTCGCCGAGCAACTGGCCGAGTCGTTCGGTGCCAAGCTGATCACCTGGCACATCAAGTCCACCACCAAGGCCCATCAGGGTCTTTACGAGTACGACGCGGTGAGCCGTTTGCGCGACTCGCAGTTGGGCAATGAAAAAGTCCACGACGTGCGCAATTACCTGAAGAAAGGCAAGCTCTGGGAAGCGTTCGAGTCCGAGGAGCGGGTGATTCTGCTGATCGACGAAATCGACAAGGCTGACATCGAGTTCCCCAATGACTTGCTGCAAGAACTCGACAAGATGGAGTTCTACGTTTACGAGATCGACGAGACCATCAAGGCCAAGAAGCGCCCGATCATCATCATTACCTCCAACAACGAGAAAGAGCTTCCGGACGCCTTCCTGCGCCGCTGCTTCTTCCACTACATCGCTTTCCCCGACCGCACTACCCTGCAGAAAATCGTCGACGTGCATTACCCGGACATCAAGAAGGATCTGGTCAGCGAAGCGCTCGACGTGTTCTTTGACGTGCGCAAGGTACCGGGTCTGAAGAAGAAGCCATCGACGTCGGAACTGGTCGACTGGCTGAAACTGCTGATGGCCGACAACATCGGCGAAGCGGTGCTGCGCGAGCGCGATCCGACCAAAGCCATTCCGCCGCTGGCAGGCGCACTGGTGAAGAACGAACAGGACGTGCAACTGCTTGAGCGCCTGGCGTTCATGAGCCGTCGCGGCACCCACTAAGAGGCTGCTGCCATGCTGCTCAACCTGTTCAATGAGATGCGTGCAGCCAAGGTGCCGGTGTCGGTGCGTGAGCTGCTCGACCTGATCAACGCGCTGAAACAGCGCGTGACCTTCGCCGACATGGACGAGTTCTATTATTTGTCGCGGGCGATTCTGGTGAAGGACGAACGTCATTTCGACAAGTTCGACCGTGCGTTCGGCGCTTACTTCAATGGCCTCGAAAAACTCGACGACCACTTGCAGGCGCTGATTCCCGAAGACTGGCTGCGCAAGGAGTTCGAGCGCTCGCTGACTGATGAAGAACGCGCGCAGATCCAGTCCCTGGGCGGGCTGGACAAGCTCATCGAGGAGTTCAAGAAGCGTCTGGAAGAACAGAAGGAACGTCACGCCGGCGGCAACAAATGGATCGGCACCGGCGGCACCAGCCCGTTCGGCTCCGGCGGTTTCAACCCGGAGGGCATCCGGGTTGGCGATGCCGGCAAGCGTCAGGGCAAGGCAGTCAAGGTCTGGGATCAGCGCGAGTACAAGAACCTCGATGATTCAGTGGAACTGGGCACCCGCAATATCAAGGTCGCCTTGCGTCGTCTGCGCAAGTTCGCTCGACAGGGCGCGGCGGAAGAGCTGGACATCGATGGCACCATCGACCACACCGCCAAGGATGCCGGCCTGCTGAATATCCAGATGCGCCCGGAACGGCGCAACACGGTGAAGCTGTTGCTGTTGTTCGATATCGGCGGCTCAATGGATGCGCACGTGAAGATCTGCGAGGAATTGTTTTCGGCCTGCAAGACCGAGTTCAAGCATCTGGAGTACTTCTACTTCCACAACTTCATTTATGAATCAGTGTGGAAGAACAACATGCGCCGCACTTCCGAGCGCACCTCGACCCAGGATCTGCTGCACAAGTACGGTGCCGACTACAAAGTGATCTTCATCGGCGACGCCGCCATGGCGCCTTATGAAATCACCCAGGCTGGCGGCAGTGTCGAGCACTGGAACGAAGAGCCGGGCTACGTGTGGATGCAGCGCTTCATGGAGAAATACAAGAAACTCATCTGGATCAACCCGTATCCGAAGGACACGTGGGGCTATACCTCGTCGACCAACATTGTCCGCGACCTGATCGAGGATCAGATGTATCCGCTGACGTTGCGCGGGCTTGAGGAAGGGATGCGGTTTCTTTCCAAATAATCGTTAACCCGACGAACGCCTTCGCGAGCAGGCTCGCTCCCACATTGGAATGCTTTTACCTGTGGGAGCGAGCCTGCTCGCGAAGCTTTTAGCGATCTTTAAAGCGCTGCAAATACTCGACATGCTCGCGGTGCGCGACGTCCTGCACCACCGGCCGCAATCTCACCTTCGCTCCCGGCAAGCACTGCGCCAGCCGCGCCAGTGCCAGCGGCGTCAACGCGCCCAGGCGCGGATACCCGCCGATGGTCTGGCGATCATTGAGCAACACAATCGGCTGCCCGTCCGGTGGCACTTGCACCGCGCCCAAGGGAATCCCTTCGGAAATCATCGCCGCGCCCTGATAGTGCAATGTCGCGCCCAGCAGGCGGATGCCCATGCGGTCGGCGCGGCTGTCGATTGTCCAGGTGCTGTTGAAGACATCAAACAGACTTTGCCCGCTGAACTGGCCGATCTGTGCACCAATCACCAGATCCAGCGGTTTAACCGAGCGCAGGTCCGGTTGCTGCGTCTGTGGTACGTCACGCACCGGCCGGGGTTCGCCGTGATAACTCAGGATCGCTCCTTTTGTCAGCGGCACGCCCAGACCATCAAGCCCTCCGAGCTCTTCGCGCACGACCGTCGCGCAACTGGCCAACACGGACGGCGCGGCAAAACCGCCGGGAGCCGCCAGATAAGCCCGGGCGCCAAGCAAGGGTTGGGTGAACTGCAACCTCTGACCTTTGTGCAACGTGAAACCGCGCCACGGCGCCAGCGCCTGTCCATCGATCTGCGCGCCGAGATCCGCTCCGGCCAGCGCCAGCAGGCAATCCTCTTCAGCCACCACGGCAAACCCGCCGAGGGTGATTTCAACCACCGCAGCATCCAGCTCATTGCCAAGCAGCCAATTGGCCCAGCTCATGGAACACCAATCCGCCGCGCCGCCCTGGGTAACGCCCAGGTGTCGCACACCGAAGCGCCCGGCATCCTGCAACAGGCACAGCGGTGTGCTGGCTTCGATCGTCAGTCGACTCATGCCAGCGCCTCCAGTGCTGTGTCGTCACCGCCCAGACGAATGAATTCGGCGTGATCGACCGCTTCGAAGCGTACCGTGTCACCGGGCTGCATCAGGCTGTAGCCGTCGCGATGGCGATCGAACAGTTTCGCCGGGGTGCGGCCGATCAGGTTCCAGCCGCCGGGTGAAACGACCGGATAAGCCGCGGTCTGCCGCTCGGCGATACCCACGCTGCCGGCGGCGACTTTTTTGCGCGGTGTGCTCAAGCGCGGCGCGGCGAGAATCTCTTCGACCAGGCCCATGAAGGCAAAGCCCGGCGCAAAACCAAGGGCGAATACCTGATACTCCCGTGCGCTGTGCCGACGGATCACCTCCTCCACCGCGAGCCCGCTACGGTCAGCCAGCAGGCTCAGTTCCGGGCCGACACTGAGGTCGTACCAGACCGGCAAGACGTGACACTGCCCAGCGCTTCGCGCATTCGGCGACAGGTCGACCAGCGCTTCGGCGATCAATTCGCGCGCCTGAGACGGACTCAGCAGCGTCAGATCGTAATGCACCATCAACGTCGTATAGGACGGCACCAGATCGATCAGTTGGGCGCCAAACGCCGTGCGCAAACGCTCGGTGGCGGCGAGCATCCACGGCATGTTGGCTTCGGCGATTTCATCGAACAGACGCAGCATCAGGCAATCGAGCGCCACCACTTCAATCCGTGGATTCATGACGCACTCGACTGCTGTAAGGCTTGGCGAATGCGCTGCACGGCGACCACGGAGCTGGCGTTGTCGCCGTGTACGCACAAGGTGTTGGCGCGCAGGATCAAGGCGCTGCCGTCGCTAGCGGTGAGCTCGCCGCCATGGGCGATGGTCAGCGCTTGCTCGATGATTTTCTCGGGATCGTGATGCACCGCGCCCGGCAACTGCCGTGAGACCAGTTTGCCCGCACTGTCGTAGGCGCGATCGGCGAAGGCTTCGAACCACAGCGTCACGCCATATTCATCGCCGACTTGCTGCGCCGCAGCGTTGTCGCGGGTCGCCATGAGCATCAGCGGAAGATTGCGGTCATACGCGGCCACGGCCTGCACTACCGCACGCAGTTGCGCCGAGTTGGCCATCATGTCGTTGTACATCGCGCCGTGGGGTTTGACGTAGCTGACCCGCCCGCCCTGCGCCTTGCAGATGCCATCGAGCGCACCGATCTGGTAATGCAGGATGTCTTGCAGCTCCTGCGCGGAATAGGCCATGGAGCGCCGGCCGAATCCGACCAGATCCTGATAGGCCGGATGCGCGCCAATCTGTACGCCGTGCTCAAGGGCCAGCGCCACGGTCTTGCGCATGATGCTCGGGTCGCCGGCATGGAAACCGCAGGCAACGTTGGCGCAATCGATGAAGGGCATGACCTCGGCGTCCAGACCCATGGTCCAGCTGCCGAAGCTCTCGCCAATGTCGCAATTCAATAGCAGGCGGCTCACGGTGAACACTCCTGTAGCTGCTCGTCTTTTTATCTGTAGGACACTGCCCAGCAGGTTATCAGTTACTGCGCGTCGAGTTGTTTGCCGCGGGTTTCCGGCAGGCTCAACGCCGCAATAATCACCACGCCGTAGGACACCGCCGCGAAGGCACCGATGCCCATGCTCAATGGCACTTTCTGGCTGAGCAGGCCGATCAGCAGCGGGAACAACGCCGCCAGCGCGCGGCCGATGTTGTAGCAGAAACCCTGGCCCGAGCCGCGAATCCGCGTGGGGAACAATTCAGTGAGAAACGCACCCATGCCGCTGAAAATCCCCGAGGCAAAGAAGCCCAGCGGAAACCCCAGCCACAGCATCACGCCGTTGCTGACCGGCATCTGCGTGTACAGCAGAACGATGGTGAACGAGCCGACCGCGAACAAAATGAAATTCTTTTTCCGCCCGAGCAGATCGGTCAGATAAGCGCTGATCACGTAACCGACGTAGGAACCGACGATCACCATCGCCAGATAACCACCGGTGCCAAGCACGCTCAAACCGCGTTCGTTCTTGAGGAAGGTCGGCAGCCAGGAGGTGATTGCGTAATAACCGCCCAGCGCACCGGTGGTCAGCAACGACGCGCGAAACGTGGTGAAGAGCATGCCCGGAGCAAAAATCTCGTAGAACTTCGCCGGGTTCTCCGGGGATTGCGCGGCTTTGGCTTCGCGATAGATTTCCGGATCTTTCACCAGGCGTCGGACAAAAATCACGAATATCGCCGGCACGATGCCGAGGATGAACAGCGCACGCCAGGCATCTTCCGGTGGCAACACCGAGAACAGCAGCGCATACAGAATCGCCGTCAGCCCCCAGCCCAGCGCCCAACCGGATTGCACCATGCCCACCGCTTTGCCGCGATCCTGGGCGCGGATCACCTCGCCGATCAGTACTGCACCGGCGGTCCACTCACCACCGAAACCAAAGCCCATCAGGGTGCGGGCGATCAACAGTTGTTCATAGTTTTGCGCGAAACCGCAAAGAAAAGTGAAGAAGGCGAACCACAGCACCGTCAGTTGCAGGGTGCGCACGCGGCCGATGCGGTCGGAGAGAATCCCGGCGACCCAGCCGCCGATCGCCGACGCGATCAGGGTGCTGGTGTGAATCAGCCCCGCTTCGCCAGTGGTAATGCCCCACATCGCGATCAGCGTCGGCACGACGAAGCTGAGCATCTGCGTGTCCATGCCATCCAGACCGTAACCGATCTTGCAGCTCCAGAACGTGCGGCGCTCCTGCTGGTTGATGTTGCGATACCAGTCGAACGGCCCGGGCCGCGCCGCAGGCTTGGATAAAGGGAGGGTGTCAGGAGCACTCATGGCAAATCTCCGCAGGGCTTTTATTGGTCTTGTTCGAAGCTCCGACGACGCCTATCGTGGGAACCGGATGCGCCGATTTTTCGTCGCCCTGCCCCGCGCCGTCCAACGAATAAAAACCCGCCTTAGGCATAAGAAAAATTTGTCAGCCGAGCCTTGCCCATGAACCTGAAGTTTCTCGAGACCTTTGTCTGGGTCGCGCGCCTGAAGAGTTTTCGCCTGACCGCCGACAAGCTCTTCACCACTCAGGCGTCGATTTCCAGCCGCATCGCAGTGCTCGAAGGCGAACTGGGAGTGAAGCTGTTTCTACGCGACTCACGCGGCGTCAGCCTGACCCCGGAAGGTCTGAAGGTGCTCGATTATGCCGAACAGATGCTCGACACCATGGCGGCGCTGAGACAGTCGATCGAGACTCGTTCGAGCAAGGTCGGGCGGGTGCGGATCGGCGTGATGGACACAGTGATCCATACCTGGCTGAGCCCGCTGGTGGCGCAGATGACCGATCTGTACCCGCGAGTGGAAATCGAGCTGGTCGCGGATACGGCGCTGAATCTCTGCGATCAGCTGCAAAAAGGCTTCCTCGATCTGGTTCTGCAAACCGATCTGGTCCGTCACGAAAGCGTGCGTAGCCTGGAGTTGGCCAGCCATCCGTTGGGCTGGATCGTCGCGAGCAATTCGATCTACAACCGCGACTACGCCGACCTCGCCGAACTGGCGCAGGAGCGGATCGTCACTTACTCGAAAAACTCACGACCGCATCAGGATATCGTCGCGCTGATGCAGGCCAACGGCGTCATGGCGCCACGCTTGAATTGCGTGAACTCGGTGTCAGCGATCACCCGGTTGTTGCGTGACGGCTTCGGTATCGGCGCGCTGCCACCGGTGCTGGTGGCCGAGGAACTGGCACGCGGCGAACTGACCCTGCTCGACATCGCGCAGCGGCCGGCGAATCTGCCGGTGGTGGTGTCGTGGCGGGTCGGGGTTGAGTGGGTCGAGGAGATAGTGACGTTGTGTCAGCAGGTCTTGGCGGGGTATGCGCAAAAGGTGGGCAAGGACTGCATCACCCTCACTGACTGAGCACATTTGTGGCGAGGGAGCTTGCTCCCGCTCGGCTGCGCAGCAGTCGTAAAATCGTTACCTGCGCTCGTTCAGAATAAATGGACGGGAGCGCTTCGCACTCCAGCGGGAGCAAGCTCCCTCGCCACAGGGGAAATGAGCGATCTCAAAGGCCGCGCACGTCGCGATCTTCGATCGGCCGGCTCTGGCGCAGACGGCGGCCGCCGAGTACTACCCAATCGATCAGGCGGAACAGGCATTCGATGCCGAACGACAGCAGCAACGCCCCGCTCATGCCCCAGATCATTGCCTCTGGCGTCAGCAGGATCTGATAGCTGTAGCCATTCCAGGTTTCCTTGCGAATGTCCGGATCGGCGGCCAGCACCACTTGCAGGAAGCGCACGTACCACGGGCCTTGCATCGCCTGGAATTGTTTATCCAGCGCGACCTGGCGAGTGAGCAAGGTGTTCAGGCTGTCGGCATCGCTGCGAAAAATCGGGTCTTCGCTCGCCCGGTAATGCGCGACCAGCGCCTGCATGTCGCCCTTGAAAAACTGATCGGCGGTGCCCTGAAAGCCGCGCAGGCCGGTCTGCGCTTCGATCAGATGCGCTTCGACCCGCTGGGCATAATCGTTGATGAACCCCGGCACCTGGACACCGATCAACAGGCCCGCCGCAAACAACACCAGCCGTACATAACTGAGCAACATGGGTGCAAATCCTTATTCGGTCTTGCCCTGGCTGACGCATTCGCCGCGTCGCCACAGGCTCCATTGGCCCGGTTCGTAGCGGGTCCAGGTTTCGTTTTCGGTCAAAGGCTCGGTGGCGATCACCGTGACCACGTCGTTGGGCGTGGTTTCGGCCTGGAAGTCGACAATCACGTCGACATCCTTGAGCCGTGCGGGGCCGAACGGTGCGCGCCGGGTGATCTGGGCCAGTTTGGTCGAGCAATAACAGAACAGCCAGTCGCCGTCGCTGAGCAGGCAATTGAACACGCCTTTGCTGCGGTATTCGGCGCAGGCGGCGACCAGATCCGGCAGCAGCACTTCGATATCCACCGGTTCCGGAAAGGCTGCGCGCACACGGTTGAGCAAATCGCAGAACGCCGCTTCGCTGTCGGTATCGCCGACCGGGCGGTAGAAACTCTTGATCGGGGTGAAGTCGGCGAGCTGCCCGTTGTGCGCGAAACACCAGTTGCGCCCCCACAGTTCGCGGACGAACGGGTGGGTGTTGGACAGGCAGACCTTGCCGACGTTGGCCTGGCGAATATGGCCGATGACCACTTCGCTCTTGATCGGATAACGCTGCACCAGATTGGCGACTTCCGACTCGCTGCTCGCCGCCGGGTCCTGGAACAGCCGCAAGCCCCGGCCCTCATAGAAAGCAATGCCCCAGCCGTCGCGGTGCGGGCCGGTGCGGCCGCCGCGCTGCATCAGGCCGGTAAAGCTGAACACGATGTCGGTCGGCACGTTGGCACTCATGCCCAGTAATTCACACATGTGCGGACTCTCGGGTTACAGACGCGGCTCGACCCGCATGCGCTGCGGATTGTTCGGCACGGGCGGGCGACCGTAGCGGTCGTCACCGGCGCCGCCGAACGGCTGATCATCTTCGCGTTCTTCGGCACGGGCCGCAGCCTTGGCGGCCTCGGCGCGTTCGCGTCGGGCTGTCGAAGCACGCTCGATCGGCATACGGATCAAGACGAAAACCAGATAAATCCCGAAGGCGATCATGCCGTACATGAACAGATCGGAAACCGCGCGCCAGGCGTTGTTGCCGACCTTGAACAGCGTGTCCAGCGCGGTGATGGCGATGGCCGGCGCAACCTTGGCTTTCACTGGATCGACGATGGTCGGGCTGAACAGCAACACCGCCATCAGCACACGCAGCGGCTCGCGCAGCCAGCGCCACATCCAGGTGGTCAGGCGCATCCATACCAGCAGGCAGCCTACGGCGGCAAAGGCGTAAAGGCCCCAGGCGATCAGATAGTCGTTCTCGGTCATGGTGTCCATGGCAAGGCAGGCAAAGAGGCGCTTATAGTAACGACTTTTCGCCCATGCGGCTTGTCCCAATAGACACATCCCCTGTAGGAGTGAGCCTGCTCGCGATAGCAATTGATCAGTCAAAGTTATTTTGAATGACACACCGCTATCGCGAGCAGGCTCACTCCTACAGGGATTGCGGCAGTTTCAAAAGCTGCGAAAAACCCTATTTGTATATCTGTCCGAGAGCCTTCCATGCCCCAATCCGCCAATGTCATCCCAGCCCCGATTGCCCACCGGGCGCCCGGCGCCGACCCGTATGCCTGGCTGCAGGAGCGCGATACCGACGCGGTGCTCGACTACCTCAAGGCCGAAAACGCTTATCAGGAAGCGCAAACCGCTGATCAGGCCGAACTGCGCGAAAGCCTGTTCAACGAGATCAAGGGCCGGATTCTGGAAACCGACCTGTCCCTGCCCTCGCCCTGGGGCCCGTATCTGTATTACACGCGCACCACCGCCGGTGACGAATACGCCCGGCACTACCGCTGCCCGCGTCCGGCGGACGACAGCCTGACGCTCGACGAAAGCCGCGAACAGCTACTGCTCGATCCGAATGCGCTGGCCAATGGCGGCTTCTTCTCGCTCGGTGCTTTCAGCATCAGCCCCGATCACCAGCGCCTGGCTTACAGCGTCGATGCCTCGGGCGATGAGATCTACACGCTGTTCGTCAAGGAACTGTCCAACGACAAGGTCAGCGAACTCGAATTCGCAGACTGCGACGGCAGCATGACCTGGGCCAACGACAGTCTGACCCTGTTCTTCGGCGTGCTCGACGACACCCATCGCCCGCACAAACTGTTCCGCTATCGACTCGATGGCACCGCCGCCGAAGAGGTTTTTCACGAGCCGGACGGGCGTTTCTTCCTGCATTGCTACCGCGCCAGCTCCGAGCAGCAATTGCTGCTGTCGCTGGGCAGCAAGACCACCAGCGAAGTCTGGGCGCTGGACGCCAATCAGCCGCACCTGCCGTTCGCCTGTCTGGCGCCCCGGGTCGAAGATCACGAATACGACGTCGACCACGGCCTGCTCGATGGCGTCTGGACGTGGTTCATCCGCACCAACCGCGACGGCATCAACTTCGCCCTGTATCAGGCTGCGGATACCGGCGTACCGCCGAGCGAGGCCGACTGGCAGAACCTGATCCCGCACAGCGATGAAGTGATGCTCGACGGCGTCAGCCTCAACACCGAGGCGGTGACCTTGAGCCTGCGTGAAGGGGGTCTGCCGATCATCGAAGTTCATCCGCAGGGCCAAGCTTCATATCGCGTGCAACTGCCCGATGCGGCCTACAGCCTCCATGTGCAAAACAGCCTGGAGTTCGAGAGCGATCGCATTCGTTTGCGCTACGAAGCGTTGAATCGCCCGGCCCAGGTGCGCCAGTTGATTCTCGCCACGGGCGAGCAAACGGTGCTCAAAGAAACCCCGGTGCTCGGCCCGTTCGATGCCGACGCCTATGTCAGTCAGCGCCTGTGGGCCACCGCCCCGGACGGCACGCAGGTGCCGATCAGTCTGGTGATGAAGCGCGAGATGGTCGGCAAACCCGTGCCGCTGTATCTGTACGGTTACGGTGCATACGGCTCCAGCCTCGATCCGTGGTTTTCCCACGCGCGCCTGAGCCTGCTCGATCGCGGCATGGCCTTCGCCATCGCCCACGTACGCGGCGGCGGCGAGCTGGGCGAAGCCTGGTATCGCGCCGGCAAGCAGGAACACAAACCCAACACCTTCAGCGACTTCATCGCCTGCGCTGAGTTTCTGGTGCTCAACGGCATCACCACGGCGGACAAACTGGCGATCAGCGGTGGCAGCGCCGGTGGCCTGTTGATCGGCGCGGTGCTTAACCAGCGTCCGGACCTGTTCGGCGTGGCGATTGCCGAAGTGCCGTTCGTCGACGTACTCAACACCATGCTCGACCCAGAACTGCCGCTGACCGTCACCGAATACGACGAATGGGGCAACCCGGAAGAACCGGACGTCTATGATCGGATCAAGGCTTATGCGCCGTACGAAAACGTCACCGCGCAGGCTTATCCACCACTGCTGGTAATCGCCGGCTACAACGACAGCCGTGTGCAATATTGGGAAGCAGCCAAGTGGGTAGCGAAATTGCGCGCGACCAAGACCGACGACAACCCGCTGCTGCTCAAGACCGAACTGGGCGCCGGGCATGGCGGCATGAGCGGGCGCTATCAGGGATTACGTGACGTAGCACTCGAATATGCGTTTGTGTTCAAGGTTTTGCAGATTGCCTGAGGAACTCTGCGGGTGGCCTGGGTCTTAACAGCAGACCCAACGCCTCCACCGATTCCCCTGTGTAGGAGCTGCCGAAGGCTGCGATCTTTTGATTTTTTAACAGCAAGATCAAAAGATCGCAGCCTTCGGCAGCTCCTACACAAGGAACGTGTGATACCCGGAAAATGTGAAAACAAAAAGACCGCATCGACATGTCCGAACCGACCTTCCTGAACAACGAAATCCGCGACTGGCTGATGGACTGTGGCCTGTTCGATCAATTGCAGCTGGCCGACTTCGCGGCAGCTTCCGGCTACTTCAGCATCAGCACCGTGGCTGAAGGCGAAGCGATTTTTCGCGAGGGCGATGCCGGCAGTTTCATGTGCATCATCCACACCGGCCAGGTCGCCGTGCAGAAAACCGCCGTCGACGGTCAGGTCATCACCATGGCCACCCTGCGCAGCGGCCGTGCCTTCGGTGAAATGGCCGTGCTCGATGGCGAACGGCGTTCGGCCACGTGCATCGCGGCAAGCAACTGTCAGTTGCTGAACCTAGGCAAGGACTCGCTGGAAAAAATGCTCAACGACGCACCGAAAATCGCCGCAAAGATCATCCGCGCCCTCGCCGTCTCGCTGTCCAAACGCCTGCGCATGGCCGACGGCCAACTCGCCGCGCAACAGGTTTAACCGCCGGGGGATTTAGCCTTGTTGCCGTTCGGCTCGATACCCGGCACCGGTTGATCCTTGCTCGGCGGGCTGGGCATTTCGATCGGCACCAGCGGCGGGCTGCCACTGCCGGCGCCCGACTTGGGCAGGGTAATCGGGGTGATCTGCGGATACGGCGTCGGCGTCGCGGTGCCGGGCGAGCCGGGTTGCGGCGTCGGACTGACCGGAATGCTCTGCTGGGCCTGGGCCGCAGTAATCGCGAGCGCGGCCAGGGTAATGACCGTTAGAATGGTGCGCTTCATCAAGGGCTCCGTTTGGCCTTTAGTCTGTGCTCAGGCTACTCCCAACGCGCCTGCTTGCCTTCCCCCCTTTAGAGATTTCCATGAAACGTTTCGTTCTGCTCGACACCACCCCGATCCCCGAAAACGGCGGTGCCCTGTGCCTGTTCGAGTATGGCGAGGACTTCGTCATCAAGATCCAGGGCGGCGACGGCGGGCAATTGATGAACACGCGCATGCACGGTTCCGAAGACGCATTGGCCGAGATTCCCTGCCGCAAAGTCGCCGGCCGGCCGAATTCACGCGTGCTGATCGGTGGCCTGGGCATGGGCTTCACCCTCGCCTCGGCACTCAAGCATTTGGGCAAGGCCGCCGAAGTGGTGGTCGCTGAGCTGGTGCCCGGCGTGGTCGAGTGGAATCGCGGCCCGCTCGGAGAAAAGTCCGGCCGACCATTGCTCGATCCGCGCACGGTGATCCGCATGGAAGACGTGGCCAAGGTGCTGCAAAGCGAGCCGAACGGGTTCGACGCGATCATGCTCGATGTCGACAACGGCCCTGAAGGCCTGACCCAGAAAGCCAACAGTTGGTTGTACTCGGCCGCTGGTCTGAATGCCTGCGCCAAGGCCCTGCGCCCCAAAGGCGTGCTGGCGGTGTGGTCGGCCAGCGCTGATCGGCAGTTTTCCGACAAATTGAAGAAGGCCGGTTTCAAGGCCGAAGAAGTCCAGGTCTTCGCCCATGGCAACAAAGGCACCCGCCACACGATCTGGATTGCCGAGAAGCTCAAGGGCTGAGCTAAACTCTGCGCATAACCGTCATCAGTCTTTTACAAAGGTGAACCCATGAGTTCGTCCACCCCCACCAACACGTCGAAGCTGGACCGCATCCTCGCCGACAACCAGCGCGACAAGGAAATGGGCTACCGCGACAAAGCCCTGAAGATGTACCCGCACGTCTGCGGCCGCTGCGCCCGCGAGTTTTCCGGCAAGCGCCTGAGCGAGCTGACCGTGCACCACCGCGACCACAATCACGACAACAACCCGCAGGACGGCTCGAACTGGGAGCTGTTGTGCCTGTATTGCCACGACAACGAGCATTCGCGTTACACCGACCAGCAGTATTTCGGCGACGGCTCGCTGAGCACACCGAAAATCGCCAAGGCCACGCATAACCCGTTTGCGGCCCTCGCTGGCCTGATGAAAAAAGAAGATTAAAAGCAAAGATCGCAGCCTTCGGCAGCTCCTACACGGTGTACGCCATTAGACTGTAGGAGCTGCCGAAGGCTGCGATCTTTTGATCTTATCCCCGTATAATCGCCCTCTTTTTCCCGAAGGCACCCCGCTCGTGGCAGACAAACGGTACAGCTGCATTGGTTTGTATAACCCCAAATCACCGGAGAACGTCGGTTCGGTGATGCGCGCCGCAGGCTGTTATGGCGTGGCCTCGGTGTTCTACACCGGCAAGCGTTATGAACGCGCCGCCGATTTCGTCACCGACACCAAGCGCGTGCACTACGACATCCCGCTGATCGGCATCGACGACCTGAAAAAAATCCTCCCGCTCAACTGCGTGCCCGTCGCTGTGGAACTGGTGGAAGGCGCCCGCCCATTGCCGGAATACACCCACCCCGACCGCGCGCTGTACATCTTCGGTCCGGAAGACGGTTCGCTGGATAAAGAGATTCGCGACTGGTGCGAAGACGTCGTGTACATCCCGACCACCGGCTGCATGAACCTCGCCGCTACGGTCAACGTCGTGCTTTACGACCGCATGGCCAAAGGCCTGAACACCCGCTCCGGGCCGAAATTCCGCTGAAGCGTCGCACATTCGATGGAACAAGCTGACCGCCCCGGCAGTCAGCTTATCTATCAATCGCACCCTGCCTGGAGATAGATCATGAGCGAGCTCAAACGCGTAGAACGCATCGAATCCACCCCGTTCCAGTCGCCTTCGCACAAGAACGTGCACGGCTGGGAACGCGTCGGCTCGTTGACCGGCGGCGTGCTGATGGTCGGCAAGGGCCTGCGCCGTGGCGGCGTGTTCGGCCTGATTCAAGTGGCGCTCGGCGGCATGGCCGTGGCCCGCGGCATCACCGGCCATTGCTCGGCGAAAAGCCTGTTGGAGAAAGGTCGTCAGGACATGAACAACGTACGGACGAAGATCGAACGCGCCGGAGAAGAACTGAGCAAGCTGAAGACCAACGCCGAAGTTGCCACGGAAACGGCGACCGTTACCGGCAATGATTCGCTGCCCTCGCCGAAAGCCGGCGTTTGATCCAAATAATGCGTTGAGGCGAATTACGCCATCGCGAGCAGGCTCACTCCTACAATTGAAACGCGTTCACCTGTAGGAGTGAGCCTGCTCGCGATAGCGGTTTCGAATCCCTTCACCATCAGCCCGCGCGAAAAATCAGGTGATCTTCCCAGTCATCCTCCGGCACGCTGCCTTCGGCGAGCATGCGTCCGGATTGGGAAATTCGCTCGTGGTGCACTGCATCGCGATCACCGCACACCAGGTGATGCCATAACGGCAGATCCTTGCCCTCGCTGACCAGACGATAACCGCAGGTCGGCGGCAGCCACTTGAACTCTTCCGCCTGCCCCGGGGTGAGCTGGATGCAGTCAGGGACAAACTTGATCCGGTTCGGATAATCGCTGCACTGACAGGTCTTCAGATCCAGCAGTTTGCAGGCGATGCGCGTGTAATAGACGCTGTTGTCTTCTTCATCCTCGAGTTTTTGCAGGCAGCACAGACCGCAGCCGTCGCACAGCGATTCCCATTCCTCGTGATCGAGTTGATCGAGGGTTTTGCGTTTCCAGAACGGTTCGACAATGGCGGCCATGGTTCAAGCATCAACATCAAGGTGGTGAAAAGGCCGCCAGTCTAGTGCCAGCGGGCGCGGTGGCCAAGCGCCGGCGACTGTCGGTAAATCCGCTTGTCAGCCCCAGCGCCGCCCAGTAGGGTTTTGCAGCGAACTTCTCCCCATCCGTTGCAAGGAATCCGTGCATGAGTGCCAACCCTCGCGTTGCCGATTACGCCATTCACCCGCAGTTCACCGAGCGCTGGTCGCCCCGCGCTTTTAACGGCGAAGCGATCCCTGAAGAGACCTTGCTGAGCTTCTTCGAAGCCGCGCGCTGGGCGCCGTCGGCGTACAACTCGCAACCTTGGCGTTTTCTCTATGCACGCCGCGATACGCAGAACTGGCAGCGTTATCTGGGCCTGCTCAACGAATTCAACCGCAGCTGGGCGCAGCATGCTTCAGCGCTGGTGATCGTGATTTCGAAGACAACTTTCGTGGCACCGGGCGCTACCGAGGAAACCCCGGCGCTTTGGAGCACGTTCGATACCGGCTCGGCGTGGGGCCATCTGGCGCTGCAGGCGAGCCTCAGCGGCTGGCACACCCACGGCATGGCCGGTTTCGATCAGGAATTGACCCGCAAGGAACTGAACATTCCTGAGGAATATGCCCTGCATGCGGCGGTGGCGGTGGGCAAGCTCGGTGACAAGGCAACCCTGGCCGAGTACCTGCAAGCCCGCGAAACGCCGAGCCCGCGTCGTCCGCTGAGCGAACTGGTGGCCGAAGGCGATTTCACTTTATAAGCCACGCCATAAAACCACTGTAGGAGTGAGCCTGCTCGCGATGACGCCGTGTCAGTCGACATCAATGTTGACTGACACACCGTTATCGCGAGCAGGCTCACTCCTACAAGGGGTACCGCGCAGAATCAGTAACCGCGGGTGAAATCCACTTCCCCACGCAACGCCTCACCCGCCTCATACGCCTTCAGGTTCTGCACAAACAAATCCACCATCAGCGCCGGCGACGTTGGTGCCGAGCTGTGCCCGGTCAGCAGCAAGCCCCACGCGGTCCAGAATGGATGGCGTTGCGGCAATGGCTCCTGACGGCAGACGTCAATCACCGCACCGGCCAGGTGCCCTTCCTTCAAGGCCTCGACCAGATCGGCATCGACCACCGCGACACCGCGCCCGGCGTTGATGAACAACCCGGTCGGCTTGAATTGCTTGAACAGCGCCGCGTCGTAGATATCGTGGGTGTGTTCGGTGTTCGGCAGCAGGTTGACCACGTAATCCACCTCGCCCACCAGACGCGGAAGATCGGCCAGCGCGCCGACTTCGACGAACGGCGCCTGTGCGCGGGCGCTGCTGGCGATGCCGTACAACTCGACGCCGAATGGCAGGAGAAATTGCGCGACACTCTGGCCGATGTCACCGGTGCCGACGATCAGCACCTTGCGCCCGACCAGACTCTGGCCGCTGCGGTTGTCCCACTTGCGCTCGACCTGGCTGACCAGCCGCGCGAGCACTTCGCGCTCATGGCCGAGAATGTAGGTCAGCACGTATTCGGCCATGACCTGACCGAAAATCCCCACCGCACGGGTCAGGCGATAATCGCGGCGCAAGCCGTCGGCGAGGAGCGGCGTGATACCGGCCCAGGTCGATTGCAGCCATTGCGGTTGATGGCCCTGGCGCAGCAGGGTCGCCAGCAGGTCCGGCTGGCCCAGCCAGACCGGGCAATCGGCGGCCTGACGCGCCAGTTCGGCGGAGTCGCCGCTGGTCAGGACTTCAAGCTCGGGCAGTGCCTGACGCAGCAGTCGGGCGTATATCGCGTGGTCGTGTTCGGCAATCAGAACGCGCATCTTCAAACCTTTCGCAAACCGTGCAGACGGCCGCCGGGATCGGGCCGGCCATCGCGGTAAAAACAGTTCCAGGGTTAACCGAGGCCCAGGACAGGGCCTCGCGGGTCAGACCGGGTCGTTGCGTCGCAGCAACTCTTCGGGCAAGTGCTCGATGTACTCGTCCTCGGCCGGTGGCATTTGCAGGTGATAGCCCTGCTTGTCGAGGTTTTCCAGGACCACGGTGATGTCTTCGCTGGCCAGCTTGCGCTCGGGCGACAACACCAGATCGAAGGAATGCTTCGCTTTGCCGAAAGCCGTCATCAGCGCTTCCGGCACGCGCTCGAGCGCATCGCTCTTGAGCACATAGAGATACATGCCGCTGCGCTTGGAGCTTTGGTAGATGGAGCAAATACGTTTCAAGGCTGTTCTCCGGCGGTGGACAGGCTGTCGAGCAGCTTCTGACCGAGCAATTCGCGGCGCCAGCCACGCAGCGAATCGGGCAATTGGTAAGGCCCCTCGGGGAAGCCGCTTTTGACCAGGGCTTCGAGGGTTTTCTTGCGCAGCATCAGTTCCGGGGCGATCCCGAGGCGTTCGGCCTCGGCCTGACCCAGCGCGCGCAGTTGCTTGATCAACGCAGCAGCTTCGATCGGCAACGGCTCCGGCACTGCCGGTGGCCATTGATCAGGGCCCACACTGCCAGAGCGCTTGATCAGATCAAGCAGAAACTGGCCGTCCTGACGCACGGTACGCGGGTGCATGTCTTCGATCTTGCCCAGCGCCGCGAGGTTATCCGGCTGCGTGCGGGCCAAGGGCCACAGCGAGTGTTCACGAACAATGCGGTTACGCGGCAAGTCACGGGCGCGGGCTTCTTTTTCGCGCCAGGCGCACAGCTCACGCAGCACGGCCAGTTGCGCGCGGGACAGCTTCCACGCCAGTTTCGCCTCGCGATAGACCTCGTAAGGATCGGTTTCGCGGCGCAGGTTGGCGACCAGTTCGGCGCCATCTTCCAGTACCCAGGCGAACTTGTCGTCGGACAGCTTGGGCCGCAACTCGACGAACACCTCGGCCAGATGCACGGCGTCTTCGGCGGCATAGCTGATCTGGGTTTCCGATAACGGACGCTGCAACCAGTCGGAGCGGGTTTCACCCTTGGGCAGGTCGATGCCGAGCACTTCCTGCACCAATCGCGAGTAGCCCATGGAAAAACCGAGGTTCAGGTAAGCGGCGGCCAGTTGCGTGTCGAACAGCGGCGCCGGCAGGCTGCCGGTCAGGCGCAACAGCACTTCGAGGTCTTCGCTGCAGGCGTGCAGGACTTTGAGGACCGCCGGGTTTTCCAGCAACGCGGCCAGCGGTTGCCAGGCGTTGATGGTCAGCGGATCGATCAGGTAGGCGCGTTTGCCGTCGCCGATCTGCAACAGGCCGGCAATCGGGTAGAAGGTGTCGACCCGCATGAATTCGGTGTCGAGGGCAACGAACGGCAGTTGCTGCCACTCGGCGCAAAACTGCGCGAGGCTTTCGTTGTCGCGAATCCAGTGAATATCGATAGCCACACGGCTCTCCCTTGAAGAATGGCGCGCAGTATATATCGCCACTGGCGATTTACGCGCCTTTGAAGGGCAAGAGCTGTAAGGAAATGTCTTGCCTGCCAGCAAGAATAGTCTGACAGCGGAAACAGAAAGGCCCGTCGCATCAGCGCGACGGGCAGGAAACGCCTCACTGCTTGGCCAGTACGCCGTCGATCACCGCGCCGCGACAGCCGGCAAACATGTCCAGCGCCGGCTGGTACACGCTGCTGCGCACCTCGAGCAGGCCGAGCATGGAGTGGAACAGGTTGTCCTGACTCAGCGGCTTGTCGCGGCTCAGTTGCAGGCAATGCGTATCGACCGAGTAGGCTTTCTGATAGCTGTCGGAGAACCACGCCAGCATCGCTACATGCTTCTGCTGCTCGGGCGCCAGCATGTACGGCGTGCCGTGCAGAAACAGGTTGTATTCGCCAAGCGATTCACCGTGATCCGACAGATAGAGCATGGCGGTGTCGACTTTGTCCTGATTGCTGCGCAGCACATCGATCAGGCTCGCCAGCACATGGTCGGTGTAGACCAGCGTGTTGTCGTAACCGTTGACGATACTTTCGCGGCTGCAATTATTCAGCGCGTTACTCTCACAGACCGGGGTGAAGTGTTCGTACTCCTTGGGATAACGCTTGAAGTAATCCGGGCCGTGACTGCCCATCTGGTGCAGAACCAGCACCGTGTCTTTATCCAGGTGATCGATAAAGCTCTGCAAACCCTGCAGGAGGATTTCATCGCGACATTCGCTGTTGGCGCACAACGCCGGGTCCTGCAATTTGCTGACATCCTGCACCGTGACCCGGTCGCAAGTGCCTTTGCAGCCGGACTGGTTATCGCGCCAGATCACATCGATGCCGGCGCGCTTGAGCACATCGAGCAAACCCTCTTCATTCTTGGCCTTGCTGGCGTTGTAATCCTTGCGGCCCATGTTGGAGAACATGCATGGCACCGAGACCGCGGTCTCCGTGCCGCAGGAATGCACATCGGTAAAGGCGATCAGCCCCGCCTCTTTGTCCAGTTGCGGCGTGGTGTCCCGGTCGTAACCGAGAATGCCGAAGTTCTGCGCCCGCGCACTTTCCCCGACCACCAGCACGGTCAGCGATTTGCGGGGCTGGAATTGCAAGTCGGGATTGCGCTGGGCATCTACGCCGATCTTGATGAACGGCTGCTGTGCCGAGACGACTTGCTCTTGCAGGTAGCCGAGGGACGCGCCGATGTAATTGCTCGGCACCAGCATCAGGCGAATCTCATGATGGTTGCGAAACAACGAAGACAACCCCTGGTAGTTGGCCAGTGCCACGACACCGATCACCGCCGCAGAGGCGACACTGACAATAACTTTGCTGAACAACTCGTGATGCCAGCGCCGATAAGTGACCGGCACTTTCCATAACACCAAACACGGCAAAATACCCAGAAAGACAATATAGGCAAACAACTTCATTGAAAGCAGATCACGCACTTCCGTCGCATTGGTTTCAGCGAAGTTTCGCAACATGCCGGCATCGATCATCACGCCGTATTGGCTCATGAAATAAGCCACGCCAGCGCTGATTAAAAACAACAGGGTCAATAACGGTTTGAGCAGGGGGCGGAAAGCGCACAACGTTAGGACAATATTGAACGCGGCGAAGATCATCACGCCGAACGCCAGGCGCAGGACGCTGCCCTTGCCATCGGCGGCGGTTATCTCGAACAGATGTTGCCAGAGCACCAGGTTGAAACCGAGCAACAAAAAGGCGCTGGCGAACAACGTCACCCATTCCGGGCGCACGGCTTTTAACTTCAACATGATGAATGACTGTTCCTGAAAGAAGAGCCTCGTCACTTGTGAAAATTTCATTCACCGAGGCATGACAAACTTTAGGCAGCCATGGATCAATTTTTCGTGAAAAAGATGCTAATGATTAGTTGCCTTCGGGCATTGTCCTGGAAGTTTGCGCGTATTTGCGAATGGTTCAGGTTTCATTCAGTTAATTGCCCACCTACGCCCCCTGTAGGAGTGAGCCTGCTCGCGATAGCGGTGTGTCAGTCAATATTTATTCATCTGATACATCGCTATCGCGAGCAGGCTCACTCCTACAGGGGGATGCGGTGTTATCGAGTTTTCAGGTCTGGCGCGGGATTTTCTGATTTGCCGATCTGCGCGACGCGACGCCTAATCACCAGCTTCCGCAATCGAAGGCCTGCTGATGAATCATCACCGCCCCGCCGCTTGGCTGATGTTCGCGATCATCCTTGTCGCACTTAATCTGCGCCCATCAATGGCCGCCGTGGGACCGCTGCTGTCGGCGATCCGTGGCGATATCCCGTTGAGCTTCAGCGCTGCCTCCCTGCTGACGATGTTGCCGGTCATGGCCATGGGGCTGGCGATGTTCTTCGGCCTGAGCGTCAGCCAGCGCTTCGGCGAACAGCGCACGGTGCTGCTGTCGTTGCTGATCATCGGGCTCGCGACGCTGTCGCGGCTGTTTATCGATTCGGCCCTTGAACTGATCCTCAGCGCCATAGTGGCCGGCATCGGCATCGCCATGATTCAAGCGTTGATGCCGGCGCTGATCAAGTCGCGCTTTCCCGACAAAGTAGCGTTATGCATGGGCGTCTACGTGACGTCGATCATGGGCGGCGCGGCGATTACCGCATCATTGGCGCCGCTGGTGATGGTGCAGACCGGCAACTGGCGCGCAGGGCTGGCCGTTTGGGCCGGGCTGGCGGTGCTCGCCTTGCTGGTCTGGTGTCTACAGCCCGCGCGTGCCATATCAAGAGGGATCAAGCGGGAGTCTGTTATCACCCGCCGTCGCGCCTGGTTGCTGGCGATTTTCTTTGGCCTCGGTACGGCGTCCTACACCTGTGTCCTCGCCTGGCTCGCCCCGTACTACGTGGAAAAGGGCTGGAGCGAACAACACGCCGGGCTGCTGTTGGGTTTTCTCACAGCGATGGAGGTCATTTCCGGCCTGGCGGTGCCTGCGATTGCCAACCGAAGCCGTGATCGACGCGCAATATTGGCGACTCTACTGTTGCTGATCATCGGCGGTTTCTGCGGGCTGATTCTTGCCCCGGCGCAGCTGGCCCTGCTCTGGCCGTGTCTGTTGGGACTGGGTATTGGCGGTCTGTTTCCGATGAGCCTGATCGTCGCGCTCGATCATTGCGACGACCCGCAGCAGGCCGGTGGCCTCACTGCATTTGTGCAGGGTATCGGTTATCTGATCGCTGGCCTCTCGCCGCTGTTGGCAGGGGTGATTCGCGATCGGCTAGGCAGTTTTGAAGGCGCGTGGTGGGCGCTGACTGCGGTGATGGTGAGCATGTTGCTGATGGTCGTGCGCTTCAATCCTCGCCATTACACACGTCACTTGCCTTGCCCGGGCTAGAGGCCTCTGGCCATCTTTTCCGCACGAAATTGGCAACGTCGTATTACTAAAAGTTTCTGTCCCACATGTGTCCGTGAAATGTCCTACGAGGGTTTCTCCTGGCACCATCGTTCCGCTAGGATCGTACGCACACGTTTGCGCGAATTCTGCGCAAGGGGCACAGCGAGACGGAACTCATGCTGAACAGTAATTTGCTTCGCAAGCTCGATATGCAGGATTTGATGGTATTTGTTGCTGTGTATGAGCAGAGCAGTGTCACCGATGTCTCGGAAACCCTGTTTGTCAGTCAGTCCACTGTCAGTTATTGCCTGAAGAAACTGCGCACCAGTTTCGAAGACGAATTGTTCATCAACACCCGTACGGGCATGCGCCCGACTTACAAGGCCTGCAGCATGTACGGCCATGTGCAGAAGATCCTCGAAAGCATCAACCTCTGCCACGCCGGAGCACCGGCCTTCGACCCGAGCCGGCGGGCGGTGACCTTCAACATCTGCGCCCCGGAATATTTCGAGCAGTTGATCCTGCCGCGCCTGTTGAAGCGCTTCGACTTCGACGATTTGCCGGTGATGGTCAACATGCACAAGTTCGAAACCGACGTGCCCGCCGATGAGTTACGCGACGGCTCACTCGACCTGGTGATCAGTTTCGGCCCGCACTTTCATCGCCAGCATGCGGATCTGAAATCGCGGATGTTGCTTGAAGATGACCTGGTCTGCGTCTTCGACAAGCGCGCCACGCCATTGGAACCGCGTTTGAGCCTGCAAGCATTTACCGAGCGTCGGCATGTGTTCCCGACGCCGTGGACGTCGAGCACCAACATGGTCGACGGCTGGCTGGCGCGCCAGGCGCAGAAACGCCAGATCGTCGCGCGATCGAACAGCTACAGCGCCGCGTTGAAGATGATCACCGGCACTGACTTCATCCTCACCCTGCCCCGGCGCATCCAGCGTTTGCTGACCAATGACGCGGTATTCAAACACTGCGAGGCACCCAACGGTTTGCCGGGCTTCACCCTCGATATGCAGTGGAGCCAGAACGTCGATCAGGACAGCGCCAATGTCTGGCTGCGCGAGCAGGTGATTCAGGTGTGCAGCGAGCTGGAAAGCGCCTGAGCCTCAGATGCCGATCGCGGCCTTGCTGTAGGACTCGCGATCGATGTCGAGCAGTTCGACGCACAGTTGCACTTCAAGCCCGGCCGGCCATTCGCAGAGCTCCTGCAACACCGCCAGCAGGCTTTGCGACAACTGCTTCTTGATTTCTGCCGAGCGCCCGCTGAGCAAGGCCAGCTTCACATGGACGAAGGCACGCTCGCCGAGAGCCGTGCCGACCTTGAAGTGTTCGACCTTGATCGCGCGGCTCTTGATATCGAACTCCGCCCCGAACTGACCGGAACCGACCAGGGTGTTGTTGAGCCTGATCAGGGCAATGTCGGCATTCAACTGCGTCAGGTTGGCTGTGTATTCCATGTGCAGGTGTGGCATTGCGGATCTCCAGTCGGGGGGTGCGGGGGCGTACGTATAACACATGCGGCTGAGCGGACTTTCTGTAGGAGCTGTCGAGTGAAACGAGGCTGCGAGCTTTTGATCCTTCATTTGAAGATCAAAATCAAAAGATCGCAGCCTCGTTTCACTCGACATCTCCTACAAGGGATCGTGGCGCTCAGTTGGCCGTTCGCTCATGAATGCTTCCAGTCGCGAACGCAGCCAGCGTTCGGCCGGGTCGCTGTCGACATGGCTGAGCCAGACCATCGACAGGTCCAGCGTCGGCGTCTTGAACGGAAACGGTTCCTGGAACAGCGCCCCGGACGCCGCCATCGCCGCTGCAGTGTAGTCCGGCAGGCTGGCGATCAGGTCGGTGCCCGCCAGCAGCGCCGGCAGCGCGCTGTACTGCGGCACCGACAACACCACCTGGCGCGTCCGGCCCAGCTCCGCCAGCCATTCATCGGCATAACCACTGACATTGGCCGTGTGCGACACCAGTACATGCGGGCGAGCGCAATATTCGTCGAGAGTCAGCGGCGTATCAGAGGCGTCGGCGCGCAGGATGCTCGGCTGGATATGCCGTAGCAGTTTGCGTTTGGCGTTGGCCGGCAGGCCACGGGTCTGGCTGATGCCGACGGTGATATCGCCAGCCGCGAGAAGATCGGGAATCCGCCAGTAATCGACATGCTGCACGACGAACACCACGTTCGGTGCTTCCTGGCGCAGAGCGCGCAACAGCGGCGGCAGGAGGCCGAATTCGACGTCATCGGACAGGCCGATGCGAAAGGTCATGGTGCTGGTGGCGGGGTCGAAATCGCGGGTCAGGCTCAGCGCCGCCGACAGCGAGTCGAGTGCCGGTTTGAGATGGCGGTAAATATCTTCGGCACGGGCCGTCGGTTCCATGCGATGACCGACGCGGATGAACAGCGGGTCGTTGAGCATCGTGCGCAAACGGTTGAGCGCCGAGCTGATGGTCGGCTGGCCGAGGAACAGCTTCTCCGCGGCGCGGGTCACGTTGCGTTCGAGCATCAGAGTCTCGAACACCACCATCAGGTTGATGTCGGCCTTGCGAAGTTCATTGCGGTTCATCCATTGCCCCTGCTCCCCGGAATAGCGGCAGTGTAGAAAGGCCTTGGGCATTGCGTCCATAAACGTTTCCGAGACAGCGTTTCAGAAACATCCGCGAACGATTGGAAACAAATCCGCGATAGCCAAAAAAACCCTCTGCGCTAGGCTTGCGTCGATGCGCCACACAGGTTGGCGCGCCTATCGATCGCAGGGAGCGAACCGTATGTATTTCGAAATCTACCGACAAACCCGAGGCACCCCGAGCACCGGCAAAGGCCAATGGCGCTGGCGCCTGCGTGCGCGCAACCACGAGACGGTGGCCAGTGGTGAGTCGTACGTGAACAAGGCCGATTGCCTGCATGTGATCAACCTGATCAAAGCCGTACAGGGCGAGACGCCGATCAAGGAGATTTGAGCCAGGCGACGGTCCTTGTTGGAAAGGCGGGCCGTTGGTCGCCATTCAGAACGGTTGCTTGAATACCCATCCGCTATGCTCATCAAAGGTGCATGTGCTGCGATTGCTGCTGCCATGCACCTGACCGTCCATTGATCCCGCAGAGGTTACGCGCGATGAAATCACTTGCCGCAATCTGCCTTGCAATACTGGCCCTGAGCGCCCAGCCCGGCCACGCGGACACCCTCGATGCTTTCGTCGAAGAAGCGGCCCAGCAGAGCCTGTTCCAGAACAACAGCGCACATATCGCGCTGGAAAAGGCCACCCTGCCCGAGGTCAAAGCGTTCGCCAGACAAATGATTGCCGACCATGAGCGTTTCGATAAACAGCTCCGGCAGCTGGGGGAGAGCCAACGCATGGCGGTGCCGACGGAACCTTCGGTAGCCTCGAAAGCCAAGCAACTGCGCCTCGAGTCTCGGGACGATTCCTTCGATCGCATCTACATCGACAGCCAGGCCGAAACCCTCGAGCAAAAGCTGATGCTGTTCAAGAAAGAAGCCATGTCGTCGCAAGATCCGCAGCTCAAGGCCTTCGCTCAAGCAGCCTTGCCGGGCATTGAAAAACAGGCGAAAAATGTTCGGGATCTGCAGGAAAAACTCAAACCGTCAGCGGGCGCGCTGAAGTCCGTCAACCCTTGAGCGAACCGCGGAACGATCAAAACTGCAAAAGAATCACACCCACCAATACGGCGATTACCGCAGATACCGCCATCACTTGGGTCGAGGTGAACGCCAGCGCCGCCTCCTTGGAACGGCCGATGAAGCGGCCACGAATCTGATGTAAACCTGGCTGCGCTTCGAACAGGTTGTCCGGGTGCTCGTTGTCCTCAGGTTCACTGGTCTGCTGACCGGTCCAGGCGCTGCGCGCCAGCAAACGATCCAGCAAACCTGGCATGACCGACTGGCCGATGATCGCCTTGATCGTCGACCATCCCAGCCACAACTCTCGCGGCGGGTGTTTGACCACGCTGAAAATCGCTCGCGCTGCCACGTCCGGGTCATGGATCGGCGGCACAGGTTGCGGGCGTCTGGGCAATTTGTTGCGTGCCCAGTCGAACTGCGGCGTGTTGATCGCCGGCAGTTGCACCATGCACACGCGGATACGGCTGCGCTCATGCAGTAACTCGCAGCGCAACGCGTCGGTAAAACCGCGCACGGCGAATTTTGCCCCGCAGTAAGCGGCCTGCAACGGAATGGCGCGATATGCCAGCGCCGAGCCGACCTGAATGATCAGCCCCTTGTTGCGCGGGCGCATCAACGACAGCGCTGCCAACGTGCCGTGGACGGTGCCGAGATAGGTCACCTGGGTGACGTGCTCAATCTCGGCGGCGGACAATTGCTCTATCGGCGAGAGCACTGTGACCATCGCCGCATTGATCCACACCGTCAAAGGCCCGAGCCTGGCTTCCATCTGCTGGGCGGCCTCCTGCACGGCAAGCGCATCGGCAACGTCGACGCTGACGGCAGCCACCTCGACCCCATACATTTCCAGCTCCTGTTGCGTAGCGGCCAATCCTGCGGGATCGCGCGCCAGCAAGCCGATGCTATACCCGCCAGCGGCAAACCGATGCGCCACCGCGCGCCCGACGCCAGCACTGGCGCCGCTTATCACCACCAAAGGTTGCTCCTGCATGAACCGTCCTCGTTGACGCTCAGTCAATCGGCCCGATATTGATCATCAGGTCGTCACCCAGCCCTTGCACCTTGGCCAGCACATCCACCGGCGTTTCGCTGGAAAAATGCACGACGTAGCCCATGCCGCTGCCGTCCTCTTCGATCGCGCTGACCCACAGCTCGACCTCGTCGGCGTCCAGCCCCAGCGCCTGGCCGAACTGACGGTTGCGGTGATCGGAATCGGTTTCGTCCATCGGGTAATCGCTCATGACCAACATCTCCTCGGGGATCAGTCCCCTCACTGGTTGCTCAATGGGGTCTTAAGGATGGACGCCTGCCGCGCGACGACAGTTCGTTTTTTTAATCGAGCATCGAGCGCAGCTTGCGCAACAGGTCCACCGGCGCGTAGGGCTTGGCGATCAATTCGAATTCATTGTCAGTCAGCTCATCCGGCGTCGACTCGTCCGCGCAGTACCCGGTCGTGAGCAGGATTTTAATGGCCGGATAGCGTTGGCTGACTTCCCGCGCCAGTGCCAGCCCGTTCATCTCGCCAGGCATGACCAGATCGGTGAATACCAGGTCGTATTCGCTACTCTGCAACACGGCCAGTGCCTCGCTCGCATCAGCAACGAGGTCAGTGTGATAACCCTGTTCGGACAATACAAAGCGCGCCAGTTCAGCGACTTCGGCGCGGTCCTCGACGATCAGGATGCGCTCGGTACCCTTGAGGTTTTCGGCGGAGTAAGGCGCACCAGTTGCCGATGGCTGACTGTCGTCCGCCGGGAAGAACAGGCGCACCGTAGTGCCGAGTCCCGGCGTCGATTCGATTTTGACCACGCCGCCGGATTGCTTGACGAAGCCGTAGACCATCGAAAGCCCGAGACCGGCACCGTTGCCTTCTTCTTTGGTGGTGAAAAAAGGCTCCATCACTTTGTCGAGATCGTCGGCGGCTATACCCACACCGTTATCGGCAACCGCGATGCAGACGTAACGCCCCGCCGCCAGTCCGGCCTGATGCGGACCCGTCGGATCCGGTACATCGACGTTGCGGGTCTGCACGGTGATCGCAGGTTGCTGCTGGTCAACCAGCGCATCGCAGGCGTTGGAGAGCAAATGGTTCAGCGCCATCTCCGCCTGCGCCGGGTCGAGGCGGCAATTCCACAAATCCTCGGCCAATTCGAATTGCGGCTCCGGATCGCAGGATTCCGGTGCCGGCAGCGTTGACCGCTCGAGCAAGGCATTGAGATTGATCACCCGGCCCTCAAGCCGTTGCCGCCGGGAAAACGCCAGCAGATGCTGAGTCAGCAGACGGGCTTTTTCCGCCGCCGCACGGGCATGACCGGCGCCGACCACGATGCGCTGCGGGTCGATGCTCGGGCGTTTGGCGGTGTGCTGGATCAGCTCGATGTAGCCGATCATCACTTGCAGCAGGTTGTTGAAATCGTGGGCGATGCCACCGGTCAACTGCCCGAGTGCTTCCATGTTCTCGCTGTAACGCAAACCGTCCTCGGCGTCACGGCGTCGGCTGACGTCCATTTGCGAGGCGAAGAAATACACCAGTTGCCCGCGCTCGTTGAATAACGGCGCGATAAACAGCTCGTTCCAGAACGATGAACCGTCCTTGCGATAGTTGAGCACTTCCACGCAGGTTTCGTGGTGATGTTTCAACGCTTGTTTGACCTGTTGCAACACGGCGCGATCGGTCTGCTCGCCTTGCAGAAATCGGCAGTTGCGCCCGAGCACCTCTTCCCGCTCGTAGCCACTGAGTTCAAGAAAGGCATTGTTGGCAAAAATAATGGGATCATCGGCCTGCGCAGGATCGGTGACGATCATGGCCATGCGGCTGACCTGCACCGCCGCGAAGAACACATCTTTGCGCTCTTGCGAAAGGACCGCCACATCGGCTCGGTCGACGATCGGCCTGGAATTTCTAGGCAAGTTGACCTCCGCTGAGTTACTTCCGTTTCGCTGAGACCACCATCACCGATCGGAGTGCCGCGATCGAGCGCCGGCAGCGCAGGTGTCCGATGAGTTGCCGCAGACTGTCGAGGGATCCGAAGCGTGTCGCTGATTGTCGAAAGCACACCGAGCACTGCACGCGGTTATCGCGTTCGGCAGCCTGCATAGTCAAATCCGTACCGCCAGGGAGAACCACCGTGGATTTGTTGTTTCTGGGCACGTCAGCCGGCGTGCCGACCCGCCAGCGCAATGTCAGCGCCACGGCATTGATCGCGTCTGCGGGCAAGGGCTGGTACCTGATCGATTGCGGTGAAGGCACCCAGCATCAGGTGTTGCGCACACCGCTGTCGCTGAGCGAGCTGCGGGGTATTTTCATCACTCACGTGCACGCCGATCACTGCCTCGGCCTGCCGGGGTTGCTGGCGAGCACGGGCATGTCGGGGCGCACGCGGCCGCTGGATATTGTGCTGCCGACAGCGCTGCATCCGTGGCTGAAAATGAGCCTTGAGGTGACGCAATCGCATCTGCCCTTTGAGATCAACCTGCACGCCGTGGAAACGCTCACAGAGTGGCGCAACGTCAACGTTCAAGTGCAGACCGTCGAGCTGTCCCACCGTGTGCCGTGTCATGGTTATGTATTTACCGAGTCCGATCCGGAGCCGCGTCTGGACGTGCAGCGCCTCGAGGCCGAAGGCATAGAGCGCGGCCCGCTTTGGGGTCAGCTGGCCCATGGTCAGGACGTAGAGCACAACGGGCAGTTGTTGCATGCGCGGGATTACTTGCTCAGCTCACGACCTGATCGGCGCATCATTGTCTGCGGCGATAACGATCGCCCGGCACTGCTGGCCGAAGTGGCGCAATCGGCAGATGTGCTGGTGCATGAAGCGACATTCGTGCAAGCAGCGATCGACCGCGCTCGCGCCAGTTACGGCCACAGCAGCGCCGCCGCTGTCGCCGGTTTTGCCGAGTCCGCCGGCGTACGCAATCTGGTGCTGACGCATTTCAGCGCGCGCTATCAGGCCAATCCGGCTTTGAGTCCGTCGATCGAAGATGTGCGTAGTGAAGCGGCGTCGCTGTATCACGGCCAGCTGATTCTGGCGCGCGACCTGCAGCGTTATCACCTGGATCGGTCGGGACATTTGCAGCCGGTGGCGACTGAGCGCAAACCGCTGCAGGTCGCGCCATAATCCGCTACCGCTACCGCGTCCGCCCGGCTGACAGGCGGACGCTGGCACGCGGGCTTACTTCTTGGCTTCCTTGTCCGGATCCGCCGAGCGTTCGAGAAACGCTTCTGTCAGTTGCGGCAGGTGCTTGAGCAGCCATTCAGCCATGGCCACTTCCTGCGGCAGAATCTTTTCGCAGGCCTTCTGTGTCTGCTTGTCCCCCGCCGCTTTCGCCGCTGCAATAAGCACGGTGTAACTGGCGATTTCCATGTTTTCGAATACATAACCGGCCATGGCGCCCTTGATCACCTCGTCGCTCATCAAGGAGCCGCCGACGGCCTGACCGAACGCCATCAGCTTGCCGCCCAGGTCTTTGATCGTCGACGAATCACCGCCCAGGCGTTGCAGGCATTCGTCGATGAGTTTCTGCTGGCCGAGGGTTTCTTCGATGTGCTGATCAATGCGCGCCTTGAGCTTCGGGTAATGCTCCAGACGCTTGGACTGCGCCTTGAGCATCTGCTCGGCCTGTTGCTCCATAGCGTGGGCGTCACGCAGCCAGTCGAGCAGATTTTCCTGTGGAGTAGCCATTGTCGAGTCCTCTTCTTGATGATTCCCAATGATCAACCGGGGCGCGCCGTCGCATGTCAGGCGCGCCCCACGTGCCTTACAGCCCTGGTTTGGCCTGCGCGCCAGAGCCCAGGTCCGCACCGGTGACCGGTTCACTGTTGGGGTCGGACATGGTGCGCATCTTCATGTTTTCCAGCAGCGCTTCGTCGGCGCTGTCCAGTTGCACGGTGGCCAGGCCATCGCCGCCGTCGACTGCTGGCGTCGGGTCTTCGACAAACTCCCAATCGTCGCCCTGGTTCCAGGGACCGCGCATGCTTTCGGTGCCTTGCGACATGTTGAAGTACACGTTGGTGAACTCGGGCATGCCCGGCAGCTTGCCTTGCGGGAAGTTGGGCTGGATCGAGTGCAGGGCTTTTTCGAAAGACAACTGGTGGGCAATCTCGCGGGTCATCAGAAAGCCGAGCGCCTCTTTCACGCCGGGGTCATCGGTCACGTTCATCAAGCGCTCATAGACGATTTTCGCCCGTGCTTCCGCAGCGATATTGGAGCGCATATCGGCGGTGGGCTCGCCGATGGTATCGACGTACGCCGCTGTCCACGGCACGCCGGCCGAGTTGGTCAACGGTGAACCGGCACCGTACAGCAGGCTGGTGATGTGCGAGTCATTGCCGTTGCCATTGAGCGAGCGATACAACTCGCCCTCCTGCTCGACGCCTTCGGCCATCCGGCCTTTTGCGCCTTTGTTGAGCATGACGATGATCGAGCCAATGATCTCCAGGTGACTGAGTTCTTCAGTGGCGATGTCCATCAGCAGGTCTTTACGTCCCGGATCTTCCTCGGCCAGGGCTTGCGTGAAATAGCGCGAAGCCGCCGCCAGTTCACCTTGTGCGCCGCCAAACTGCTCGAGCAACAGATTGGCCAGCCCCGGATTAGGCTCGGCAACACGAACGGTGTATTGAAGTCGCTTGTTATGTAGAAACATGACAAATCTCCTCAGTCGGATAAGCGTGGCAAGTCGTCGGGTGAAAGCCTGCCTACCCTTTTGTGAAGCATTGTCTTTGCGGAAATTTCAAAAAAATTGCGGTAACAGGACAAATGGTTTGAACCGTATGGGCAAGTGAAACGGCGGCTTGCCGCTGGTACGACTCGCACTTGGTTAGATGGAACCAATGACAAAAGATCGGGTTGTCAGTCCGCGATTCGAACTGGCTGGGCCCACCTGGGTCAACGCAGCAAATGCACCAGCAACCCGACCAGCGCACAGCCCAGCAGCACCTGAATCACCCCGCGCTTGAAGCGAAACAGCGCAATGGCCGCGGCGATGGCAATCAATGCCGACGGCCAGTCCAGGCTGCCGCTGAAGCCCTGCGGCCAGAGCACGTGATAGCCGAAGAAACACGCCAGATTGAGAATCACCCCAACCACCGCGGCAGTGATGGCGGTCAGCGGCGCGGTGAACTTGAGTTCATCGTGGGTCGACTCCACCAGCGGGCCGCCGGCGAGGATGAACAGAAATGAGGGCAGGAAGGTGAACCACGTCACCAGCGCAGCGGCGACCGCGCCGGCGAGAAACACCTGATCGGCGCCAAACACCTGCGACACATAAGCCCCGACAAACCCGACAAACGCCACTACCATGATCAGCGGTCCGGGGGTGGTTTCGCCCAGCGCCAGGCCGTCGATCATCTGCGTCGGCGTCAGCCAGCCGTAGTGACCGACGGCGCCCTGATAGACATAGGGCAGCACCGCATACGCCCCGCCAAAGGTAAGCAGCGCAGCTTTGGTGAAGAACCAGCTCATCTGCGTCAGCGTGCCATGCCAGCCAAACAGCGCAGTCAACACGCCCATCGGCAATGCCCATAGCGCGGCGCCGATCACGGCGAGCATCGCCAGTTTCGTCCAACTGAAGCGGGCATGTGCTGGCGATGGCGTGTCGTCATCGATCAATGCCGGGCCGAAAGACTTGTTCGCCGCGCTATGCCCGCCGACCCTGAACTTCTCAGGCGCCAGTCGACCGCCGAAGTAGCCGATCACCGCCGCGCCCAGCACGATCAGCGGGAACGGCACATTGAGCACAAAAATCGCGGTAAACGACGCCGCCGCAATCGCCCACAGCCAATTGTTCTTCAGCGCCCGCGAACCGATGCGATGGGCCGCCTGCACAACAATGGCCGTTACCGCAGGCTTGATCCCATAAAACAAACCGGCCACCACCGGTACTTCACCGAAAGCGATGTACAGCCAAGAGAGGAAAATAAGGATGAACAGCGACGGCAACACAAACAACGCACCGGCCACAATCCCGCCCCAGCTTCGGTGCATCAACCAGCCAATGTAGGTCGCCAACTGCTGCGCCTCCGGCCCGGGCAGCAACATGCAGTAGTTCAACGCGTGCAGAAAACGCCGCTCGGAAATCCACCGCCGCCGCTCGACCAACTCCTGGTGCATGATCGAAATCTGTCCGGCCGGCCCGCCGAAACTGATAAACCCCAGCTTCAACCAGAACCAGAACGCCTCGCGCAAACTCACGACCTGCGGCTTCACCTCGCCACCACCCGCCAACGGCTGAACTTCACTCATCGAGCTGTCCTTTTGTGCAGTCGGCAGGTTGTACCCGAAAAGCGTCGCGAACAAAACGCCAGAAACGAAAAAGCCCCCGTAATCATCAATGATTACGGGGGCTTCGTCTTGTTCAATAATGGCGGAGAGATAGGGATTCGAACCCTAGGTACCGGTGAAGGTACAACGGATTTCGAATCCGTCCCATTCGGCCACTCTGGCATCTCTCCAACGGCGCGCATCATAACAACACTTTCGTTGGTTGCGAACCCCCCAAACGAAATTTTTTCCGTGCTATCAGATGCTTGCGTCGATTAAAGCGGTACACCCAGACGAGCGGCGACTTCTTCGTAGGCTTCGATGACGTCACCGAGGCCTTGGCGGAAGCGGTCCTTGTCCATCTTCTTCTTGGTGTCCTTGTCCCACAGACGGCAGCCGTCCGGGCTGAACTCGTCGCCGAGGACGATGGAGCCGTCGCTGAACACGCCGAATTCAAGCTTGAAGTCGACCAGCAGCAGGCCGGCGTCGTCGAACAGTTTGCTCAGGACTTCGTTGACCTTGAGCGACAGTTCCTTCATGCGCGCCAGTTGCTCGGCGGTGCCCCAGCCGAACGCCACGACGTGGGATTCGTTGATGAACGGGTCGCCTTTGGCGTCGTCCTTGAGGAACAGTTCGAAGGTGTACGGGTTGAGCTTCATGCCCTCCTCGACGCCCAGACGCTTGACCAGGCTGCCGGCGGCGTAGTTACGCACGACGCATTCGACCGGGATCATGTCGAGCTTCTTCACCAGGCATTCGTTGTCGCCCAGCAGTTTGTCGAACTGGGTCGGTACGCCGGCCGCTTCGAGCTTCTGCATGATGAAGGCGTTGAACTTGTTGTTCACCATACCTTTGCGATCAAGCTGTTCGATGCGCTTGCCGTCGAACGCCGAAGTGTCGTTGCGAAACAGCAGGATCAAGCGGTCAGCGTCGTCGGTCTTGTAAACCGATTTGGCTTTGCCGCGGTAGAGTTCTTCACGTTTTTCCATGATGGGCTCCGCTTGCTAAGTAGGTGGGCTAGGCGATGTGGCGCCAGTCGAGCCCTGAATCTTGATCGGCCAGTTGCAGCCAGTCCGGGTCGCACCCGAGGGTGTCGACAAAACATTGCCGGGCCAGCTGCGGCAGGTTGTTCTTGCTGCTCAGATGGGCCAGGACCAGGTGTTGCAAGCCCTGCCAGCCCAACTCGGCCACCAGGAATGCCGCCTGATGGTTGTTCAGATGTCCGCGTTCGCCGCCCACCCGCTGCTTGAGAAAGTACGGGTAGTGACCACGGGCGAGCATGTCGCGGCAATGGTTCGACTCGATCATCAATGCATCGAGGTCCCGGTAGCCATCCAGCACCCGCTCACAAAACGATCCCAGGTCGGTCAGCAGGCCGAAGCGCCGCTGTTCCTGATCGCTGAAGACGTACTGGGTCGGCTCCTGCGCGTCATGGGCCACGGCAATGACCCCGACGTTCAGTGCGCCGATCTGCATCTGCTCGCCGCCGGCCAGAAAGCCTGCCGGTTCAAGCGGTTTGCGCATCCCGCGCAGCGTGCCGCGACTCAGGTACACCGGCAGATTGTAGCGCCGAGACAGCAAACCCACGCCATGCACGTGGTCGGCATGTTCGTGGGTCACGAGTATCGCGCTCAGTTGCGCCGGGTGCACACCCAGGCGCAACAGACGTCTTTCGGTTTCCCGCAGGGAAAAACCACAATCCACCAGCACGTACGTATCGGCACTGGCGATCAGCGTGCCGTTCCCTTGGCTACCGCTGCCGAGAACGGCAAAACGCATATCGGATCAGCCCAGGTTGTCCTGAATCACGCTCAGCACTTTACGCGCGACATCGGCCGGCGCGACGGTGTTGATGTTCTTTTCGACGGTGACCTGGATGTTCTCGCCCACCTTGCTCAGGCGAACCTGATAACGCTCGGCGCGGGCTTCGACTTCTTCCTTGCTCGGCGCGCTGCCGAACAGGCCGCTGAAGAAGCCAGGCTTGTCGTCTTTGTTCTCGGCTTTTTCGGCCAGGTTGATGTAGTACAGGCCCAGGCTGCGGTTGATGTCTTCAACGCGCCATTCGCCCTGTTCCAGCGCACGGCCGACGCTCGACCAGGCGCGGTCCAGATCGGTACCGACGTTCAACACCGGGTTGCCGCTGCCGTCTTCGCTGAGGCTGACGCGGCTCGGTGCATCGAAATCACGCGAGGCCAGCATCGACACCGAACCACCCTTCTCGGAGGTGCGGCTCATGCTCGCGAGCATGTCGTCGACCAGCGCAGCGTCCAGGCCAGTGTTGACCGAACGGTTGGTGAAAGCCACGTCGGCCGTGCTGCCGGCAGGACGCTCGGCGCTGACCACGTAGATTTCACTGGTGTTGCGCTGCACGCCGGGTTCGATACGTACACGCACGCGGGTTTCGCTGTCGCTGGCGATACCGGCCGCGCTCAGGCGCTTGGCCATCGAAGCGGACAGTTCGTCGGAGTGCTGCCAGGTGGTAGTGAACTCACCGGTTTGCGGACGCTGTTCATCCAGACGGAAACCGTTGTCCTGGAAGAACTGCAGCGCCACTGGCCAGACTTCGGCCGGTGGATGCTGCGCCACGACCCAGCGCGAATCACCGCTTTTCTGCAGCGAGTAATCGGTGGCATCGGCAACCGCCGAAAGCGGCTGAGGACGCGGAACCACGTACTCGCCCGTCGCGGTGTCGTCGGCCACGTTGCGCGGGATCGGCAACAGCGGATCGAGACGCTTGGCAGTGCTCACATCCGGTGGCAATTGCATCGGTGCAGTCTGTTGCGCTTGCAGGTAATCGCTTCCACGGTCGCGGAAATAACCTTCCGGCCCCCAGACCCATCCGCAGCCACTGGTGCTGGAGATAATCAAGGCAAGTGCGGAAAGTCCGGCCATTCGCTTCATGCGTTGTACTTCCTCAATTAAACCAGGACGCTGCACTGGCGCAGGGCCGAGCGCAGCGTTTCATGACAAGGAGTGCTCAGCCAGGTCAGTGGCAGGCGGATGCCTTCGTGCATCAGGCCCATTTCGACCAAAGCCCACTTCACCGGAATCGGGTTGGCTTCGATGAACAGGTCCTTGTGCAGCGGCATCAGTTTTTCGTTGATTGCGCGTGCGGTGTCGGCGTCGCCTTTCAGCGCGGCCTCGCACAGGTCAGCCATTTCGCGCGGGGCGACGTTGGCGGTAACCGAGATGTTGCCCTTACCGCCGAGCAGGATCAGCTCGACTGCGGTCGGATCATCGCCGGACAACACGATGAAATCCTTGCTCACGCCATCGATGATCGCCTTGGCGCGTTGCAGGTCGCCGGTGGCTTCCTTGATGCCGATGATGTTCGGCACGCTGGACAGGCGAATAACGGTCTCGGCCTGCATGTCGCAGGAGGTGCGGCCGGGAACGTTGTAGAGAATCTGCGGAATGTCGACCGCTTCAGCGATGTGCTTGAAGTGCTGGTACAGACCTTCCTGGGTCGGCTTGTTGTAATAAGGAACCACCAGCAGGCAGGCATCGGCGCCGGCGGCCTTGGCGTTGCGGGTCAGTTCGACGGCTTCGCGGGTCGAGTTGGCGCCGGTGCCGGCGATGACCGGAATGCGCCCGGCAACCTGTTTGACCACGGCTTTGATGACGGCGATGTGCTCTTCTACATCAAGGGTGGCCGACTCGCCGGTAGTCCCGACGGCGACGATGGCATGGGTGCCGTTCTTGAGGTGGAAGTCCACGAGTTTGCTGAGGCTGTCCCAGTCAAGACGCCCTTGTGCATCCATGGGAGTGACCAGTGCCACCATACTGCCCGCAATCATGAAACCGCTCCTGCCGGAAAAAGAGAGCGGTAATGGTACTGGCGCCAAGATGCTTGCACAAGCGAAGTACTGCGCCGCCGCCATTCCCCTTGGCGCCGCTTTTCGCTACCCTTCAGACTTTGATCGGTACAGATCAGCTTGTACGCCGGGTTCCAGCCTCCCTTTTCGGCCTCCCAGGCCCCGTTCCTGCGTCGCATCGACGCGCTCCCGCACAGTGGAGCGAGCCGCGAGCGCAGGCCGGGTCTCTTTATACGGACCGCCAGAACAGGCACTCCCGACCAGCAACGCCCGTCAACCTACCGACCGCTCATCGCTTTAGGAATGCTGCATGTCCACCCCCACAGTTCGCGAACAATTCCTTGTCATCAGTGCCCTCGGCGCCAACCCCATGGAGCTGACCAACGTCCTGTGCCGCGCCAGCCATGAAAACCGCTGCGCCGTCGTCACCTCCCGCCTGACCCGCCACGGCGAGTGCAGCGCCCTGGTGCTGGAAGTTTCCGGTAGCTGGGACGCCCTGGCGCGCCTCGAAGGCAGCCTGCCGCTGCTGGCCAAGCGTCATGCGTTCACCGTCAACGTGGTGCGCAGCGCGGCGCTGGAAAATCGTCCGCAGGCCCTGCCTTACGTGGCCTACGTCAGCTCGGCCTATCGCCCGGACATCATCAATGAGCTGTGCCAGTTCTTCATGGACCACAACGTCGAACTGGAAAACCTCACCTGCGACACCTACCAGGCGCCCCAGACCGGCGGCACCATGCTCAACGCCACGTTCACCGTGACCCTGCCGGCCGGCACCCAGATCAGTTGGCTGCGCGATCAGTTCCTCGACTTCGCCGACGCAATGAACCTGGATGCCCTGATCGAGCCCTGGCGCCCACAAAACCCAATGTAAGGAAGCTTTCATGGCCGTTGTCATCGACCAACCGGTTGCGGATTTCACCGCGCCTGCGACCAGCGGGCAGACCGTCAGCCTGTCCGAACTCAAGGGCAAGCAAGTGGTGATCTACTTCTACCCGAAGGACAGCACCCCGGGCTGCACCACTCAGGGTCAGGGCTTTCGTGATCAATATGCGGCTTTCAAGGCTGCCAACACCGAAGTCTTCGGCATTTCCCGCGATAGTTTGAAGTCGCACGAAAACTTCAAAGGCAAACAGGAATTCCCCTTCGAGCTGATCAGCGACAAGGACGAGGCGGTTTGCCAGTTATTCGACGTGATCAAGCTGAAGAAGCTGTATGGCAAGGAATACCTGGGCGTCGATCGCAGCACGTTCCTGATTGACAAGGACGGCGTACTGCGTCAGGAATGGCGTGGCGTGAAAGTGCCGGGGCATGTTGATGCCGTGCTGGCGGCAGCTGAAGCTCTGAATAAAGCCTGATGTTTCTGTTGCGTCTTTGAAGACGCCTTCGCGAGCAGGCTCGCTCCCACAGTTGGAATGCCATCAACTGTGGGAGCGAGCCTGCTCGCGAATAGCCTCTCTGCAAAATCCGGATCAACCGCTAAAGCAACGGCGCCACCACCGGCTCCTTGCGCGGCCATGCATCCAGCACAGCCTTGAACAGCGTCGCCAGCGGGATCGCAAAGAACACGCCCCAGAATCCCCACAACCCGCCAAACAACAACACCGCACAGATGATCGCCACCGGATGCAGGTTGACCGCTTCCGAGAACAACAGCGGCACCAGCACGTTGCCGTCCAGCGTCTGAATGATTCCGTAGACCGCCATCAGATAAATGAACTGATCGCTCCAGCCCCACTGGAACAGCGCAATCAGCAGCACCGGCACGGTCACCACTACGGCGCCGACATACGGCACCACCACCGACAAGCCGACCAGCAACGCCAGCAGTGCCGCATAGTTCAGACCCAGGGCGATAAAAGCGATGTAGGTCACGCCGCCGCAAATCACGATCTCGATGCCTTTGCCACGAATGTAATTGGCGATCTGCCGGTTCATTTCCTGCGCTACGCGGGTGATCAACGCGCGCTCGCGGGGCAGATAGCCGCGCACCCACTCGCCGATCATCGCCCGATCCTTCAGGAAGAAAAACACCAGAATCGGCACCAGCACCAGGTAGATCATGATGTTCACCAGCAGCGGCAAACTCGACAGCGAGAACGTCAGCGCCCACTGGCCGAACTTGCCGATCTCGCCCCGCGCCGCTTCGATCGCTTGCAAGACTTGCTCGTCGGACACCAGATGCGGATAGCGCTCCGGCAATAGAAGCAGCAACGACTGCCACTTGGCGAGCATGCCTGGCAGTTCGTTGAACAGCGTGATCAACTGGTGCCACAACAGCGGCAGGACCACGACGATAAACAGCATCAGCGCGCCCATGAACAGCGCGAACACCAGCCCCACCGCCACGCCGCCGGGCACGCGCAGCCGCTCGAGTGTCACCACCAGGCCTTGCATCAGATACGCCAGCACCATGCCGGCGAGCACCGGGGCGAGCATGCCACCGAGGGTGAGCACGGCGGTGAAGGCGAGAACCAGCAGCACCGCCAGCACCACGGCTTCTTCATCGGAGAAGTAGCGCTGAATCCAGTCGCGTAACACTTTGAACATCAATAATCCCTTCGATTGTTAACGCGGTCGCTTCAGGCTTTCTTCAACCAGTAACGGTAGATCCCGGCCTCGTCCTCTTCACGCAGCAGCGCATGACCGGCCAGTTTGGCAAAGGTACGGAAGTCGCGCTGCGAACCGGCGTCCGTGGCGATCACCTTGAGCACGGCACCACTTGGCAGTTTATTGAGTTCCATTTTTGCCTTGAGCAACGGCAACGGACAGTTCAGGCCACTGGCGTCCAGTTCCACGTCATGGTCTACAGCGTCAGTCATTGCGTCACTCCGTTCGGGTTATCGAGCTGCCTAGAATATCTGGTCGCGGCTTCGGTGTCCGGCTACAGTAAGGTCTTTGTCCTTCAAGGCTTTGTGCATGACTTTTCTGCGCCCTACCCTGCTGACGCTCGCTTGCCTGCTCGCCTCACCAGGCTTTGCCGACGATCTGCCGTCACTTGGCGACGCCAGTTCTGCCATCGTCTCGCCGCAACAGGAATACCAGCTCGGCCGCGCCTGGCTGGCCATGCTGCGCAGTCAGGTTTCCCAGCTCAACGATCCACAGCTCAAGGATTACGTTGAATCCAGCGTGTACAAGCTCGTCGAGACCAGCCAGGTCTCCGACCGACGCCTGGAATTCATCCTGATCAACAGCCCGCAACTCAACGCCTTTGCAGCACCGGGCGGCGTGGTCGGGGTCAATGGCGGCCTTTTCCTCAACGCCCAGACCGAAGGCGAATACGCCTCGGTGCTCGCTCACGAATTGGCGCACTTGTCGCAACGTCACTTTGCTCGCGGAGTGGAAGCCTCACAACGCATGCAGGTGCCGATGATGGCCGCGCTGCTGGCCGGCATTGTCATTGCGGCGGCCGGTGGTGGGGATGCCGGCATCGCTACGATCGCCGGCACCCAGGCAGCGGCGTTGCAGGAACAACGGCGCTTCTCGCGGCAGAATGAACAGGAAGCCGACCGCATCGGCATTCTCAACCTGGAGAAGGCAGGTTACGACCCGCGCTCGATGCCGACCATGTTCGAACGCCTGATGCGCCAGTACCGCTTCGACGCCAAGCCGCCGGAATTCCTCCTGACTCACCCGGTTACCGAATCGCGGATCGCCGACACCCGCAACCGCGCCGAACAGGCGAAACCGGGCGGCATCGAAGACAGCATGCGCTACCAGTTGATCCGCGCGCGGGTGCAGTTGATCTACGAGGAAACCCCGGGGCTGGGTGCCAAGCGGTTCCGCGCCCTGCTCGATGAGAATCCGAAAAACGATGTCGCCCGTTACGGCCTGGCCATCGCCCAGATCAAGGGTGGCCAACTCAACGAAGCACGGGAGAACCTCAAGCAGTTGTTGACCAAATCGCCGAACGAGATCATCTACAACCTCGCGCAGGTCGATCTGGACATCACCAACAATCGTCTGCCCGATGCGCAGTCGCGAGTCGACCGCATGCTCACGCAATACCCGGGCAACTATCCGCTGAACCAGGTGCGCGTCGACCTTCTGCTGAAACAGAATCGCGCCGCCGATGCCGAGAAGGCGCTCGACAGTCTGCTCAAGTCACGCCCGGATGATCCGGACGTCTGGTATCAGGTTGCCGAAACCCGCGGCCTGTCGGGCAACATCATCGGTCTGCATCAGGCGCGGGCCGAATACTTTGCGCTGGTCGGCGACTATCGGCAGGCCATTCAGCAACTGGACTTCGCCAAGCGCAAGGCCGGCAGCAACTTCCCGCTGTCCTCGCGCATCGATGCCCGCCAGCGCGAGCTGATGGAGCAGGAGCGCATGGTCAAGGACATGATGGGCTGAGTCTTCCCGCAAGACATAAAGTGCAGACATAAAAAAACCGCCTCTTTCGAGGCGGTTTCTTTTTACCCTGTTGCGGGCTTATTCAGCCAGTTTGAAGGTGATGAAGCTGGCACGACCCTGACGCAGTACGCGCATCGACACCGACCGGTTCTTCGGCAACGCCTTGGCGATGTCGGTGAACTCCTTCGCCGAGCCAATGGCCTGGTTGTTCAGGTGGGTGATCACGTCACCCGGCTGCAGACCGATCAGCGCCGCAGGACCGTCCTGCACTTCCTTGATCACCACACCACCTTTAAGGTCGTAGGTTTTCTTCTGCTCAGCGGTCAATTCACCGACCGCAACACCGAGGCGGTTGCTGCTGCTTTCAGCGCCGGACTTCGGCAACGCGTTCAGCTCTTTGTCTTCGTCCGGAATCGCGCCGACAGTCAACTCGACGTTCTTGCGCTTGCCTTCACGAATCACTTCCAGATTTGCCTTGGCGCCAGCCTTCAGCGCGCCGACCAGATGCGGCAGATCAGCCGACATGACGATCGGCTGACCGTTCATGCTCAGGATCACGTCGCCAACCTGCAGGCCGCCCTTGGCCGCAGGGCCGTCATCCTGGATCTGCGCAACGAGGGCGCCGGCCGGCTTGTCCAGACCGAACGACTCGGCCAGATCCTTGTTCACTTCCTGAATGACCACGCCCAGCCAGCCGCGGCTGACTTTGCCACCACTCTTGAGCTGGTTGGAAACGTCCATCGCCACGTCGATCGGGATGGCAAACGAAACGCCCATGAAGCCACCGGAGCGGGTGTAGATCTGCGAGTTGATGCCGACCACTTCACCATTCAGGTTGAACAGCGGGCCACCGGAGTTGCCCGGGTTGATCGGCACGTCGGTCTGAATGAATGGCACATAGTTTTCGTTCGGCAGGCTGCGGCCGACGGCGCTGACGATGCCTTGGGTCACGGTGTGGTCAAAGCCGAACGGCGAACCGATCGCGACGACCCACTGGCCGGCTTTCAGGTCCTGGGATTTGCCGAGTTTGAGCACCGGCAGATCCTTGCCTTCGATTTTCAGCAATGCCACGTCGGAACGTGGATCAGTGCCGATCAGCTTGGCCTTCATCTCACTGCGGTCAGCCAGCCGGACGAGGATTTCGTCGGCATCGGCGATCACGTGGTTGTTGGTGAGAATGTAGCCATCCGGCGAAATGATGAAACCCGAGCCCAGCGATTGCGCTTCACGCTGGCGCCCGTCGCCACGGGGCGAGCGCTGCTGAGGCGGCATGCCGCGCTCGAAGAATTCGCGCAACATCGGTGGCAGGCCTTCCAGATCCGGCATCTGCTGATTGACGCGGCGGTCCGGCAGTTTCTGCGTGGTACTGATGTTCACCACCGCTGGCGAAGCTTGTTCGACCAACTGGGTGAAATCAGGCAGATCGGCCGCTTGCGCAGCAGGGACCGCCTGACCGAGCAACAGCACAGTGGCGAAGATGGAAAGGTAAGACTTCAAACTAGGTATCGACATACAGCTCCCGTTACGACGAGCAGGGTTAAGCGATATGGAGCAAAGGAACACCGGAAACCACAGACCGGCATTTTTGTTCCGGGAACAACAAACAAGGCCAGAGCCGTGAGGCTCTGACCTATAAAAAATTTTCAGGGGTTTTGCAAATGAAAATGCTCAGCAAACATTTCGACGTCTCGACGACGAAGTGGAAATGACTGAAATCAGCTCACTGCTTGCTGGTCGCAGCGCCATCGTTGTTACGCATCGATAGAGCGATTCGTTCGGCAGTACCAATCGGGATTTCGCCCACGACCGTGACCATCATTTCACCTTGCGGCGTGGTCAGGCGACGCGACACCGCGACGGTCGGACCCAACTGAGTGCGGGTGTCGGTGACGGTTGCACCGTTCAACGGCTCAAGAAACACGGAGAATCGCGCCAAGCCATCGTCGTACATCAGGCTGCTGACCTGGGTCTTGGTCTGCGCATCCTTGTGCGAACTGCTGCTGGTCAGCTCGAAGCCTGGCGGCAGCCAGTCCGAACGCCAGTTCTGCACGGTCTTCGCTGCGGAAGCCTTGTCATTGCCGATATTGATCGGCTTGCAATCGGCGTCTGCCAGCAATTCCTTGTCAGAAGGGATTTCATCAGTGTCGAGACTGGTGAACTGGAAACGTTCGAGCAACTGACCTTTATCGTTCAACAGCAACGACTTGAGCGGCAGCGCGGTTTTCTTGTCCAGATGCAGTTCGAAACCGTAACGGTGCTGATCACGAGGGGTCAGCGACACGATCACCGCGTCACGGCCGGCAACGCGCGACTTGCCGATAACCGCTAGGTCATACCAGTTCTTCAGCTTTTTGGGATCCAGCGCACGGGCGGCAGCGTTGGGTGAATCACCCAATCCCGCAATCAGGGTGCCGCTGACGCATTGAGTACGGCCATCAATGCGCACGACTTCCTGAGCCGAGCCGTCGAGCTGCAACAGCCGCTCGCGGACCTGACCATTCTGGACACGATGCCAGATGTTGTGCGTGGAAAAACTGCCGTTGCGCTCGTAAACGAAAGTACCGTTGAAGCTTTGCTGCTGCTCGGCCTGGCCCAGCCGGGTCAACCAATCCTGGGCCTCATCAGCGTGGGCTGGAACAACGAACCAGCCACTGAGCAGAAGCGAAAGTAGAGGGATGGCGCGCATGATCCTCCTTAACGGTTTTCCAGGCTTGCAGCACGTGCGTATGGCAGCGCGCTTTCAGTTCCCTTGAGTGCAGCCTGCTGAGCGTGCTGACGCAGATAGCCTGGCAGACGCTGATCATGCCAGCCTGGCTGACCTTGCAGAACGCCATTGGCCATCGGGCCAGTCGCTTCCGAGCTTTCGCTGTAACCAGCCAGAACTGCCGGACCCTTGACCTGTGGAGTGGCCAGAGTTGGCTGGTTCGACTGCTGCGCCAATTCGACGCCAGCGATTTCGTCCTGGTTGTACAGGCGAACACCGGCCAGAACAGCCACGGTCACCGAAGCGGCAACAGCGAGGCGACCCAGGTTACGCCATGGGCTGCGGGAAACTTTGGCCGGAGCCGTTTCGTCTTCCAGCGCAGCAGACACTGCCGCAGCGATATCCAGACGCGGAAGCAGCAGATCCTTGTGCATGGCTGCCCGAGCGATCTGGTAACGAGCCCAGGTCTCACGGGTATCAACATCATCCAGTGCGCTGAGCACTCGACGCAATTCCAGTTCGTCCGCTTCGTTATCCATCACTGCGGACAGCGATTCCTGCAGGGCTTCACGACTCATGGCGTTCCTCTCTTGGCTGTCGCCGCTGTCTCAGTTTTCCTGCAACAACGGTTGCAGGGCTTTGTCGATGGCCTCCCGAGCGCGGAAAATCCGGGAGCGCACGGTACCCACCGGACACTGCATGACGCTCGCAATGTCCTCGTAACTCAGACCATCGAATTCACGTAAAGTTAAAGCCGTACGCAAATCCTCTGGCAGTTGCTGGATGGTCCGATGGACAGTGCCTTCGATCTCATCCCGCAGCAACGCACGTTCTGGTGATTCGAGATCCTTGAGGCCGTGATCGCCATCGTAGAACTCTGCATCCTCCGAACTTACATCGCTATCCGGCGGCCGACGGCCGCGGGAAACCAGGTAGTTCTTCGCCGTGTTAATGGCAATACGGTACAGCCACGTATAAAACGCACTGTCACCGCGGAAATTTCCAAGTGCCCGATACGCCTTGATAAAGGCTTCCTGAGCAACGTCCTGGGCTTCATGGGTGTCGTGCACAAAACGCACGATCAACCCGAGAATTTTGTGCTGATATTTCAGCACCAGCAGATCGAAAGCTCGCTTGTCGCCACGCTGAACGCGTTCGACCAGCTGCTGATCCTCTTCCTGGGTTAGCATGAACACTCCTCGATAAGCCCGGAGGAGACTTGCATTACTAAACGACCAGACTTGCAAACATAGACTCGGGCTTTTCGCAAAAGTTCTCCCCCTCCAAGCAAGTTTCCTGCGGGCTCTGATTTGGCACGCACGAAAAACGCAGCGCGGGATAAACCGGCTGCGCGAATAATCTTGTTATCGGTTTCGCCGGCAGGAATCCAAACGCAGATTCCGCACTGAAGCCGACACTGTCCCTGGTTTCTGGCACCGTCTATTGATCTTGGGCCTTTGGCAAAAGTTCCAATTATTTATAGCCGGACCCACCTGACATTGCGCAACCGTGGGCGGAAAAGTCTGTTTCAGCGCCGATACAGGTGTCTTTTCCCACACACTGGGAAAAAAACTTCCGACGAAGCACAGCGCTTTTTACCCCGCTGTAGTCTCACAATGCCATCTGGGCCCGGCTATTGTGCCGTCCAACCCCTCTATATACTAGTGGGCTGTGTGGCTGTCTTGACTCGCCGATCCAGCTGTCTTGCGCCAACCCCGATCCGGGTCGCTTTGAGCGGAATCCTGAAATGAGCCAACAGTTCCAACACGATGTTCTGGTGATTGGCAGCGGTGCTGCCGGTTTGAGTCTCGCGCTGACCTTGCCCGGTCATCTGCGCATTGCCGTATTGAGCAAGGGCGATCTCGCCAACGGCTCGACCTTTTGGGCTCAAGGTGGGGTCGCCGCCGTGCTCGACGACACTGACACTGTCGAATCCCACGTCGACGACACCCTTAATGCCGGCGGCGGTTTGTGCCACGAAGATGCCGTGCGCTTCACCGTCGAGCACAGCCGCGAAGCCATTCAATGGCTGATCGACCAGGGCGTGCCGTTTACCCGCGACGAAAAGTCCGGCACCGAGGATGGCGGTTTCGAATTTCACCTGACCCGCGAAGGCGGCCACAGCCATCGGCGGATCATCCACGCGGCCGACGCCACCGGCGCTGCGATCTTCAAGACCTTGTTGGCCCGGGCCAAAGAGCGCGCGAACATCGAATTGCTGGAACAGCGTGTCGCCGTCGATCTGATCACCGAGCGCCGTCTGGGCCTGCAAGGCGAGCGGTGTCTCGGCGCCTACGTGCTGAACCGCGCCACCGGCGAAGTCGATACTTACGGCGCACGCTTCGTGATCCTCGCCTCGGGCGGCGCCGCCAAAGTCTACCTTTATACCAGCAACCCGGACGGCGCCTGCGGTGACGGCGTCGCCATGGCCTGGCGCTCCGGCTGCCGGGTGGCCAATCTGGAATTCAACCAGTTCCACCCGACCTGCCTCTATCACCCGCAAGCCAAAAGCTTCCTGATCACCGAAGCCCTGCGTGGCGAAGGTGCGCATTTGAAGCTGCCCAACGGCGAGCGCTTCATGCACCGCTTCGACAAACGCGCCGAGCTGGCGCCGCGTGACATCGTCGCGCGGGCCATCGACCATGAAATGAAGCGCCTGGGCATCGACTGCGTTTATCTCGACATCAGTCACAAGCCCGAATCGTTCGTCAAAAGCCACTTCCCGACTGTTTATGAGCGCTGCCTGGGCTTCGGCATCGACATCACCAGTCAACCGATCCCGGTGGTTCCCGCAGCGCACTACACCTGTGGCGGTGTGATGGTTGATCAGCACGGTCGCACCGACGTGCCCGGACTCTACGCCATCGGCGAAACCAGCTTCACCGGTCTGCACGGCGCCAACCGCATGGCCAGCAACTCGCTTCTGGAATGCTTCGTCTATGCCCGTTCGGCAGCGACAGACATTCTCGCGCAGCTGGATGATGTCGCGGCGCCGAGCGCCCTGCCCGTCTGGGACGCCAGCCAAGTCACCGACTCGGACGAAGACGTGATCATCGCGCACAACTGGGACGAATTGCGTCGATTCATGTGGGACTACGTCGGCATCGTGCGCACCAACAAGCGCCTGCAACGGGCACAGCATCGGGTGCGCTTGCTACTGGACGAGATCGACGAGTTCTACAGCAACTATAAAGTCAGCCGTGACCTGATCGAGCTGCGCAATCTGGCGCAGGTGGCCGAGTTGATGATCAGCTCGGCCATGGAACGCAAGGAAAGTCGCGGCCTGCATTACACCCTCGACTACCCGGACCTGCTGCCGGAAGCGCTCGACACTATTCTGGTGCCGCCCACCTACGCCGGCTGAACTTGAGCCGCACTCGCAGGCGTCGGTGCAGATCCGCCGCCTGCGAATCCCGTGGCACGCAGATCGATCTGACCCGCCATTCCCCGCGCAAGCGAAAACGCAGCACCACGATCAGCGGCAGCGCCAGGCTGTCCGGTCGTAACTGCGCGGCCTGCCAACCGCACGCCCGATTCCAGACCTGCCAGCCATCGCCGTCGCGTCGCAATCCGCAAAATGCATTCGGATGACTCAGCAGAATCTGCCGGGGCATCACCCAAAAGCCATGCAACAGACAGCCGGAAACACCGGCCAGACTGGCCCACAGCGGAATCGACAGTAGACACAACGAGCCCACGGCGAACGCCTGGGCCAACAGATACGCCGCCAGCAACTGCCGTGAGGCATGCCAGCGGCATTCGAACGTATTACTTGGGCTGAACACGATCCAGGATCATCCGGACCATGCGTTGCAGCTCAGGGTCTTCCGACTCGCTGCGCTCCATGAACCAGCCGAACATGTCCTGATCCTCACAGGTCAGCAAACGCACGTAGAGATCGCGATCCACCTGATTCAACGTTGCGTAAACCTCCTGCACGAACGGCACCAGCAACACGTCAAGCTCAAGCATCCCGCGACGGCTGTGCCAAAAGAGGCGATTCAGTTCAACTTGTTCGACCATGGAGCCCTCCTCGAATTTGCCGGGCAGTATACAGCCCCGGCGCGGGCCGCACAGTCGGCTTTGGTCGGGCACCCTTGATCCTTTATCAACTACCCATTTCAACCCTGCCCCCTTATGATGTGCCCCAGTCTATTTACCCTGCGATGACCCATGGCCGATTCTGCTTTTTTCTGCACCCTGTCTCATGAAGGCGTACTCGCGGTTCGCGGTGCGGACGCCGGAAAATTCCTGCAAGGCCAGTTGACCTGCAATATCAATTACCTGAGTGACACCCGCGCCAGCCTCGGCGCCCGCTGCACGCAGAAAGGCCGGATGCAGTCGAGCTTCCGTATCCTGCTGGAAGGTGACGGTGTGGTGATGGCGATGGCCAGCGAGCTGCTCGAGCCACAACTGGCCGACCTGAAAAAGTACGCGGTGTTCTCCAAATCGAAACTGACCGATGAAAGCGCCGCCTGGGTGCGCTTCGGCCTGGAGCATGGCGACGCAGCCTTGACCAGCCTCGGTCTGGCACTGCCGGCCGAAACCGATAGCGTCGTGCGCCACGAAAGCCTGATTGCGATTCGCGTCTCGCCCGAGCGCGCCGAACTCTGGGTGCCCGCCGTCCAGGCGCAAAACATCCAGAGCCAATTGTCCTCGACGCTGCCCGAGGGCGATCTGAATCAATGGCTGCTCGGCCAGATCCGCGCCGGTATCGGTCAGGTCATGCCAAGCACCCGCGAGCTGTTCATCCCGCAGATGCTCAATCTGCAGGCGGTCGGCGGCGTGAGTTTCAAGAAAGGCTGCTACACCGGCCAGGAAATCGTTGCGCGCATGCAGTACCTGGGCAAGCTCAAGCGTCGCCTGTACCGCTTGCGCCTTGACGCGGCTGAGCTGCCGGAGCCCGGCACTCAGTTGTTTGCCCCAAGCCACAACAGCTCGATCGGCGAAGTGGTGCTGGCGGCCAATGCCGAGGGAAACATTGAACTCCTGGCCGTGTTGCAGGCCGAAGCTGCCGAAGCCGGTGACTTGCATCTGGGCGCCCTCGAAGGCCCCGCGCTGCATCTGCTCGACCTGCCTTACGAACTGGATCGCGACCGCGAAATCCAGCGCTGATCGCAGCATTGTTGCGACACCCTAGAGAGTCCAAATGAGCGAACTGGCGGAAAAGGTCCAACAGGATTTGGTTGCGGCCATCGATAACGATGACCTGGTTCTGCCAACGTTGCCGGAAGTGGCCCTGCAAATCCGCAAGGCCGCCGAGGATCCGGAAATCAGCGTCAGCGATCTGAGCAAAGTCATCGGCCGCGACACTGCGCTGTCGGCGCGCCTGATCAAAGTGGTCAACAGCCCGCTGCTACGCGCCGCGCAGGAAGTCACTGACCTGCACACCGCCATCACCCGCCTGGGCATCAACTACAGCAGCAACCTGGCGATCGGTCTGGTCATGGAGCAGATCTTCAACGCCCGCTCCGAAGTGGTCGAACAGAAGATGCGCGAAGTCTGGCGCAGCAGCCTGGAGATCGCCGGTGTCAGTTATGCGCTGTGTCGTCGTCACACTCAGCTCAAGCCGGATCAGGCGGCGCTCGGCGGCCTGGTGCATCAGATTGGTGTGTTGCCGATTTTGACCTACGCCGAAGACCACAACGAGTTGCTCTCGGATGCGGTCAGCCTCACTCATGTGATCGAGCAGATTCATCCATTGCTGGGCGAGAAGTTGCTGCGGGTCTGGGAGTTTCCCGAACGGCTGGTGCAACTGCCATTGCTGTACGAGGACTTTCAGCGCGACTCGGCCAAAATCGATTACGTCGATTTGGTGCAAGTAGCGAACCTGTATTGCCGCAAGGGTACCGACCATCCTTTCGCGCGGATTGATCCGCTGAGTGTTCCGGCGTTCAGAAAGCTGGGGATTGATCCGGAGAACAAGCAATTTTGCGCGGATCTGGAAGAGTCGCGGTCGATGTTTTACTGATCCGGGACCGAGGCGCGGCTTTCGCGAGCAGGCTCGCTCCCACAGGAAAAATGCATTTTCAATGTGGGAGCGAGCCTGCTCGCAAAGAGGATCACCCAGCGATAAAACTCACCCGCACCTTCAACCCCGCCTGCTCACCGTCATGCAAGGTGATCTGCGCCAGATGCGCCCGGCAGATCTCGCCGACAATCGCCAGGCCCAGGCCTGATCCGGCGACCTGCTGATTACGCCGGTAAAACCGCTCGAACACGCGATCGCGCTCTTCCTGCGGAATGCCTGGCCCGTCGTCTTCTACCTCAAGCACCGCCGGTGCCGTCACCCGCAAGATCACATTGCCACCCTGCGGGGTATGCGCCAGTGCGTTATCGACCAGATTGCTCAGCAGTTCGTTGAGCAAGGTCGGTTCGCCACGCAGCCACACCGGCTCATCCGCCTCCAAGGCCAGCGCTACGCCGCGCTTGTGCGCCAGAGGCGCCATGGCCATACCCAGCTCGCGCGCCAATTGGCTCAGATCGAGCAGTTGCGCGCCGCCCTCGGCGATCGCCCGCGCACCGTTTTCGACGCGGGCCAGCGACAGCAGCTGATTGGCCAGATGCGTCAGGCGATCGGTGCTTTGTGCGGATGATTCGAGGGTTGTACGCCAGGTCTCCGGCTCGTCTGAACGCAGGCCCAATTCCAGCCGAGCTTTCAGCGCCGCCAACGGCGTACGCAATTCGTGGGCAGCATCGGCGATGAACTGCGCTTGCCGCTCGAACTGGCCGCGCAGGCGCTCGGTGAAATGGTTGAGCGCGCGAACCAATGGCCCGAGTTCATGCTGGACTTCCACCAGCGGCAGTGGCCGCAAGTCGTCGGGCTGGCGCTCTTCGACGGCGGTGCGCAAGCGCTCCAGCGGGCGCAGCGCCGCGCTCACTGCGAACCACACCAGCAACAACGCACCCACGGCCAGCATGCCCAGACGCAGCAACGTATCCGCCGCCAGACTGCGCGCCATGCTGACGCGCGCTTCGTCGGTTTCGGCCACGCGGATTTCCGCCATGCCGTTCATGTTCGGCTCGCTCACAGCTTTGAGCAGGCTGACCACGCGTACGTTCTGGCCGTTGTACTTGGCATTATAGAAGCGGGCGAGCGCCGGATAGCTATCCGTGCGCGGCGTGCCGGGCGGTGGCCCGGGCAGATTCTCGTAGCCGGAAATCAGCTTCTGGTGGATGTCGTTGACCTGGTAATAGATGCGCCCGGCGCTGTCGTAGGCGAAGGTGTCCAATGCCACGTAAGGCACGTCGGCGCTGAGGCTGCCATCGCGCTGCGACAACCCCGCCGCAATGGTCCGCGCCGAGGCCAGCAGTGTGCGGTCATACGCGGTGTCGGCGGCTTCGCGACCATTCCAGTAAGCGCTCAAGCCACTGGCGAGCATCAGCACCACCAGCAACCATCCGAGGTTCCACAGCAACCGCCAGCGCAGGCTGCTGGGCTTATGCATCGCGGCTTTCCAGCAGGTAGCCGAGGCCGCGGAAAGTCACGATGGCCACGGGCTGGCCGTCGAGCTTCTTGCGCAAGCGGTGCACGTAGATTTCGATCGCGTCGGGGCTGGCTTCTTCGTCGAGGCCGAATACCTGGGCGGCGAGCTGTTCCTTGCTCATCACTCGCCCCGGCCGCGCGATCAACGCTTCGAGAACGGCTTGCTCGCGTGACGTCAGGGTCAGCAATTCTTCGCCGAGGGTGAAGCGTCGGGTGTCGAGGTCATAGGCCAGCACACCACAGCGCTGCTGACGCTCGCCGCCCAGGACACTGCGGCGCAGCAAGGCTTTGACCCGCGCTTCCAGTTCCGTCAGTTCAAACGGCTTGGCCAGATAATCGTCAGCACCGAGATTGAGACCATGTACGCGGTCCTTAACGTCACTGCGCGCCGTCAGCATCAGGACGGGCAGGTTCTTGCCGCGGGCACGCAGACGGGCCAGTACCTCGAAACCGTCCATGCGCGGCAGGCCGACGTCGAGAATCGCCACGGCGTATTCCTCACTGCCGAGCGCCAGGTCGGCGGCCACGCCATCGTGCAACACATCCACGGTCAGACCGGTGCTCTTGAGCGCCTGAGCCACGCTTTCGGCCAGTTGCAGATGGTCTTCGACGAGCAGGACACGCATGGATTGTTACCTCGTTCAGGGTCGGCCGACGCCGCGCTTTGCCGCGGAGTTTACAGCCGCAACCGCCGCTGTGAAGCCTGAAAACCGTGAAAGACAACTGAAAGGTTGCTGAAAGGTTAGCCGGTTAGAGTCGGCCCACGGACAGTTTCGACTGTCGCCGCTGCTGCCACACAGCGCAACGCAAAACGCCACGAAGCGTTTTCGACCAATAAGAACAATAATCGGAGTACCCCGCATGTCGTACATGCACACCCGGGCTTTCTCACAGGCCGACACCCTTCGCTGCAACCCCGCCCTCGCCGGTTTTTCCGTGACGGGCTACGCCGTTTTTCCTTCCGATATTCCAGTCAATGCGTCCGCGCAACGAACACCTGCGCCCGCTGCTGAGCAAAGCGTTGCCCTTTGGTAATTCTGCACGTCCATAACAACAACTCCCAAGGAGACTCAGATGAACTTATCACTGCGTAAAATTGCGCTCGCCACTGGCGCGATGCTGTTTGCCGGGCAACTGCTGGCCGAGCCGAAACGGCCTGAATGCATCGCCCCCGCCTCCCCCGGCGGTGGTTTCGACCTGACCTGCAAACTGGTGCAGAGCGCGCTGGTCAACCAGAAGCTGCTGAGCAAGCCGATGCGCGTGACCTACATGCCCGGCGGTGTCGGTGCGGTGGCGTACAACGCAGTGGTTGCGCAACGTCCGGCGGATGCCGGCACGCTGGTAGCCTGGTCGAGCGGTTCGCTGTTGAACCTGGCTCAGGGCAAGTTCGGTCGCTTCGATGAAACCAACGTGCGCTGGCTCGCGGCGGTCGGCACCAGCTATGGCGCCATCGCGGTGAAAAGCGATTCGCCCTACAAGACCCTCGACGATCTCGTGCAGGCCTTGAAGAAAGATCCAGGCTCGGTGGTCATTGGCTCCGGCGGCACCGTCGGCAGCCAGGACTGGATGCAAACTGCATTGATCGCCAAGGCCGCCGGGATCAATCCCCGTGAGCTGCGTTACGTGGCACTCGAAGGCGGCGGCGAAATCGCCACTGCTCTGCTCGGCGGTCACATCCAGGTCGGCAGTACCGACATCTCCGACTCCATGCCGCACATCCAGAGCGGTGACATGCGCCTGCTCGCGGTGTTCGCCGACAAGCGTCTCGACGAGCCGGAAATGAAAGACATCCCGACCGCCCGCGAGCAGGGCTACGACATCGTCTGGCCGGTGGTGCGCGGCTTCTACCTCGGGCCGAAAGTCAGCGACGAAGACTACGCCTGGTGGAAAGACGCGTTCGACAAACTGCTGGCCTCCGACGAGTTCGCCACCCTGCGCGATCAGCGTGAACTGTTCCCGTTCGCCATGACTGGCGCGGAATTGGACACCTATGTGAAGAAGCAGGTCGCCGACTACAAAGTGCTGGCCAAAGAGTTCGGCCTGATCCAGTGATCGTCTCTGTCTAGTGGCCGCGCTCCCCGCTTCGGGGGCGCGGCACAGGAGTTCTCATGCTTATTCAACGCATTTTCGCCTCGGTGTTGCTGCTGGTTTGCGCCGGTCTGGCACTGATGGCGTGGCCGTACCAGGCGGCTTTTTCCTACGAACCGGTCGGCCCGCGCGCCTTCCCGCTGCTGATGCTTGGCCTGATGGGCCTGGCGCTGCTGTACATGGTGTTCCGCCCGGCGCCGATCAAACACAGTGAAGACGAGCCGCCGCTGGACCGCGAAACCCTGACCAAGATTGCAATCTGCGTCGCACTGTTGCTGGTGTTCGCCGGCCTGTTCGAACCGCTGGGTTTCATCCTCAGCAGCATCGTGATCGGCATTCCGATGGCGCGCCTGTACGGCGGGCGCTGGGTGCCGAGCATCGTCGTCACCACGCTGATGGCCATTGGTCTGTACCTGTTGTTCGATCGGGTGATGGAAGTCCCGCTGCCCCTTGGCCTGCTCGACGTGCTGGAGAACTGATATGGATACCCTCGGTTATTTGGGTCAAGGCTTCGGCGTCGCGCTGAGCCCGTACAACCTGGTCACGGCGCTGACCGGCACCTTGATCGGCACCGTCGTCGGCCTGCTGCCGGGCCTCGGCCCGATTAACGGCGTGGCGCTGCTGATCCCGATCGCGTTCGCGCTCGGTTTGCCGCCGGAGTCAGCGCTGATCCTGCTCGCGGCGGTGTATCTGGGCTGCGAATACGGCGGCCGGATCAGCTCGATCCTGCTGAACATTCCTGGCGAAGCATCCACCGTCATGACCACCCTCGACGGCTACCCGATGGCCCGCCAAGGCATGGCTGGTGTGGCATTGTCGCTGTCGGCGTGGAGTTCGTTCATCGGCGCGTTCATCGCCACGTGCGGGATGGTGTTGTTTGCGCCGCTGCTGGCGAAGTGGGCGATTGCTTTCGGACCGGCGGAATATTTCGTGTTGATGGTGTTTGCGATCGTCTGTCTCGGCGGCATGGCCGGTGATCGACCATTGAAGACCTTTATCGCGGCATTGATCGGCCTGTTCCTGTCCAGCGTCGGCATCGACGCGAACAGCGGCGTGTACCGTTTTACCGGCGACAACATTCACCTGACCGACGGCATTCAATTCGTGGTGCTGGTGCTGGGTCTGTTCTCGATCAGCGAAATCCTCTTGCTGCTGGAAAAAACCCATCGCGGCCAGGAAGCGGTAAAAGCGACCGGGCGCATGATGTTCAACTTCAAGGAAGCGGCTTCGGTGTTCGTGGTGAACATTCGTTGCGGCCTGCTCGGTTTCATCATGGGCGTGTTGCCGGGTGCGGGCGCGACATTGGCCAGCGCCGTGGCCTACATGACCGAGAAACGCATCGCCGGTGCGAGCGGCAAGTTCGGCCAGGGCGATGCCCGTGGCCTGGCTGCACCGGAAACGGCGATCGGTGCTTCGGCCTGCGGCGCGCTGGTGCCGATGCTGACACTGGGCGTACCGGGTTCGGGCACCACGGCGGTGATGATCGGCGCGCTGTCGCTGTACAACATCACCCCAGGCCCGCTGCTGTTCCAGCAACAACCGGATATCGTCTGGGGCCTGATCGCGTCGTTGTTCATCGCCAACATCATGCTGGTGATCCTCAACATCCCGATGATCCGCATTTTCACGCGCATCCTCGCCGTGCCGAACTGGGCACTGGTGCCGGTCATCGCGATCATCACCGGGATCGGCGTCTACGCGGTTCACGCCACCACTTTCGACCTGTTCCTGATGGTCGGCATCGGCATCTTCGGTTACATCCTGCGCAAGCTCGACTTCCCGTTGTCGCCGGTATTGCTGGGCTTCATCCTCGGCGGTCTGATGGAGCAGAACCTGCGTCGCGCGCTGTCGATTTCCAACGGTGCGCTGGAAATCCTCTGGTCGAGCCCGATCACTTTCGGTGTGTGGGTGCTGACCGCGCTGATGCTGCTGTTCCCGCTGATTCGCATCTGGCGCAAACGCGCGGTCGCTCGTCGCGCTACCGCCGATGTCTGATCGCTCGTCCCTGAAAGCCTGGTGGGGCACTCCGCTGGTCGGTCTGCTGGGCGGTTTCGTCGCCAGTCAGATCGGCTGGCCACTGCCGTGGATGGTCGGCTCATTGCTGGCGATCATCCTCGTGCGCTGCCTGACCCCGTGGCAACTGGCGGAAATCCCTGGCGGCCGCAAGTGCGGCCAGTGGATCGTCGGCATCGGTATCGGCCTGCACTTCACCCCGCTGGTGATGGAGCAGGTGCTCAGTCATTTCGGTCTGATCTTCTTCGGTGCGCTGGTCACCAGCCTGTCGGCGGTGGTCGGGGTGTGGCTGATGCGCCGCACCGGCGAAGATCGCGCCACCGCATTTTTCTCGAGCATGCCCGGCGGTTCCGGAGAGATGGTCAACCTCGGCGCGCGCAACGGTGCTTTGCTCAGCCATGTCGCGGCGGGGCAAAGTCTGCGGGTACTGGTGGTGGTGTTGTGCGTGCCGGCGGCGTTCAAGTATCTGCTTGGTGACGGCACGCCGATTTCTCATGCCGGCAGCGTCGATTGGCGCTGGTTGGCGATTCTGTTTCCGGCGGGTGCCCTGCTCGCCTGGCTCTGGCAGCGTCTGGGCCAACCCAATCCATGGCTGTTCGGGCCGTTGCTGGTCAGCGCGGCGGTGAGCATCACCTGGGATTTGCACATCGGTTTGCCCAACGGCGGCAGCCAGATCGGCCAATGGCTGATCGGCAGCGGTTTGGGCTGTCACTTCAATCGGCAGTTCTTCCGACGCGCGCCGTCGTTCATGGGCCGGACGTTGATCGGCACGGCGCTGACCATGTTGATCGCGTCACTGGCGGCGTTGGGCTTGAGTGCGCTGACCCATCTGGATCTGCGTTCGCTGACCCTGGGCATGATGCCGGGGGGGATTGCCGAGATGAGCCTGACGGCAGAGACCCTGCAATTGTCGGTGCCACTGGTGACGGCGATGCAGGTGATGCGGCTGCTGTTTGTGCTGTTTCTGGCGGAGCCGTTGTTCAGGTACTGGAATCGCAATGCCGCATGAGTCTTAAGACCGAGTCGCCCCAATCGCGAGCAGGCTCACTCCTACAGGGGAATGTATTGCAAAGTAGGAGTGAGCCTGCTCGCGATGCTTTTAGATTGGTGGAAGGCGCCAGTCGATCGGCGTTTCGCCATTCTGTTCGAGAAACTTGTTGGTCCGGCTGAAATGCCCACAGCCCAAAAACCCTCGATAGGCCGACAAAGGTGATGGATGCACCGAGGTCAGCACCAGGTGCTTGGTGGCGTCGATCAGCTTCTGCTTGCTCTGCGCATGGGCGCCCCAGAGCATGAACACCAGATGCGGCTGCCGTTCGCTGACCACCTCGATGATGCGGTCGGTGAAGTGTTGCCAGCCCTTGTCCTTGTGCGCATTGGCGTTGGCGCGTTCGACGGTCATGGTGGTGTTGAGCAGCAGCACGCCCTGATCGGCCCAGCTCTGCAGGTAGCCGTGGTTGGGAATGTCGATGTTGAGGTCGCGCTTCAGCTCTTTATAGATGTTGACCAATGATGGCGGCGCCGGCACGCCCGGTTGCACCGAGAAGCACAGACCGTGGGCCTGGCCCGGGCCGTGATAGGGATCCTGACCGAGGATCACCACTTTCACCTTGTCCAGCGGCGTCGAGTTCAGCGCATTGAAAATCAACGGCCCAGGCGGGTAGATCTCCTTGCCGGCCGCCCGCTCCTGCTGCAGAAAGCTGCGCAACTCTGCCATGTAAGGCTGGTCGAACTCAGCACGCAGTGCCTCCTTCCAGCTCGGTTCGAGTTTGATACGGTCGTCAGCAGTCATGGTCATTTCCGGCAAAAACAATGGGGCGAACCCTAGGAAAGCCGGCCACGCTTGTCAATTGATCTGACGCAGATCCGGCACTTTCCCCCACAGCGATCATACTGATCGCTCAAATTTCCGATCGAGGTCACGATGAATCTGCACTTCGAAGAACGCACCGGCACCGACGGCGCCCGCATCGGCATCGCCAGCCTGGATGCCGAAAAGTCGCTGAACGCGCTGTCCCTGCCGATGATCAACGCCCTCAGCGACAAATTGAAAATCTGGGCCGATGATCCGCAAATCGTCTGCGTATTGCTGCGCGGCAACGGTGCCAAGGCCTTCTGCGCCGGCGGCGAGGTGCGCAGCCTGGTCGAAGCCTGCCGTGCTCATCCCGGCGAAGTGCCGCCACTGGCCGCGCAGTTTTTCAGCGCGGAATACCGCCTGGATTACAGCCTGCACACCTATCCCAAACCGCTGATCTGCTGGGGCCACGGTTACGTGCTGGGCGGCGGCATGGGCCTGTTGCAGGGCGCCAGCACACGGATCGTCACGCCGAGCAGCCGTCTGGCGATGCCGGAAATCAGCATTGGCCTGTATCCGGATGTTGGCGCCAGCTGGTTTCTCGCACGGCTGCCGGGCAGGCTCGGCTTATTTCTCGGGCTGACCGGCGCGCACATCAACGGTCGCGATGCGCTGGATCTGGATCTGGCCGACCGCTTCCTGCTCGACGAACAGCAACCGCAACTGATCGAAGGCCTGCTGCAATTGAACTGGCAGGAACAGACCGCCATGCAGCTCAACAGCCTGCTCAAGGCTCTGCAGCAGGAGGCTCTTGAGCAAATGCCCGAAGCGCAATGGCTGCCGCGTCGCCAGCAGATCGACGAATTGCTCGACGTCAGCGACGTCACCTGTGCGTGGAAAGCCATCAGCCTGCACCGTGACAGCAGCGATCCGTTGATTGCCCGCGCGGCGAAAACCATGGCCGAGGGCTCGCCGCTGACCGCGCATCTGGTCTGGCAACAGATCCTTCGCGCGCGGCATATGTCGCTGGCCGAAGTATTCCAGATGGAATACACCCTGAGCCTCAACTGCTGCCGGCACCCGGAATTCAGCGAAGGCGTGCGCGCACGTTTGATCGACAAGGATCAGAAGCCGCACTGGCACTGGCCGGATATCAATAACGTGCCGGATGCGGTGGTCGAGGCGCACTTCCATAAAGTCTGGGAGGGGCGACATCCCTTGGCGGATCTGACCCGGTATTGAGCTGACGCGTTGCTCGCGATGGCGACTGGCTTTCCATCGCGAGCGGGCTCAATCGGGCGCCATACGACTCAGACATTCAGCTCGTAAAACTGGATGTTTTCCATCATCGCCCGCTGCGCTTCATCGTCGCCCTTTGTCAAAATGTCTTCGACATCCCTCAATGGCGGAAGCGGGTGCAGACGTTCAGCAATTTGCCCTGCGGTGTAGTCCTGAATCGTTGCTCCTTGGCTGACTCTTATGAAGCCGATAGCGCTTTCACCTGCGGCAAAATGATTGGAAACCCGGATTTTCGGTGCCATGCCGTAATCCACCACGATCACCAGATCATCGCGATCACGGTGAAATTTCAGGTTGTCGATAGTCAGCCTGCGCTCGGAAAAATCGATTCCATCCAGGCCACCTCCGCTGTTGATGATCACATCTCTGCCGAGGCCATCGTATCGGTAGATATCATTTCCAGCGCCGCCGGACAGCGTGTCGTTGCCCGGCCCCCCCAGCAGCAGATCATCACCGGGGCTACCCGTGAGCATGTCGTCACCCTGCATGCCGCGAATCTCTCCGGCGCCGGTTATCGTGTCGTTGCCACGACCGCCCACCAAGGGAAGTGCTCGTCCGTCTCGCAAGGCAGTGAAACGCGTGGGATTGCTGACGATGACGCCAGTATGAGAAGTGTCGGGCGCGGGGCTCAGCTGACTTGATTCCAAGAGTTGCTTCACACTTACGACCGACCCATCGCCGAACTTTACGAGCTCAATCCCGGCCCCCTCAAGTTCACCGTTGAGGGGCAAGACGATGCGGACTTTCTGCGTCCCGCCCCATTGGATATCGAGAGTCGGATGGAGCATTTTCGCCCTCGGCGGATTGCGGTAAGCCGCGCGACCTGGGTTGGGTTCCAGCTCGACATGGGTGGTTTCTATCAACGCAGCACCCCAGCTCAAGTGCAGTGCATCGCGCTGTGCATCTGCTGGCAGAACGACCGTGTCCTGATCGATCAATCCGAACTCGTCTTTCCACCCCGCAGCGCCAACTTCTGCTCGGTGGAAAACCGGGTTCGGTACATCCGCAATCGTGGTGGTCGCTCCGGCGTGCGCTTGGACGATGTAGGTGTCGGCACCGTCTTCGCCGTAGAGCCAATCGTCACCTGAGCCGCTGAGCAGATAGTCGGCGCCCTCGAAGCCCAGCAAGGTATCGTCCCCTGCCCCTGCGGATAAATACGCGCCCGGTGTTCTGTCACCGACAGTGCCGTAGTCGAGTGGGGAGCCTGCATAAGCGACGATCAGATCATCTCCCGCACCGCCGTGAAAAACGTTCTCCACTTCGATATTGACTCGCCCACCGACGTCGTCGCCTTGGACGATTTTGTTTTTGATCGTTGTGCTTTCGATATCCCATCGGAATTCCCTGCGCACCGTTTCGCTCGAACTGAAACTTGCCGCCGGATAAACGTACCAGCCTTCAAGGGCGCCGGACTGCTGCCGGTCTTCAACCAATACATCCCCGATATTGAATGAAAAACCGCTGGCAGAACCGGATCGATAATAGCGAGGCGCCAAGCTTGAGGAGGGCATTGTTCCCTCGGCTTTCACCTGTTTATGTTCGACCCGCGTTGTGGTTTTCGACTGCCTTTCACTGACCACGGCTCGCCCGCCATCAGCTTTCATCCACTGCGGCGTTTCAGACAGTGAACCTGCTTCGACGCTGTGATCGATCAGCTCAGTGTGGGTGGTGTAACCGGTGTCGCTGGTGGTGATATGACTGCGAACCCAGACCCCTTGTTCATTCAGGGTAAAACCAGTGGCGTGTCTGCGGGCGGAGCGTTTTGACTTGCTTTGCGCGAGGAATTCATCGGTCCAGTCAACCGTTTGAACAGATGCCACTGGGCGTTGCGCCGGAGCGGTTACATCGTCTGACTGAAGCGGGTCCTCAACTCTGCTTTCAACGGTTCCTGGGGCGGTTACACCTTCCGGTACGGGTAACTCAGGCACCTCCATCTGCGGCAATGTTTTGTGCAAGACATCGTCATAACCCAGTACCACGCCGTCGCTGAAACTGAATGTGGAGTCCTTCCACTTCTCGTAATTCTTGATGAGTATCGCGTCGCTCGTGCCGTCGGCCAGTCGCAACACCGTGCCGACGGTAACTTCGATAATGTCGGCTTGCAGACTCTGCGCGGAAAACCCTGCGCCGAACCTGATGATGTTGCGGCCACCAGAATCGGTAACAACATCCAGGCCATCGCCAGTGCCGAAATAATAAATATCAGCACCCTCCAGCCCGTCCAACACGTCGTGACCGGGACCGCCATCAAACACGTTGTCGCCGGAATCGCCGCGAAGGTAGTCCGTGCCTTCTCCGCCCAGCAACGTGTCGTTGCCGGCGCCACCGAGCAACGTATCGTTACCTGAGCCACCGTCCAGATAATCGGCATTCGGCTCGGTTTCAGCGCTACTTTCGTAATCGCCGGCAAGAATGTCGTCGCCCGGGCCGCCGTACAGTGTGTCGGCACCGAAGCCCCCCTGTAAGGTATCGTTTCCTTCGCCGCCCTGAAGCAGGTCATTGTTGATTCCGCCCGGCTGCAGGTCAGACACATCGCCATCCAGGAAATCCGCTCCTGCCCCCCCCAGCAGCGTGTCCGAGCCCCCCATGCCACGCAGCGTGTCGTCCCCCGCACCGCCATCGAGGAAGTCGTTACCCTGATAACGAACAGGATGGTCAGGGCTATCGCCGATCAGATCGTCATTGCCTTCGCCGCCGAAGAGCAGATCATCGCCACCGCCGCCCCAGAGCCTGTCGTCACCGGGACCACCGTCTAGCAGATCATCGCCAAAAAAATCTGCGGCGTTACCGTTGACGCCGTCGATTACGTCGTCATCACCCTGCAAAGTGTCGTTGCCAAGGCCGCCATACAACGCGTCGCTGCCACCGTTACCGGCGAGCAAGTCATCACCGCTACCGCCGTCCAGCACATCGTTGCCATGATGCTTGCTGGGTAGACCACCGCCCCAATCGAGATTGTCACCGAGCATCGTGTCATCGCCGCTGCCACCGGCCAGGGTGTCGTTCCCTTGCTCGCCTTCGAGCAAATCGTCGTCAGCCCCGCCGTCGAGCAGGTCCTGACCCCAGCCGCCGTTGATGAAGTCCTTGCCACCCTGCCCATACAGCACGTCATCACCGCCCTCGGAGGCGCTGTTTGTCGAGGCCTTTGAATAGACCGTTCGATGACTGGTGACACCGCCAGCTATGGGGACGTCAGCGCGCTTGACCGCCCAACCCTGCTCCAGCGCACCGGTGGTTTCGTCTCCGGATAAAACGTCGTCGCCAGCGCCACCGATCAAGGTATCCCGGTCATTGCCACCGAGCAGAACGTCTCGCGATGCCGTCCCGATAAGCAAATCGTCGCCTTGCCCGCCGTCGAGCCAGTCGCCGCGACTTGCCTTGCCCTTGGCGTCACCGTCGGCCATGGCCTTTTCGATCGTCGTCTGCTTGTCGCCGAATAACCGATCGTCTCCAGCCTTGCCGAACAATCGATCAGAACCACCCAGGCCGAGAATAACGTCGTCTGCAGCGGAACCGTAAAGTACGTCGGCCTTGTTGCGCTGTTTTACCTTGGGCAGCAGCACAACGTTGCCCAGCTCATCAAAGGAGGGTTGATCGCCGGGGGTAGTGGGATCAGCGTCTTTGGCTTTCCAGTCGCCCTGAAGTGTCAGATCTGCAACTGTGACCGGCTGCCGCTCATGGTCGGGGAGTAGGATGCCAAGCATCCCGGGCTGGAAGTTCTTGATCACCACCAGATCGCTCTGGCCGTATTTGATGTTGAGCGTGTCTTCAATGAGCGTCAGGGTGATTGCCTGATCCTCGGTAGACCAAATGTTGCTCGAAGGTGTGCGGCGCTTTAGCGTGGGGATCGGCACACCGTTGATCCACAGCTGCCCATTGGCGTTGGCATCGAAAATCTCATCAATGCCATCGCCGCTGGAGAACTCGTAGCGGTCACTGCCCTCGCCTCCGATCAAAGTGTCGTTGCCCTTACCTCCGATCAGCACATCATCACCGCCCATTGCGTACAGCGCATCATTGCCATCGCCTCCGCTTAGCGAGTCATTGCCGCGGCCTCCTTCAATGACATCGTTACCCGCCAATCCGGCGATCGAGTCATTTCCCACGCCGCCATACAGATGATCGGCATTGGTGCCGCCGGCGAAAGATCGCCCATCGTCATCACCGAACGTGACCAGCGGGTTCAACACACCGGTGGTCATCGGCGCCTGTTTGCCTGAGGCGAGATCGGCGTAGGAATACTTCTGCAGCGTGTGTTCCCCAAACGAGCCTTGGGTCCGGGCAATCAACCGCGCCAGCATCTGCGCACGATCCGCCAGCCACTGCGCGGTGATAAAACCTTCGCCGGTCAACGGATCGTAGAGTTCAAGTTTGCGGCCGGGATAACCGTCGGTTCGCTCTATGACGACTTCGCTGAGTTGCTGTAAGGAATTGCGCAACGCCAGGCCGAGCGGTGTCTCCTCGCCTGCCAGTTTCGCCCATGCACTCGCATTGCCAAACTCGCCGATTGTTCGGGTGACGATGCTTTGCGACTGCTCTGGGGAGAATGCCGAGAAGAATGCGTAAGCGTTGCTGGCGAAGGTCTCGTTGGAGGTGGGTGAAGCAGCAGAATCGCCGTCGTAAGTGCGCCTGAACATGTCGAGAAATTCGTTCTGGCCGTAGCGCAAGATCAGGTCGACCACGGCGGCGACAGGTGTGCCTTTCACTACATGCTGGATCAGTGGATTCACACTGCCACTGGCTAGAGCAATGTTGATCTGCTCCGGCACCACTGAAAGCAGACTTTGCAGTGGGTTGATGCCGAAATTGCTGATCGCCGCTCGCAGGCCGACGCTGTAGGAGTCGATGGCGAAGAGAATGTTTTTATAGTCGTCGAGCCGGTTGGCCTTTGCCTGAATGGGTGGGCCGTCATCTTCCGCATCCTGTTCGCCGGCAGAGATCAATCTCCACGTCTCATAGGGAGGTTTACCGCCCAACAGGCTGAAGCCGACCGTTCCGGACCAACCGGCATTACGCTTAACGGCCGTGTCTTCCTCGCCGCAAACCTCCTTGAACAGTGCCTCGCCAATCGCGCTTGCATCGATTTCTGCGATCTGGCTGATTGACGGAACGGTCCAGGGCGCCAGTTGACCGGCGAGGGATCCGTTGATCAGGGTATTGATGAAATTGACGGCAACCTGGTTGGATGAAAGCTGCATCAGGTCTTCACTGAAAATTGTATTCAGTCTGAGTTCACCTTGCCGCGAGGTGTAACCACGAATCAGCGCCGAGTAGGCACCGTTTCCACCGTTGGCATCAATAGCCACGGCCAGCCAGAGCCTGGCGTTTTTCAGCACTTCTCCAGCCTCTTTATCGGCAGCGAAAACCTCAGACACTTTTTCGCCAATAATATCGAACAGCTTTTGATACAGAGGAGCGCAGCTGGCTCCTGCTAGTTCCAGCGCATCGTACTGAATTTGTTTTGAGCGCAGCCTCATTCCTTTGCAAATATTGGCTGCGTTGAAAATTTCTGTTTTTTCCATATCGCTAAAAACATAACTCATTGTTACTTCCTTGTAATAACAGAGCGTGAAAGATAATCACTGAGATACTTGAGCATCTCAGGTGCTTCGCGTAATGACGCTAGTCCGAGACCTACGCTCCCGTGTCCCCCAGCGAAATCGAAGTTATCCAGATTGATAGTGCAGAAAAAATTCAATTTTCCGAAATCAAGGTTTTCCAATTCAGCTCGGCTGAACCGTGCCAGTTTCTCGTCAGTCAGTTGTTCCTCCGAAGCCGGACGAATCAAGCCATCACAGTTGATCAACCGAGGGGTTCCATCTCGCCGCGGCCAGCCAGTAATGACAAACGTTCTGACCGAATCTTCATTCTTGAAATGCGGCGGAGGTGCATCCAGCCAAATCTCCAGCCCCGGATAATTTTTCAATTTCACGATCAACTCATCCGGCCAGTTGACGTGCCGATAACCGCGCTCATGGGGCTCGGTGGTTTCTTTTCTGGTAAAAAGTCCGGCATTCAATTTATAAAGCCGCCAACTTTTGGGTATCGGCTCCAGGCGCAGATCCTGGTAACGGTGCAGTCCCGCGCCGGTCCACCAGAAAAACCCCTTCAGAGCAATTGCCAGGCAAGCTTTCTTATTCACCATTTCAGGCATGCCAACGTAAAACTCCGGGACCAGCGTCTTATCCACATAGGCACCGCCTAATATCGGCACCTGCTTCATGCTCGCCAGCTTGTTCTGACAGGCTTTCTCGTTTGCCTGGTGAATAGCCGCCGACTCGGCGGATTGTTCTTTTTGGATATAAAATTCCGCTACGCAGTAACAGACATACACGAACAGGCCATACTTCAATAACCTTTTGAACCACTTGATCGCCTGCTTACGCGACTTCCTGGACATTTCAACCCTCCCGATCAAACCGCAGAACGGTTGATATATCGTCATGCCCGGACATCGCCCTTTCAAAAATCTCAAAGTATTGGCTCACGCCTGATTTCACACTGAACCGACTTGCCGCCAACTTCGCAGCGCTGGCAAGACCATCGTACTCACCCATCGATTTCAAAACCTTGCATACATTTTTGGCAATTTCTTGATGATCGAAGAAATCCACCAGCATTCCATTAATCCCATCAACGATCACTTCCTTGACCGGGGCCGTATCCGACGCAATGACCACGCAACCAGACGCCATCGCCTCCAGTAACGACCACGACAAAACAAACGGATACGTCAAATAGACATGAACTTTCGAACACTGCAGGACCGCTCGATAAGTCTGGTAAGGAAGTTTTCCCGTGAAATGCACGCTGGAGTGATCGAAACCTACCTCCGCTTCCATCCTGCTGCGCCAATTTGCATACCCAACCGCCTTGCGCCCATAACTGACGTCATCACCGCCAACCACGATGATTTGCGCATCGGGGCACTGAGCCTGAATATGCGGAATCGCTCGCATGAAACTGTGAAACCCGCGATAAGGCTCGAGATTTCTGGCGACGTAGGTAACGATCGGCTGTCCCGCTTTGAGCTCGATTCCATTGGGCAACCTGACTGCCCCGACTGTTGCCAGGTCAGAACCTTGAATGACACCTTCATGAATGACCCGGATTGCCGACCGGTAAGCGGCCGGAAAAAGGCTGCGCTGCCACTGCGTAGGCGAAATTGCGATATCACATTGTTCAAGATTCAAAAGATGCAGCGAATTGAGCACCCGCAGCCGTGAAGAATCCGCCGTGGCCCGCGCAAACTCAGGGTCGAAGCCGGAATCGGCGCCCTGCGCTCGATAGTAGTACTCGCAATAGTGGATAAGCGGCGTATCGGGATAGACGTCCTTGGCGAACAGCGTCTCTCCCCATCCGGGATGAGCGAGAATCGCGTCTGGTCGATAACCCGACCGTTTCAACCTGCTCAGGATTGCGAAAACTTGCTGCCCATCCATCACGGCTTGTTCGTAGCGAATCAGATAGGGGTGTGTATTACCGGGCGCTCGGCTGGTCGCTCGATAGCGATAGATTTTCACCCCGACGACGCCCGGTGCCGTGTCCCGGCCTATCGCCACAACCTCGTCATGCCGGGCCATCGCCGCCAGCACCACATGGCGGAACTGACCCGGAAAATTTTGGTGAATAACCAGAAGCTTCATAGCGCTAACGTCCATTTTTCGCCGCTATTGAGCTGAGGATCTCTCACGTCGTTCGGCATCCACAAACGCTAACAAATGCCACGAAATGAAACTGTAGGACGCTTCCGGGAATCCCTTGGGAGAAGGCGAATGAAACTACTTTTCGACGGGCAAAAAAAAGCGGCGCTTGATGCGCCGCTTGTTTGTTTACGGTTAATTACCAGCGGTTGCCACGGCCGTTGTAGTCACGGCGACCGCTGTGGCGATCGTAGCTGCCGCGGCCACGGTGGTCGTTGTCCCAACCGCCGCGACGGTGGCCGTCCCAACGTCCGCGATCATTGCCGTGCCAGCGACGGCTTTCGTAATAGCGTGGGGCCGGTTGGTAGTGACGCGGGGCCTGGTAATAACGCGGTTGCTGGTAGTACCGCGGCGCTGGCTGGTAATAGCGCGGCTGGGTGTAATAGGTGCCGCCGCTACGGTAATAGGAGCCGCCACCGCTGTAATAGGCCGGTGCGGGTGATGTGTAGACCTCTGACCTGTAGTAGCTGTCTCCGTATGAATATGGGACGCATCCGCCAAGGGAAAAAAGCATCACGGCAAGCAGTACGATTCGGCGATACATGGCGGCCTCCTGGACCGCGGGTTGGCCACACCAGCGACGCTGGCAGGCGACAGTCAACAATTCTGTGACTGTCGAAAAATCAGACAGCGTTTTCCGAATCTGGTGCGTTCCTGCAACAAGTTGAAACAAGTGATTATGAAATCCTGTTTACCTCACGGAGATGAGTTTCAGAGGCGATCATTTGACTGATACCGAGCCGATCACCAATTTCGCCATCACCACAATCAGCTTTTCTATCCGGTAGACGGATGCGATTTCCCTGACACACCGCTGAGTCATATCCCCCGCCATTTCAGGCACAAATCCCGCAGTGTTTTCCCGACCATCCCACTAGAATGCATCCCATCGGGCCACTGCCAACGGATCTGCCATGCCGCTTCGTTCTCCCTTGTACTCGCAACGTTCACTGGTGCTCACCTTGGTCGCCCTGCTCGGCGCCGGGTTTCTCGCCACCTCGCTGTTGAGCTATTTCGCGTCCCGCGCGTCGATCCGCGACAACATCGTCAACACCGAACTGCCGTTGACCTCCGACACGGTCTATTCGGAAATCCAGAAAGATCTGGTCCGGCCGATCCTGATTTCTTCGATGATGTCCCGCGACACGTTCATGCGCGACTGGGTGGTCAACGGCGAACAGAACCCCGAGCAGATGACCCGTTACCTCGACGAAGTCATGACCCATTACGGCGCCTACACCGCATTCTTCGTTTCCAATGCCACGCTCACCTACTACCACGCCAAAGGCGTGCTCAAGCAGGTCAAAATCGAAGAGCCGCGCGATGCCTGGTATTTCCGCGTACGCGACATGGGGGACCCGTACGAGATCAACGTCGACCCGGATCTGGCCAACAAGGACAATCTGACGTTCTTCATCAACTACAAGGTCTACGACTACCACAACCGCTTCATCGGCGCCGCGGGCGTGGGCCTGACCGTGGACGCGGTGATCAAGCTGATCGACAAGTATCAACAGCGCTATCAACGCAGCGTGTACTTCGTCGACACCTTCGGCCGCCTCGTGTTGACCGGTGCCGAGGGCGGCCCGGAAGGCGCGCACATCGGCCAGGGCCTCGGCGAACTGGAAAGCATGAAAAGTCTGGTCAGCCAGTTGCCCAAGCCCCACAGCGGCAGTTACGAATACTCCACCCACGGCCAGGGACATTTTCTCAACGTGCGGTTTATTCCCGAGTTGAACTGGTACCTGTTCGTCGATAAACGCGAGGACGGCGCGCTGAGCGAAATCCGCCAGTCGCTGTATCTCAATCTGCTGATCTGCCTGCTGGTGACGCTGATAGTGCTGGCGCTGCTCAATCGGGTGATCAAACGCTTCCAGGCGAAGATTCAGGCACATGCCACCCTCGACAGCCTCACCGAACTGCCGAATCGACGCGGCTTCGACATTCTTGCCGCACAGGCACTGCACGAGGCTCAACGCGAAACCCGGCCGCTGACCGCTTTGCTGCTCGACCTCGACCACTTCAAGACGTTGAACGACACTTACGGGCACATGGCCGGCGATCAGGTGTTGATCGGGTTCGCCCGCGATCTGCAAAGTTGCCTGCGCCACGCCGATATCGTCTGCCGCTGGGGCGGTGAAGAATTCATCGTTCTGTTGAAAGACACCGACGGCGAGACCGCGCAGAAAATCGCCGAAAAAATCCGTCAGCACGTCGAGCAACACGAATATGCCTACGACGGCCACAGCCTGCATCTGACGGTGAGCATCGGCGCCACCACCGTGCAACGCGATGACACCTTGCACAGCCTGCTGTCCCGGGCCGATCATGCGATGTACCGCGCCAAGCAATCCGGGCGCAACCGCACCTGCATGGAAATGCCGCACTCGACTTATGCCTGATCTCGACGTCAAACCCGACCACTGCCCTGCGTGTGGCGCCCGCAACGACTGCAGCCTCGCCGACCCGCGCACCGCCGACCGCGAATGCTGGTGTTACGGCGTAACCATCGATCCGGCAGTGCTCGAGGCGCTGCCGGTCGAGCTGCGCAATCAAGCCTGCCTGTGCCCGCGCTGCGCGCAGGTCGAAGCGCAACTGCAAGCAGGCCGGCGGCCGATCCCGTAAGATGCGCGACCCTTTTTCCGTTGAATTGTGACCATGCGCGTCGACCGTTTCCTCAGCAATCTGCCCCGCTACAACCGTCAGCAGGTTCGCCTGTTGCTGGTGGAAAAGCGCGTGCGGATTGACGGAAAAATCGTCAGCGACCCGCACAGTGAGGTACTGGAATTCAGCCGGGTCGAAGTCGACGATGAGGTGCTGCAAAGCGGCAAACCGGCGCGCTATTTCATGCTGCACAAACCGCCGGGTTGCGTCAGCGCCACCCGCGATCCGCAGCATGCGACCGTGCTCGACCTGCTCGATGAACCGGGCAAGGAAGAGCTGCACATCGCCGGGCGTCTGGACTTCAATACCACCGGGCTGATGCTGATCACCAACGACGGCGCCTGGTCGCGGCGACTGACGCAGCCGCAAACCAGAATGCCGAAGGTCTATTACGTCGAAACCGAGCAGGACATCGACGCAGGCTACGCGCTGAAATTTGCCGAGGGGATCTACTTCGCTTTCGAGGATCTGACCACGCAACCGGCGCATCTGGAGCTGCTCGGTCCACGCTCGGCGCGGCTGAGCATCGTTGAAGGCCGCTACCATCAGGTCAAGCGCATGTTTGGTTTCTTCAACAACAAAGTGCTGCGCCTGCATCGCGAATCCATCGGTGAACTGGCCCTCGACCACGCGCTAAAACCGGGCGAGTACCGCGTTTTACGCACCGAAGAGATCCATTTGTTCTAAGCCCGCTACCGCTCAGCCGAAGTTGTCGAACAATTTACCAACCGCACTTGCGTGATCCTGGCTCCCCTGCTTGAATCAGGACGTCGGCCGAAATGTGACCGATTAGTCACCACATACTTCCAAGAAACTTTTTGTCGGTCGTCTGCCCTTAGGGGCTGCGCCTCAGCCGGCAATCTGCCCGCAAATAACAACACCCGTCGACCTGCCGTACCGGATCGACATGGGCCAGCACATTCCAGGCGTATGCCTACCTGTCACAAAGCTCGTGCAATCTCGATTGCGCGCATACCCGCTTGCTTGCCAGGAGTCTTATGACATGAGGCCAGAAATCGCTGTGCTGGATATACAGGGTCAGTATCGGGTTTACACGGAGTTCTATCGCGCAGACGCCGCAGAAAAGACCATCATTCTGGTTAACGGCTCGATGGCCACGACTGCGTCGTTTGCACAGACCGTGAAAAACCTGCACCCGCAATTCAACGTGGTCTGCTACGACCAGCCCTACGCGGGCCGGTCAAAAGCCCACAACCGGCATGAGAAACATCTGACGAAGGAAGTCGAAGGGCAGATTCTGCTGGAGCTGATCGACCACTTCGCTGCCGAGCACGTGCTGTCCTTCTCCTGGGGCGGTGCGGCAACATTGGTCGCCCTCGCCCAGCAGCCCCGGCGTATCGAAAAAGCCGTGATCAGCTCGTTTTCACCGGTGATCAATGCACACATGCTCGATTACCTCGAGCGCGGCGTCGACTACCTCGGCAGCCGCGACGGCGACCGGGTCGGTCATCTGGTCAACAACACCATCGGCAAACACCTGCCGTCTCTTTTCAAGCGCTTCAACTATCGCCACGTCAGCAGCCTCGCCGAGCATGAATACGGGCAGATGCACTTTCACATCAACGACGTGCTGCACAGCGATCGACAGTGCTATCTGAACGCGGCGAAAAAAATCAACGTGCCGGTGCTGTTTCTCAATGGCGAGTGGGATGAATACACCGCTGCCGAGGATGCGCGACTGTTCGGCAATCACGTCGCCCACAGCAGCTTCACCACCCTGCAAGCCACCGGGCACTTCCTCGACATGGAGCACAAAGCCGCCTGCCGCGACAGCCAGAACGCCCTGCTCGGCTTTCTGAAACCCGCGCCGCAAGCCAGCCGAACGCGCTACTCGTTTGTGCAGGATCAACATGCACTGGCCATTTGAAACCGCGTCATCGCGGGCAAGGCTGCAAGCCTGAGGTGCCTTACTGCACCGGCGCAGCACTTGCTCGCGATCGACCGATTTCTGCGTGGCAAAGCCATGACGAAGAAAAGAAAACTTCAAATCCGTGGCCGAGTCTGGTACAAAGTCAGCCGCTCTGAGCGGGTATAGTTTAGTGGTAGAACGAAAGCTTCCCAAGCTTTAGATGAGGGTTCGATTCCCTCTACCCGCTCCACCGAATATTGATCTCGCGTTGGGTTGTCTGACGGGGGATGCAGGAATAGAAAAACCGGCCTTGATGGCCGGTTTTTTTGTGCGCGGGATTTCACGCGTATTCGCGGCAAAGACTTTCGTGGAAAGTGTGAGCCCTACCTCTTGGGTTTACTTCTCGAAATCCTGATGCAGCTTCGCCAGTACGTTAAAGATCGGTTCCCCGGCTTTGTGTGGGACATTCAGTCGAGTGAATACCTCCCTCCAGTCGGCGAGCGCAGCGAGAGTCTGCTCGATGTATTCTTCGGCCTTGAGGTATTTGTAATCCCTGCAGATCTCCATGATCCGCTTGCGCGTAGGCTTGCCGGGAGTGCGGCCACCGAAGTCAGCGGCCCGCGACTTTTTTCAGCTCACCAACCTTGGCGCCGTCTTTCAAAACATTCAGCGCTTCTGTTTGTTTGAACGGCTTGATCATCAGCGCATCCCTCTCTTGCGCCTGGCATTCTTCAGCTCATCCAGCGAGCCCGGGTGCTCAGGTTTGAACAGTTTGGTCACAGCGTCGAGTTCATCAAGCGCAGTGGCGATCAGGATCAAAGCCTCCAACGTCACGAGCCCGGTCGCTTCGAATCGCTTGATGGTGGATTCGGAAACCCCCGCCTTTTCTGCGAGCGTCTTGCGAGCGTCCTCAAGGGAGCCAGGGTGGTATTCAATATCGGCGGGAATAAATATCGAGTGATTCTGGCGATCGACTACCAACGGCAACTCGGCTTTATCCGCTTCGTTGGGACTCACGCTCAATACGACCAGATCAACGCGGAGACCGTTTAATGAACATCAGACCCATTCGTAGCCCGGAAGACCTGAGCGCCGCATTGCTGCGCATGGAACAGCTGTGGGGTGCAGAAATCGACTCGCCGGAGGGCGATGAGTTGGAAATTCTCGCTCTGCTGATCGAAAAGTATGAGGAGCAGCATTTTCCGATGCCGCCTTCTGATCCCATTGAAGCCATCAAATTTCGTATGGATCAGCAGGGTTTGACACCGCGGGATCTTGAGCCCTTTATTGGCACAAGTGGCCGCGTTTCGGAGGTGCTGAACCGCAAACGCAAGCTGAGTCTGGCGATGATCAAACGTCTGCACGATGGCTTGCGTATTCCTTATGAATGCCTGCTCGCCAGTGTCTGAAGAAACTATATCGCACGAAAAACCGGTCGCAACGACCGGTTTCTTTTTACCCGGAAATCAACGCCGGCTAACCCACCGGCACCACATTATCCAAAACCTGATTCACCGCCAGTTCGCCCAGCATGACGACCTGGGCGATGCCGAGCAGGGTTTTGCGTTGGCTGCCGTCGAGCAAGGCGGCGAAGTCGCCGAGCATGACGCTGGCCGAGCCGAGGGATTCGCTGGCATTGACCAATAGCGACTCGGTGTCGGTGCTTGGGTTGACCTGGAACATGCTGCTGGTCTGGTACGACGGTGAAGTGGTTTTCGGTGGGATGAGATAGTGGTCGAGGGCGCGTTCGGCGGCTTCGTGGAGTTTTTTTGAGTCGAGGGACTCGTACGGAGAGGCCGGGTCGGTCTCCGGCGGATTTGGCGTTACCTTGAACATGGAATCTTCCTGTAGTGGTAACTGCGACCATCCCGCTGCTATACGAAAGGGTGGCAGCTGTACGCAAGTTAGCAGACCGGTAGGAAGTCCAAAACCCGGCGCACCCGAGGGTGCCATGCGCACAGCCACCATCAAGTGCAGGCGAAGCCTGACTGGAAGGTACATGTGCAACCGTTGGTCAATCCTGGCCGGGCTGCTAAACCCGATCACTGGAAATCAGTGACGCGAACCAAGTTACCGACCGCCCTCCCGGCGCACAAGCCGGCGGATTCTGGCGTACCGGTAGGCAGCGGCGCAAGGATTTGTAGGCATCGGGACGTAACGCGATTCGACTTTAAACAGCCATGGCGCACCACGTGTAAAAGCGCTGGGAAAAGAGAAATTTCTCCGACACATTCAACGCAAACGCATTGAAAGGACACCGTCAACATGACGCAAAACATCTACGATGATCCCGAGTTCTTCCACGGCTACAGCCAGATGAATCGCTCGATCGGCGGCCTCGATGCCGCCCCGGAATGGCCAGCGCTCAAGGCATTGCTGCCGGTCATGCACGGTCTGAATGTGGTTGATCTGGGGTGCGGGTATGGCTGGTTCAGCCGCTGGGCAGTCGAGCAAGGCGCGGCCAGCGTGCTGGGGCTGGACGTCTCCGAGAGGATGCTCGACCGCGCACGGCAATCGACGACCGTCGCGAATGTGCGCTATGAACGCGCCGACCTCGAACACCTCGACTTGCCCGCCTGCAGTTTCGACCTCGCCTACAGCTCGCTAGCACTGCACTACATAACAGATCTCCCGGGGTTGTTCGCGCAACTGTATGCCGCACTCAAACCGGGTTCGCATTTTGTCTTTTCAATTGAACATCCGATTTTCATGGCGCCACGCAATCCGGGTTGGCTGATCGACAACGAAGGTCGCAAGCGCTGGCCGCTGGAAAGCTATCAGATGGAAGGCGAGCGGGTGACGAATTGGTTGGCCGACGGCGTGATCAAGCAGCATCGGACCGTGGGCACGTTGCTCAATACGTTGATCGCAGCGGGTTTCAATATTCGTCACGTCAATGAGTGGGGACCGAGTGACGAAGAGGTTGCAGCGCAACCGGCGTTGGCCGAAGAACGCGAGCGGCCGATGATGATGCTGGTGGCAGTGCAGCGATGATCGGGTTTCATGCTCCGAAAGGCCCCTCACCCTAACCCTCTCCCGAGGGAGAGGGAACCGACCGGGTTGCTTTCGAGAGATGCGCCGACCTGAGATAACGTGGCGAACTCAAGAAACTTAGAGGCGTGATTCAGCGAGTCGCAACAATAAACAAACGCGGAAACGGCAACAGCACCGAGCCGTCGGCCAATGCTGGGTAAGCCTTTGCAACTTCCGCCAGGTATCTCCGCAGATACTGCGCGCGCTCTTCCTCGGTCAACGGGCTCAGAAACGGAATCAAACCACTGCCCTTGAACCACTCAACCACCCCCGCCGCTCCGTCCGCCAGTAGATGATGATAAGTCGTGCGCCACACATCGACCCGCGTGCAGTGCGGACGGAGGATCGAGAAATACTCGCTGGCACTTGCCATGTCAGTACGCTGTCCCGCAGCGTCTGCAAGCTTGCTTGCCCATGGCCCATCCGCGGCGATTTCGCGCATCAAGCGGTGGGACGGTTCGTTGAGGTTGTCCGGCATCTGGAGCGCCAGGCTGCCGCCGTCTGAGAGCTTGCTCGCCAGGGCTGGCAGCAACGAATGGTGATCAGGCACCCACTGCAACACCGCATTGGCGAAGATCACATCGAACGGACCTTGGTCAGCCCATTTGTCGATCTCGGCCACCTTAAACTGCAAATCTGGCAAGCGCTTGCGCGCGGCGGCAATCATGTCTGCCGAACTGTCGAGGCCACTGACCCTCGCCTCAGGAAACCGCTGCACCAGCAACCCGGTGGAATTGCCCGGCCCGCAACCAATGTCCACCACCGCCCGCGCCTGTGCCGTGGGTATTGCCGCCAGCAGATCACGGGCCGGGCGGGTGCGTTCATCTTCGAAAGCGACGTATTGCTTGGCAGACCAACTCATTGCGTTCTCCTGTCGGGGCGTTCTGGGAGCCTGGAAAAAACGGCTGCCGACACGATACAGCGATCCACGCGGCACGCCTTCCCTACCAAAGTCCTGCACTGAAACTTTGTAAACAGAATTTTCAGCGCAACGCCGATGTCTGAATTTCAGGCTCCCAAAACAAGGACTTCCATCATGAAATTCGCCAAGATTGCCCAGAAACTTGCCCTGTGGGCCGGTAGCCCGAAGACGTTCATGGGGGCGTTGATTCTGATCGGGTTGTGGGGGTTGAGCGGGCCGATTTTTGGTTACAACGACACGTGGCAGCTGATCATCAATACCTCAACGACGATCATCACGTTCCTCATGGTGTTCCTGATTCAGAACACCCAGAACCGCGATACCGACATTCTGCATTTGAAACTCGATGAGCTACTGCGGGTGAACAAGGAGGCGCAGAACGCGATGCTCGGGCTGGAGGCGCTGGATTTGAAACAGCTGGAAGCGCTGCGCCGGCATTACCGCGCACTGGGTGAGAATCAGGTGTTTGATCTAGAGGGGCTAGGTGACAAGAGCAAGCCCAAGCAGGATTTGAACGAGTGCTGAACAAATCCAGGGTGTAAACACACTGTGGGAGCGAGCCTGCTCGCGAAGATGGATGGTCAGTCAAAACCTCATTGACTGACACACAACTTTCGCGAGCAGGCTCGCTCCCACAGGGCACGCATCGCATTTCAACTGAAGGTCTCGGTCGCGTTGCAATAATGCAGCGAACTCAGCGACTGGCCTGCAACGCGCGGGCCTTCTCCAGATGACTTTGCAATTTCGGCAAGGTCTCATCGGCAAACGCTTTGATCTCAGGCACGTCGGTGGTCTGTGCCTGTTGTTCGATCTGGGTAATCGCCTCTTCGGTGGCTTTGACCTGACTGGCGGCGTAGGCCTGATCGAAGGTTGCGCCGTCCTTCACTTCCGGCATCAACTCTTTGGCCTTGTCGGCTAGTTCTTCGCGGGGCGCAACCGGCAGGTCGAGTTTCTTGGCGATTTTCGCCAGGTGCTGGTTGGCAGTGGTGCGGTCGTTGATGACGACGATGGTGTAATCCTTGACCTCTTTCGATTCGGTCTTGCCGTGTGCCAGACGGCTGGCTTCGATGTCGGCCATGCCTTTGGCAGAGGCATCGTTGATGAATTCGGCAGGCGACTGGGCGAACGCAGTGCTGGCGCACAGGCCCAGCAGGGTTGCAAAACTGACGTTACGTAAACGGGTGGCCATCCGGCTCATGGTCGCGCCCTCCTTCGTTGAAAATTCAAGCGGGCCGTGTTTCTCCCGCTGCTCAAGATATCGCGGCGGACAAGCGTCCGCCTCAGTTAGGAATGCTTTGACGGTCAAAGGTTTAGAAAAACCGCCCCGGGCGCGACGAACGGTGCTTGCTCAGCATCAGCCCTTCGGCATCAACCCTGGGAGCGCGTGCACCAGCGCATTGATGGCAAAACCGATAAACATCACGCCGCACAAACGGGTGATCAGCAGTTCGTGACGCTGATACACCGTACGCACTCGTTGCGCGCCAACCACACCGATAAGAATGGCGTAAGCCAGCGCACCGCCGATGAAACTCAGGGCGATCAGCGCCGGCAGCATTGACCAGTTGAGCAATTCGGCGCGGCTCGACAGCAGCGCGGTGAAGGTCGCCACCGCTACCGGGTACGCCTTGGGATTGGTCAGGCCGAAGACGATGCCGTGCCAGAACGGCTGGCGCGCCGCGCCTTGCGCTTCGTCGCCATTGCGACGCTGGGCACGCACCGCACGCCAGCCGAGCCAGAACAGGTATAACGCGCTGAGCACGCCGAGCACATCAAATGCAGTGCTGCCGATTTCCCGCGCGCCGACGATCGCCACCAGCGCGGTGCTGCACCAGATCACATCGCCGAGCAGGTGCCCACAGAGAAACCCCGCCCCGGCCCGCCGCCCGTGCGCCGCGCCAATCCCGAACACCGCCAGCACACCCGGCCCCGGCGTGATCCCGTAGATGAAACCCGAAGCCAGAACGGCCAACAGCAATGATGGAGTCATGGAAAACCTGCAAGCGCCAGAATACGTGGCACAAAGTCTATATCAGGCGATCACGTCCGATCACTGCGCGTCGTGAAAACGCCAGTCACATGCCCTTGAAACCTTGCGGCAACACGTACGTTTTGCCGTCGTAGCGCAACGTGGTCAGCACTGGCTTTTCGTGGGTGGTCTTCAATTCGCAGCTGTCAGGTGGTCCCTCACCGGCCAGGCCCGTGGTGACTGAGCGGACAATGATATCGGCATAACCATGGGCACCGGTTTTGCCCATCTCGAGCGTGCGCACCGTCTCCGAGCGCTCGCCCGCGCAATTGCCATCCCATTCGCCGCTGAAGCTGTAGACGACCAAGCGATCCAGCACCGGGCGCAACTTGTCGCCCTCTTTCACATAGAGCGACAGCAACGTTTCATCCAGCGGATTGACGCGTGAGGAGCCTTTGAACTGGGCGCGTACGCCGAATGCACGCAGGTCGGGCGTGAGTTTATAGCGCGCGGTATCCAGTTCCAGACTCTCCAGCGCGATGGCATCGGAGAGAAATGCCGACGGCTGATGATAGGTCGCCAGCGGTTGGGCACTGCCTGCCGAGATGACGGCCAAATCGAGATTGTATGAACCCACCCTGCCGCCGTCGGCATAGACGGGATCGGGCACGAACGTCGATAGCGCGGTAATCGTCAACTGCGAATAAGCCGGCCAGTCCTTGCACAGAGAAAAATCCGCTTCTGCGCTGACCGCGGGCCGCGTGCAATCGGCCCACGCCTGCCCAGTCATTAACCATCCGTAGAGCACCGCAGCGCTGATCCACATGGACTTCATTGTCAATTCCTGCTCCTTGAAGATATTTCCAGGCGAGCACTATCCCTTTCTGCATCGGAGGATTCAACAGATCAGGCCAGCCAGTCTTCTCATGCGTCTGAAGTCGGAATTCGCGAGCAGGCTCGCTCCCACAGGAGAGCGCATTCCAAATGTGGGAGCGAGCCTGCTCGCGAAGGCGTCATCACAGACGCCGCCAATCTCAATACTTGTCCAGCGTCCGCAACTTCTGCGGCAAGCCCCACAGCAGCAATGCTGCAGCAATCAGCGCGGCGACGCCGATGACGTAAAGCGCCGGGGTGGTGCTGCCGGTGAGGTCCTTGATGCGTCCGACCATGACCGGGCTGACGATCCCGCCGAACTGCCCCAGGGTATTGATCACCGCGATCCCGCCTGCCGCGCCGGCACCGGCACCTGCGAGCAACTTCGGTGGCAGGGTCCAGAAGCTCGGGATCGAAGCGATGATGCCCGCACCGAGCAGCCCGAGCGCGACGATCAGGAATGTCGTGTGGCTGGCGAAAATCCCCGCGCTGAAGAAGCCGATCGCGCCGACGATCACCAGCCCGGCGACGAACTTGCGCCGCTCACCGGTGGCGTCGGACAAGCGTCCGATCACGACCATGCTGATCGCCCCGCAGATGTAGGGAATGGCGGTCAGCAGGCCGATCATCACCGGGCTTTCGGTGCCGGCGCTGCGAATCAATTGTGGCGCCCAGAAATTCAGGCCGTAGGACGCGACCTGGATCAGGAAGTAAATCAAACCCAACGTCAGGAAACCGGGGATTTTCAGCGCCGCGAGCAATGAGCCGCCGCTTTTGTGCGGCTCGTGTTGGGCGATGCGGCTGGAAAGCAATTTCTTCTCGTCAGCGGTCAGCCAGTGCGCATCCTCGATGCGGTCTTTGAGCTGGGTGAGCACGAGAAACCCGAGCGCGATGCACGGCACGCCACCGAGCAGGAACAACCAGTGCCAGCCGCGCATCTGCAATACGCCGTCGAGGTGTTGCAGCACCAGCCCGGAGAACGGCGCGCCGACCAGTCCGGCGAATGCCGAGGCGAGAAACAGCATCGACGTGATGCGGCCACGGAAGTGCTGCGGAAACCACAGCGTCAGGTAATACAGCACGCCGGGGGCGAACCCGGCTTCCATCGCGCCGATGACGAAGCGCAGCGCATAGAACTGCCATTCGCTGTTGACGAAGACCATCGCCGCCGTTGCCACGCCCCACGACATCATGATCCGCGCAATCCAGCGCCGTGCGCCGACCTTGTACAGCATCATGTTGCTCGGCACTTCGAACAGCACGTAACCGACCACGAACAGCCCGGCGCCGAGACCGTAGGCGGTGTCGCTCAGGCTCAGGTCGGTCTGCAACTGGAATTTGGCGAAGCTGATGTTGATGCGATCGAAAAAGGCGAACAGGTAGCAGACCATGATCAGCGGCATCAGGCGCCAGGCGACTTTGCTGACCAGGGCTTTCTCGGCGTCGTGATCGACGGACGGACTCACGCCCGCCTCCATTACATTGAGGCTCATAGCTTTTCTCCAGGCGGACTGCCGATGGGCGTCCGATTGTTTTTGTTGTCTGGTATGCGGTTTCAACTGTAGGAGTGAGCCTGCTCGCGATGGCGGTGTGTCAGGCAACCTATGCGGCGCCTGATACACCGCTATCGCGAGCAGGCTCACTCCTACAAGGGATTGATGTGTATCAGGTCGGGATCGGGTGCAGGTCGCAGTTGCGCCCGGCCTTGGCCAGTTGGCCGGGGACTTCGTGGCCTAACAGATCTGGCAAGCCACGTGAGAGTTTCAGCAGCAACGGCAAATCGATCCCGGTGGGAATGCCGACTTCCTCGCACAGGTTCACCAGGTCTTCAGTGCAGATATTGCCCGACGCCCCCGGCGCAAACGGGCAACCTCCGAGGCCACCGAGCGCCGCATCGAAGCGCCGTGCGCCGGCCTCGTAAGCGGCCAGCACGTTGCACAAACCGAGGCCACGGGTGTTGTGGAAATGCAGGGTCAGATCGGCCGGCGAAACCCGCTGCAAAACACGCCGTACCAAACGATCCACCTGACGCGGATTGGCCATGCCGGTGGTATCGGCGAGGCTGATGCCCTGAATGCCGAGCTCCTGATAAGCGTCGACGATCTGCAGCACGCGATCCTCGTCAATCTTGCCTTCGAACGGGCAGCCGAAGGTGGTGGCGATGCTGCCGTTGAGGCGTACACCCGAGCCGCTGACAAACGCGACGATGTTAGCGAACGCTGCCAGCGAATCCTCGCAACGCATGCGCATATTCGCGAGGTTGTGGGTCTGGCTGGCGGACATCACCAGATTCAACTCATTGGCCTTCGCCGCCACTGCCCGTTGTGCGCCTTTCAGATTGGGGATCAGCGCCACGTAGATCACCCCCGGCTGGCGCTGAATGCCGGTGAACACCCGCTCGCCGTCACGCAGGGCCGGGATGGCTTTGGGCGAAACGAACGAGCCGGCTTCGATGCGGCTGAATCCGGCCTGCGACAGTTGATCGATCAGGGCGATCTTGTCAGCGGTTTCCACCCAGGTCGGCTCGATCTGCAAACCGTCGCGGGGCGAGACTTCCTGGACGATCAGCTGGTGCGAATAGTCAGTGATCATTGCACCACCCCTTGGCCTTTCAGGCGTTCGATGTCGAGTTCAGTCAGGCCCAGCCCGGCCAGAATAGCGTCGGTGTGCTGGCCCAGTTTCGGCCCGGACCAGTTCACCCCGCCGGGGGTCTCCGAGAGCTTGGGGACGATGCCGGGCATCTTCACTGTGGCGCCACCAGGCAGCTCGGCATTGAGCAGCATGTCCCGCGCCTGATAGTGCGGATCGGCGACGATGTCGGCCACCGAGTAGATTCGCCCGGCCGGCACTTCGGCGGCTTCGAGGGCAGCCAGAACTTCGTCGATCGGCAGGCTGCTGGTCCAGTGGGTGATGGCCGCATCGAGCAATCCGCTCTTGGCGGCGCGGCCGTCGTTGTGGGCGAATTCATCCGCGTCGGCCAGATCGGCGCGGCCGATGGTGTGCATCAAGCGCTTGTAGATCGGGTCGCTGTTGCCGGCGATCACCACGTAGGCACCGTCGGCGGTGAGGTAAGTGTTGGAGGGCGCGATGCCCGGCAAGGCGCCGCCGCTGCGTTCGCGGACATGGCCGAGCATGTCGTATTCCGGCACCAGACTCTCCATGACGTTGAACACGCTTTCGGCCAGCGACACATCGACAATCTGCCCGCCGCCCTGCCCGGTCTTGACCCGCAACAACGACATCAGCGCGCCGATCACCGCGTGCAGCGAGGCGAGCGAATCGCCGAGGCTGACGCCGACCCGCGCCGGTGGCGAATCGGGATTGCCGGTGGTGTAACGGATGCCGCCCATGGCCTCGCCAATCGCACCGAAACCGGGACGGTCGCGGTACGGGCCGGTCTGGCCGTAGCCGGAGATACGCACCAGGGTCAGGTTCGGATTCAAGGCGTGCAGCACGTCCCAGCCCAGACCGAGTTTTTCCAGCGCGCCGGGGCGCAGATTTTCGATGATCACGTCGGCGTCGCCGGCCAGTTGCTTGACCAGTTCGATGCCTTCAGTAGATTTGAGGTTGAGTGCCAGGGATTTCTTGTTGCGCGATTGCAGGTACCACCACAGCGACGTGCCTTCGTGCAGCTTGCGCCATTTGCGCAGCGGGTCGCCCTGGCCCATGGCTTCGATCTTGATCACCTCTGCGCCGAACTCGGCAAGCATGCGCGCGGCAAACGGCGCGGCGATCAGGGTGCCGATCTCGATCACTTTGATTGCACTCAAAGGGGCAGTCATCGCGGGGTACCTCTTGTTCTTGGAATAGGTGGCCAAGGCTAGAGGAACGATGATTGGACAATCCAGCCGTCTCTCGGCAATGAGCGTTCGCGAAATGCGAATGCTCCAGAAAGTTTCGGTGACCTCAGGTCAGCCATCGCGAGCAGGCTCACTCCTACAGGTTTTGCGTCGCCCACAGATTTGAGTTCACCCAGATCCCCTATAGAAGCGAGCCTGCTCGCGAAGAGGCCATCAGCCGCAATGAAGATCTACGGCGCACGCAAATGCTCAAACAACATTCGGCTCACCGGCGACAATCCCGCTTCATCGCGCACCACTACTATCAGCGCACGGTCCGACCAGGCATCGGTCAGCGGCACCGCCCGCAATCCCAGCGCCTGACCAAACAACTCATAGGCTCGCTGCGGCAGAATGCCGATGCCCATGTTCGCCTGCACCATCCGGCACACCGCATCGAATCCCGGCACATGAATGCGGATGCGCAGAACTTTGCCGGCCTGTCGCGCCGCCGCATGGGTGCGCATGTTGATCGAACTGGCCGCGTGCAAACCGACGTAGTCACTGTCGAGAGTTTCGTGGAAGGTCACCGATTCGCGCGTCGCCAAGGGATGCTCCGGGAGCATCACCACCACCAGTTTGTCCAGGCGGTACAACACGCTGTGCAGGCCTTTGGTATCGCTGTCATCGGAACAGATGCCGAGGTCCGCGACGCCATCGAGCACGCCCTGAATCACCCCGGCGCTGGGCCGTTCTTCGAGGTCGGTCTTGACCTGCGGATGCTGCGCAGAGAAGTCACGCAAGTCTTCGGGCAGAAACTGAATGATTGCTGAAAGATTGGCCAGCATGCGCACGTAACCGCGCACCCCGTGGCTGTGCTCACCCAGCTCCAGGCCCATTTTTTCCACGTTGAAAAGCATCTGCCGGGCATGGTGCAGCAGGGTTTCACCGGCCGCGGTGAGGACCATGCCTTTGGCCTGGCGCACGAACAGTGCGATGCCCAGCGCCTCCTCCAATTCCATCAGACGCTTGCTCGCCGCCGACACCGCAATGGCTTCGCGCGCGGCCGCACGGGTCAGTGTGCCTTCCTCGTGGACGGCGACGAACAGTTGCAGGGTGATCAGGTCGAGGCGGCGGATCAGGCTTTTTTGCAGCATGGGAGACTCGAAGACAGGTTCATTCGAGTCGGCAGGATAGCCCGGTTTTACCTGTGCCTGCTCAAAGGCCAGTGCTGTCACGGCGTTTCGTCGCAGAGGCGGTCAGCAAGCGGACCAACTTCGCGCTGTCGTCCTTGCGACCCAACACCAGGATCGAAGAGCCTTGCGCGCAGGCATCGATGGCGGGCCACGAAATATCCTTCGCGCCATCGACATCGAAAGAATCATCCTCCGCGCCGTCAACCAGAAAGCCCGCCGTCAGCAAGCCACGCGTGCTGCCCGAGGTCTGTCCGACCGCAACGATCCGTTGGCCATCGATATCGTCCAGCGCGAAACCCGCTTGCCATTGCCTGAGGTCCAGAGCCCCTGGCGCTGGGGTGATCACAGGATTTTTGCGATTGAACGTTTCATCCATCGCACCGGTGTAAGTGATACCGCTGATGAACGCATGTTGAAGTTTCTCACCTTCAGATGACTCGACCGCCGAACCAAGCAGGAGCAGTCGCGCTGCCGTTTGCACAACAATCTCCGCCACGCTGCTTTCGAGCGGCTTGCCATCCCGTTGGATATTCAGCAGCAAAATCCCCTCGTCGCCGAATGCTTTTGCGAGGTTGCCGCTGTGATCGAACGCCATGACCAATCCCTGGTTGGTTATTTCTGTCTTGCCGTGCACAAGAATCAGCCCACTGCCGAGCTGGACGATCCCGAGCAAGGAAATGGCCACCCTCGGCAGGGTCAGGGGCATCCAGCCGTTGGCAGCGAACGTCAAATCGTCCGAGCCGTCGAAATGCAGCCGCGTGAGCAAGCCACTGCCCCTTTGCGAGGTGACAAACAGCAGTCTGTCCGGCTCGGTCACCTGTGGGACAGATTTCGCCAGAATCAGATGCCCATGCGTGGCACCGGCCAGCGATGGAATACGCATGGGCACAATCCGATAGCCGCTCCGGTCGCCGCCGAACTCGATGTCCGGCGAGCCGTCGGGGGAAAACCGGGCGATGACTTGCTGGTATTCCAGAGCCCTGTCTGTGACCACGCCGACCACACCGCACATCCAGATCCGTCCGAGCGCATCAACGATCAAGGATCCGCCTTGCGATAGCAGGCCGGTACCGAACTGGCCGCAGAGATAGCCGCCTTCACCAAAGGCCGGATCCGGATTTCCATTGCCATCCAGACGCGCGAGGCCGTAGTACGAATGGCCCGACTGCTCGACCGTTGCGTTGACCATGATCTGCCCCGACGGGGTGATCGCCACGCCTCTGCCAATGGTTTTGCTCGCTCCGGGAAATTCGAGCGTTCGTTGCCCAAACAGCTCATCGAGCTCCCCGGCTGACTGCGCGTTTGGTGAGTTTGCCGCGGCGGAGTTCGACATGTTCGTATGCTCTTGAAGAGATCGACTCGATCCCCTTGTCCGGAGCATTCGACCTGAAGAAGCCATTGCAGACAACTGACATAAATGACAGTTTTTCAGAAGAAAACGAAATTACTCACCGATCAAAAAAGCCTGAAGAACTGGTAGTTTTTACAGGTTCTAAGTCAGGCACGTCATGCCAACCTCAGCGTTCATATCCGCCGTAGACGAGAAGAACGATGAGCACTCGCGACGAGCAAATTTCACAACCGCCACCGGCGCCGACCATCACCTATCCAGAACAGGGCAGCACGACCGGGCCTGCAACACTGTTGCTCGGCAGCGGCATACCCGATGCGCTTGTGCAGGTCTGGAACATTGAAAATACCCATTCGCTCGGCGCAGGAAAGGTCAGCGCAAATGGACGATGGGCATTCAGCATCAGCGGCGCTCAGGCTCAGGGCCAGCAAAGGATTCACGCCCACCAGACGTACGCAGGCAACACGTCGCAATGGAGTGACGAGCGCGCATATGAGGTGCGACTGCGGCCCGCCATCGACGTCCCGCTCGTTCTCGAACCGATAGAGGGAGCACAGGTTGACGCGCCTCCGGTGTTTTCGGGAGATGTCACTCGGGCCGAAGGTTTCGTCAGTATTTTCGATCTGGACACCGGCCTGGAGATTGCCCGGGCCGGTGTCGAAAGCGACCGAAAATGGGCAACCCCGGCTGAGCACCGCTTGCCGGTCGGGCAGTACCGGATATCCGCTGTTCACAACATTGCCGGCGAAACTTCAGATTGGGGCCGTGTGCGGACATTTACCGTCGCGGCACGAACAGGCGATGAACTGCTCGGCGTCGCTCGCCTTCGCGCCCTCACTCAAAACGCATTACGGAAAATCTCTTCGATCTGGCGTTGATCCGCCGCTCGCGGATTGGTCAGTCCGCAGGCGTCTTTCAAGGCATTGGCGGCGAGCACCGGGATGTCGCTGAGCTTCGCGCCCAGCTCACGCAGTCCGCCGGGAATCTCGACGTCTTTGGCGAGGCTGCGAATGGCATGGATCGCCGCTTGCGCACCCTCCTCCGCGCTGAAACCACGAATATCCGCGCCCATGGCGTGAGCGACATCCCTGAGTCGATCAGCACAGACCAGCGCATTGAAGCTCTGCACATGCGGCAACAGTACGGCGTTGCACACGCCGTGGGGCAAGTCGTAGTAGCCGCCCAGTTGATGCGCCATGGCGTGGACGAAACCCAGCGACGCGTTATTGAACGCCATACCGGCGAGAAACTGCGCGTAAGCCATGTTCTCCCGCGCCGCCAGGTCGCTGCCGTCGCGCACGGCCAGACGCAGGTTGCTACTGATCAGGCTCATGGCCTTCAGCGCGCAAGCGTCGGTGATCGGGTTGGCGGCGGTCGAAACGTAGGCTTCGATGGCGTGGGTCAGTGCGTCCATGCCAGTGGCGGCGGTCAGGCCCTTGGGCATCGCAACCATCAACTCCGGGTCGTTGACTGACAGCAGCGGCGTGACGTTGCGGTCGACGATGGCCATTTTCACGTGGCGTGATTCGTCGGTGATGATGCAGAAGCGGGTCATCTCGCTGGCCGTACCCGCGGTGGTGTTGATGGCGATCAGCGGCAGTTGCGGTTTGCTGGAGCGGTCGACGCCCTCGTAATCGCCGATCTGCCCGCCATTGGTCGCGCACAGGGCAATGCCCTTGGCGCAATCGTGCGGCGAGCCGCCGCCCAGTGACACGACAAAATCACAGTGGTTTTCCTTCAACAGCCCCAGCCCCGATTCGACATTGGCCGTGCTCGGGTTCGGTCTGGCGCCATCGAAGATCACCGAATCGATGTCCTGCATCGCCAGTTTCTCGGCGATCATTGCGGCCACGCCGGCCTTGGCCAGCCCGCTGTCGGTGACGATCAGCGCCTTGCGAAAGCCATAATTGCGAATCGCGAGCATCGCTTCATCGAGGCAGCCGCTGCCCATGATGTTGACCGCCGGAATGAAGAAGGTGCTGCTCATCGTGTGTCTCCTGACTGGAGCCGGATCGACTGCCTCGATTCGGCGGGTGCACACAGCATCGACCGATCGGTCACCAGCAATGTTGATCTGGCTCAATGTCCGCTCGTGATAAAGTCGCCGTCCATCTGCCCTTTGTTTTGAGACCGCCCACGCAATGACCGATTTTCTCACTGTCGACGCCACCCTCGAAGACTGGAATGCCCTGCGCACCACGACCGCTTTCAGCGGTTTGCTGGTGGGCAACGGCGCCAGTCGCGCGGTATGGGATGACTTCGGCTACGACTCGCTGTTCGAAAACGCCCGTACGGTCGAAGAGAAACCGCTGAGCCCATCGGAACTGGCGGTGTTCGATGCGCTGCAAACCCGCAGCTTCGAGCAAGTGCTGGGCGCCCTGAAAACCACCAGCCGGGTCAACAAGGCCCTGGCGGTCAGCTCGGCGGCACCGCGCAATCGCTATTACGCGATCAAGGAAGCGCTGATCAACACCGTGCACGCGGTGCACATCCCGTGGCGGCTGGTGCAGCCTTCGACGCTGACGGTGCTGAATGCAGAACTGGCGCGCTATCGCACGGTGTTCACCACCAACTACGACCTGCTCAACTATTGGGCGCTGCAGCACCCGGGCGAAGCCATCGACGATCTGTTCAACGGCGCGGACGCCAGTTTCGACCTGAGCCAAAGCGCCACCGACAAACCACGTCTGCTGTACCTGCACGGTGGTCTACATCTGGTGCGCAATCAGGACGGCACCGCGCGCAAACTGACTTCGACCGAGGGCACTCTGCTCGGCAGTTTCGCGATCAACAATACGATCAAGACGCTGGATGACGTGCCGCTGTTCGTCACCGAAGGACCGAGCGCCGACAAGCTCAAGACTATTCGCAGCTCGGATTATCTGTCGTTCTGCTATGAGCAGTTACTGGCCCATGGCGACAGCCTGTGCATCTTCGGCCATGCCCTGGGCGAGCAGGATGCGCATCTGGTGCGCGCGCTGCGGTTGGCTAACCCGAAGTGCGTGGCGATCTCGATTTATCCGCGCAGCGCGGCGTTCATCCAGCATCAGAAGCGTCACTACGCCAAGGTGTTTGAAGGTACCGGGGTCGAGTTGCGGTTTTTTGATGCCAAGAGCCATGCCCTCGGTGATCCGAAATTGTCGGTACCGGTTGAGGTTTGATATTGGCCGGGCTGACGCGTTCGCGAGCAGGCTCGCTCCCACAATGGAATGTATTCCAACTGTAGGAGTGAGCCTGCTCGCGATAGCGGTCCGACAGGCGACATCTGAGTTGGATCTGATCGCCTCATCGCGAGCAGGCTCACTCCTACAAGGGAATTCGGTGCCCTCAGAGGACCGGCAGGGTCTTGTCCTTGATGACTTTGGTCGGGCCGTTGGCCTTCACGCTGGCGATGCCCTTGTCACAGGCGCCATCCGATGAATACGACTCGCTGCTGCCGATGATCTGGTGATTGGCCGCCTTGAGATTGAAGTAGGGATGGCCATCCCTGGTCGACTTTTTCTCGTAGCGCTCATCCAGCGGGCTGTTGTTCTGAACCGCAACAATGCCGCCGTCGGCACCGGCGCGGGTGCTGTAGAGCTCGCTGGTCAGAATCGTTTCGGCATTCGCCGCTTTCAACACGAACCTGAATTGGCCGTTGCTGCTTTTGCTCACTTCGTACCATCCGGACATGCCTGTTCCTCCTTGGGGGCGATTGCGAGATCTCGCGCTTCAGAGTAAAGACCAGCACCCGCGATCTGTCGCCTGAGCCGACTGCAAGCTGCAAGCTGCAAGCTGCAAGCTGCAAGCTGCAAGAAAAAGCAGGATCACCCAAATCAGGCACACCAGCGTCATGCTTCACTTGCAGCTTGCCGCTTGAAGCTTGCAGCTGCCTCTCAAGACATATAGCCGTCGGCGCGCAGCAGGGTTTCCAGGCAGTGTTCGCTGATGTGGTAGAAGGCTTTCAGCTCTTCGATCTTCGCCAACAGCTGCGACGGATCGACCGGTTCGGCGCGTTTCACCGCGAGAATCATCTTGTTCTTGTTGGTGTGTTCCAGCGAGATGAATTCGAAGACCTTGGTCTCGTAACCACAGGCTTCGAGGAACAGCGCGCGCAGGCTGTCGGTGACCATTTCCGCCTGCTGGCCGAGGTGCAGACCGTATTGCAGCATCGGCTTGAGCAGCGCCGGGCTCTGGATCTGCAGGCGGATCTGTTTGTGGCAGCACGGCGAGCACATGATGATCGACGCGCCCGAGCGGATGCCGGTGTGGATCGCGTAATCGGTGGCGATGTCGCACGCATGCAAGGCGATCATCACGTCCAGCTCGCTCGGCGCCACTGTGCGCACGTCACCGCATTTGAACACCAGCCCCGGATGCTCGAGCTTCGCCGCTGCGGCATTGCACAGGTTGACCATTTCTTCGCGCAGCTCGACGCCGGTGACTTCGCCCTCGGCCTTCAGGGTGTTGCGCAGGTAGTCGTGGATGGCGAACGTCAGGTAGCCCTTGCCCGAACCGAAATCGGCGACCCGCACCGGTTTGTCCAGCGCCAGCGGCGAGGAGGTCAAGGCGTGACTGAACACTTCGATGAACTTGTTGATCTGCTTCCACTTGCGCGACATCGCCGGGATCAGTTCATGCTGAGCGTTGGTCACGCCCAGGTCCTTGAGGAACGGGCGGCTCAATTCGAGGAAGCGGTTTTTCTCGCGGTTGTGCTCGGCGGACGGCGCTTCGCGCAATTGCTGAGGCTTGCTCTTGAACAGAGAACTCTTGCCCTTTTTGCTGTATTCCAGCTGCGCTTCGTCGGTCAGCGCCAGCAAGTGGGCATTTTTGAACGAGGTCGGCAGCAGCCCGGCAATCAGCGCCACGCCCTCGCTCAGCGGCAGGTTCTTGGTGATGTCGCGGGTCTTGTAGCGATAAACGAACGACAGGCACGGCTGCGCCTTGACCGTCACCGGCTTGATGATGACCCGCTGCAGATCCGCCTCTTCACCGACGTACTTGGCCAGCACCAGTTTGATGAAGCCGTTGTCGTCGAGGCTGGTTTGCAGCAGCTCGATGAACTGGGCGTGGTGATCTGGGGCCGGTCTGGCGGACGGCGCGGAAGGTGCGGTAACGGACATGGACAAACGGCCTCGGACGGGCGGAATCGGGAATGGCGGGTATTTTAGGGGGGATGGGGATTGGCGACACCCTCTTATTTACCCAACGGTCCAGAAGCCCCTCACCCCAGCCCTCTCCCGGAGGGAGAGGGGGCCGATCGAGGTGTCTTGCGCTCGACATCGACCTGAACGACCGAGTCGACTATGGCTGTCAGGATTTGAGTTCGAATCGGCATTTCAGGTCGGCGGAACTCGACAGAACACCTCACCAGCCCTCTCCCTCTGGGAGAGGGCTGGTGAGGGTCTGGATCTCAAGCGAGAAGGAATATCAGCCCAGAACCACCAACCGATTCGGCAACTCGTTCCGCACCTGCGTCACCGGCACATGCACCTTCAACAACTCGCCACAGGCCTCTACGCAGGTGACAAACCCCTCCAGCGTGCGGCCCTGGCGGACCTGTTCGGTAAATGCTGCGACGATCGCATCCCAGTTGCTGTTATCCAGCCGTTTGGAAATCCCCTCGTCCACCAGAATCTCCACATAGCGCTCAGCCTCGCAGACGAAAATCAGCATGCCCGTACTGCCCACAGTGTGGTGCAGGTTCTGCTCAAGAAACTGCCGCCGCGCCAGGTTGGAGGCACGCCAGTGGCGCACCCGGCGCGGCACCAGATAGGTCGTGATCTTTGGCAGGCGAAACAGCAGGCAGAGGACGATGAACATGCCCCACTGCACCAGCAACAGACTGCGCAGGGTCAGCCAGCCCGTGAGGTAGTGCACGATGCCCGGCAACACCAGCGCCAGCAGACTGGCCCAGAGCAGCGGGATGTACGCGTAATCGTCGGCGCGGGCAGCGAGCACCGTGACCAGTTCGGCGTCGGTGTCGCGTTCGACCCGGGCAATGGCCTCGGCGACTTTGCGTTGTTCGTGTTCAGTCAGTAATGCCATGTCGAAAAGTGCCTGCTCATTATTCTTTTGATCTCACCAGCCGCCGGACGAACCGCCGCCGCCGAAACTGCCCCCGCCACCGCTGAAGCCACCGCCGCCGCCACCGCCGCCAAAGCCGCCGCCACCGCCGAAACCGCCCCCTCCTCCGGAGCCGCCCCGACCGGCAGGCAGGATACCGAGCATCTGGCAGACAAACACCGTCAGGATGAACAACATCACCAGAAACATGAACAGCGCCGGATGCCGCGAGATGAAATCATCCGCCGGGTCGCCGCTGGATTCGTACACGGTGGACGGTTCATCGAGTGGATTGCCGCCCAATACCACCAGCATCGCAGCAACGCCGTCGCTGATGCCTTTGCTGAAGTTGCCGGTCTTGAACGCCGGGGTGATGACCTGATGGATGATCACCGACGACTGCGCATCGGTCAGGCGATCTTCCAGGCCATAGCCGACTTCGATGCGCAGTTTGCGCTCGTCACGGGCGACGATCAGCAGCGCACCGTTGTTCTTGTCCTTCTGGCCGATGCCCCAGTGCCGACCGAGCTGAACGCCGAAATCCTCGATGGTCGTGCCCTGCAGGTCCGGCAGCGTGACCACCACCAATTGCTCGCCAGTGGCCTGTTCGTGCGCCTGCAATTGCTGGCTGAGTTGCGCGCGCACCGTTGGCTCGAGCATTTGTGCCTGATCGACCACGCGTCCGCCCAGCGGCGGGAACGTCAATTCGGCCCGGGCGCTGACGGCGAACAGCCACAGCATCAGCACCAGGCCCAGTTTCAACACACGCATGGGCAACCTCGAATCAGAATTTCACTTCCGGGGCCTTTTCCGCGCCGGGCGTGGTGGCTTCGAAGGTTTCGCGCATCGGCAGATCGCTGTACATCACGCTGTGCCACAGGCGACCGGGGAAGGTACGGATCTCGGTGTTGTATTTCTGCACCGCCAGAATGAAATCGCGACGCGCCACGGCAATCCGGTTTTCCGTGCCTTCGAGTTGCGATTGCAGGGCGAGGAAATTCTGGTTGGCCTTCAGATCCGGGTAGCGCTCGGAGACCACCATCAGACGGCTCAACGCGCCGGTCAGTTGATCCTGCGCCTGCTGGAACTGCTTGAGCTTCTCGGGATTGTCGAGGGTGCTGGCATCGACCTGAATCGACGTTGCCTTGGCCCGTGCCTCGATCACTGCAGTCAGGGTTTCCTGTTCGTGGGCCGCGTAGCCCTTGACGGTTTCCACCAGATTGGGAATCAGGTCGGCGCGGCGCTGGTACTGGTTCTGCACCTGGCCCCAGGCGGCTTTCGCCTGTTCATCGAGGGTCGGGATATTGTTGATGCCGCACGCGGTCAACAGCGTGGCGAACACCAGCAACGTGGCGATCTGTAGACGTGAACGAGAGGTTGGGCTGATATTCATTGCAGTGATGCTCCATGACACATTTGATTTAAAAACCGAGCGCTGGGCATTCCCGGCCAGCGGTTGGGGCATAATCGGCGCCGCCACTGGCATGCGACGGGTTAATCGGCTAAAAAGTGCCCTTCGTGTTCACATTGCCGCGGTCGGCTGCGGTTTTCCGGCTCAGGGTTTTGCGCCGGTACCCGAACAACAATAGTCGCTCCCTACATTTTGGCTGGCCGGTGTTGCCTCACCGTTTGGGCCCTTGAGAAAAAATTCATGAAGAAGCTGTGTTTGCTGGGTCTGTTCGTCAGCCTGGCCAGTCATCAGGTACTGGCCGCCACGACCCCGGTACCCCTGGAGAACAAGGACGCTTTCATCAGCAATCTGATGAAACAAATGACCCTCGACGAGAAGATCGGCCAGTTGCGCCTGATCAGCATCGGCCCGGAAATGCCCCGCGAGCTGATCCGCAAGGAGATCGCCGCCGGCAACATCGGCGGCACCTTCAACTCGATCACCCGCGCGGAAAACCGTCCGATGCAGGACGCTGCCATGCGCAGTCGCCTGAAGATCCCGATGTTTTTCGCGTACGACGTGATCCACGGTCACCGTACGATTTTCCCGATTCCGCTGGCCCTCGCGTCGAGCTGGGACATGGACGCCATCGGCCAGTCCGGTCGGGTTGCGGCGAAAGAAGCCGCCGCTGACAGTCTCGACATCACCTTTGCGCCGATGGTCGATATCTCCCGCGACCCGCGCTGGGGCCGCAGTTCCGAAGGTTTCGGTGAAGACACCTACCTGACTTCGCGCATCGCCAAAGTCATGGTCAAGGCCTATCAGGGCGAAACCCCGAGCGCCGCCGACAGCATCATGGCCAGCGTCAAGCACTTCGCCCTGTACGGCGCGGTCGAGGGCGGGCGCGACTACAACACCGTCGACATGAGCCCGGTGAAGATGTACCAGGATTACCTGCCGCCCTACCGCGCGGCGATCGATGCCGGCGCTGGCGGTGTGATGGTGGCGTTGAACTCGATCAACGGCATTCCGGCCACGGCGAACACCTGGCTGATGAACGACCTGCTGCGCAAGGACTGGGGCTTCAAGGGCCTGGCGGTCAGCGACCACGGCGCGATCTTCGAACTGATCAAGCACGGCGTCGCCCGCGACGGTCGTGAAGCGGCGAAGCTGGCGATCAAGGCCGGCATCGACATGAGCATGAACGACACCCTCTACGGCAAAGAGCTGCCGGGGCTGCTCAAGTCCGGCGAAATCGAACAGAAAGACATCGACAACGCCGTGCGCGAAGTGCTCGCGGCCAAGTACGACATGGGCCTGTTCAAGGATCCGTACCTGCGCATCGGCAAGGCTGCAGATGATCCGGCCGACACCTACGCCGAAAACCGCCTGCACCGCGCCGAGGCCCGTGAGGTGGCGCGTCGCAGTCTGGTGCTGCTGAAGAATCAGAACGAAACCCTGCCGCTGAAGAAAGACGCGAAAATCGCCCTGGTCGGCCCGCTGGCCAAGGCGCCGATCGACATGATGGGCAGTTGGGCCGCCGCCGGGCGTCCGGCGCAATCGGTCACCTTGTTCGATGGCATGAGTGCGGTGATTGGCGACAAGGCCAACCTGATCTACGCCCGTGGCGCCAACATCACAGGCGACAAGAAGGTCCTCGATTACCTCAACTTCCTCAACTTCGACGCCCCGGAAGTGGTCGATGACCCGCGCCCGGCCAATGTGCTGATCGACGAAGCGCTGAAAGCGGCGAAGGATGCTGACGTGATCGTCGCGGCTGTCGGTGAGTCCCGTGGCATGTCCCACGAATCCTCGAGCCGCACTGACCTGAACATCCCGGAAACCCAGCGCGAATTGATCCGCGCGCTGAAAGCCACTGGCAAACCGCTGGTGCTGGTGTTGATGAACGGCCGTCCACTGACGATTCTCGAAGAGAACCAGTCGGCCGACGCGATTCTGGAAACCTGGTTCAGCGGCACCGAGGGCGGCAACGCCATCGCCGACGTGCTGTTCGGCGACTACAACCCGTCGGGCAAACTGCCGGTCACTTTCCCGCGCTCCGTGGGCCAGATCCCGACCTACTACAACCACTTGAGCATTGGCCGGCCATTCACGCCGGGCAAACCGGGCAACTACACTTCGCAATATTTCGATGACACCACCGGCCCGCTGTTTCCGTTTGGTTACGGCCTGAGCTACACCACGTTTGCCCTGAGCGACATGGCGCTGTCATCGACCACGCTGAATGCCACGGGCAAGCTCGACGCCAGCGTCATGGTCAAGAACACCGGCAAGCGTGATGGCGAAACCGTGGTGCAGTTGTACATCCAGGACGTCACCGGCTCGATGATCCGCCCGGTGAAAGAACTGAAGAACTTCCAGAAGATCATGCTCAAGGCCGGCGAACAGAAAGTCGTGCACTTCACCATCACCGAGGACGACCTGAAGTTCTACAACGCCCAGCTCAAATACGCAGCCGAGCCTGGCAAGTTCAACGTACAGATCGGCCTGGATTCGCAGGCGGTGACGCAGCAGAGCTTTGAACTGCTGTAACCCATGAAAGCAAAAGATCGCAGCCTTCGGCAGCTCCTACAGGGTGTACATCCTGCCATTGTAGGAGCTGCCGAAGGCTGCGATCTTTTGATCTTGCTTCAACCGCGGCGGTCGAGAATATTCACCACCAACCGATCCACCCAGCCCCACACCCGCTGCTTCACCCGCCGCCACAACGGCCGGCGCTGCCATTGCTCCAGGCTCACCAACTGACTCAAGCCGAAGTCCTTCACAAAGCTCGCCTCCACCGCCGCCGTCAGCGCCGGATCCAGTGCCTCCAGATTCGCCTCCAGATTGAAACGCAGATTCCAGTGATCGAAGTTGCACGAGCCGATGCTCACCCAATCGTCCACCAGAACCATTTTCAGGTGCAGGAAGCACGGCTGGTATTCGAAGATCTGCACCCCGGCCTTGAGCAGGCGCGGGTAGTAGCGATGCCCGGCGTAGCGCACCGAAGGGTGATCAGTCCGCGGCCCGGTCAGCAACAGACGCACATCGACACCGCGTGCCGCGGCTTTGCGCAGGGAGCGGCGGATTTGCCAGGTTGGCAGAAAGTACGGCGTGGCCATCCAGATGCGTTGCTGGCCGCTGTTCAAGGCGCGGAACAGTGATTGCAGAATGTCGCGGTGCTGACGGGCATCGGCGTAAGCCACACGGCCCATGCCCTCGCCCTTGTCTGGTACGCGGGGCAGACGCGGCAAACCGAAATGCGCGGCCGGTCGCCAGGCGCGGCGGTAACGGTTGGCAATCCACTGCCGATCGAAGAGCAATTGCCAATCGAGCACCAACGGGCCACTGATCTCGACCATGACTTCGTGCCACTCGCTGACATCATGGCCCGGCGTCCAGAATTCATCGGTCACGCCCGTGCCGCCGACCACCGCGAGGCATTGATCGACCAGCAGCAATTTACGGTGATCGCGGTAGAAGTTGCCGACCCAGCGCCGCCAGCTCAGGCGATTGTAGAAACGCAGCTCGACGCCCGCCTCGGTCAGGCGCTGACGCAGTGTCAGGGTAAACGCGAGACTGCCGTAATCATCGAACAGGCACCGGACACGCACACCGCGCTCGGCCGCCGCGACCAGAGCCTGGACGATGGCTTCGGCGCAGGCGCCGGCCTCGACCAGATACAGCTCCAGTTCGATCTGCTCCTTGGCGAGGGCAATGTGCTCGAGCATGCGCGGAAAGAATTGCGGGCCGTCGATCAACAGTTCGAAACGGTTGCCGTCACGCCAGGGGAACACCGCACCGCGCATGTCAGCGCGCCGTGAAGATCAGCACCGCACCCACCGGCACCGACAGACTGATGGCCGACAGGTCGGCGAGTTTGCGCAGGTTTTCCAGGCCCGGCGCCAGATCGAAATCCTCGGCGTTGATTACCAGCGGCTCCAGGGTCACCACCTGAAAGCGTCGATCATCGAGACGCGTGGCGAGCAACTCGGCCGGGTATTCGTGCTGCTTGCCGTGCAGGCTGACGGTCAGCGGCAGGCGTAATTCCAGCTGCGCGCCGGGGGCCAGATCGTTGATCGGGCGCAGGTCGATCTGCGTGGTGATGGTCGCTACGGGGAATTGCTCGATCTGGAACAGCTCTTTGCGCATGCGTTCATCACGCAAGGGAATGCCACTGTTGATCGATTCGAGCTCGACTTCGACTTCGGCGCGACCGTTGGGATCGACCTTGCCGTGCAGCACCAGAAAGCGCTGCACTTCCGACACGCTGGCATTTTTGGTGCTGACGAACGACAGCCGCGACGATTCGCCGTCCAGATACCAATTGGCCTGGGCCGGCAGTGCAGCGGCGGTCAACAGCAGACTGGCGAAGGTTGTATAGAGGGAGCGGTTGAACATTGAACACTCATGGGGGCGATAAACCTACACGAACCTTAACCGCCTCCACGGTTATTGCAAACTGGAGATCACCACTGATTGATTGGCTGGTGAAATCCTGTAGGAGTGAGCCTGCTCGCGATGACGGAATATCAGTCGACATCTTTTTTAAATGTCAGACCGCTTTCGCGAGCAGGCTCACTCCTACAAGGGGATCGGCTGTGGTCAGGGATTCAGGCGGCAGCCCTGGCGTTCGCTCAGCCATTGCGCACTGTTGCTGCGGCCCATGCCGCTGACGGTAATGGTTTTGCTCGACGGGTCATCGGTAAAACCGCTGGTTGGCAGCCACTGCTTCACATAGCCGCGGCAATACCCGGCATCGTTGTTCATCACATACCGGCACGAGCAATATTCCTTGGCGGTGTAGGCGCTGATGATGTCCGCAAACGCCCAGAGATTCTCGCGTTCATACCAGCCCCAGCCGAGCAGTAACAACAGCAGCACCAGCAAAAAACGCTTCATCGCCGCACCGCCTGCAACACGCGTTTGAGCAGTTCGTTGTGCCGGTAGCTGCCATCGCGGTCATCGCCGTAACGCACGATCACCAGCTTCCGGCTGGGCATCACGTACAGCGCCTGGCCCCAGTGGCCGAGGGCGGCGAAGGTGTCGGGCGGGGCGTCGGGCCACGGTGATGCTGCGCCATCGACAGGACGATTGAGCCACCAATGGCCGCCCGGCACGGCTTCGTCCTGATGCGCCTTGTAGCCGGCAAACGGTGTGAGGTTGAACGCGAGCCAATCCTCGGGCAGCAACTGCCGATCGTTCCAGCGCCCGCCGCGCGCCATCAGCAGGCCGACCCGCGCCAGATCCCGTGCAGTGAGATAAGCATAGGACGAGGCGACAAAGGTGCCGCGGGCATCGCTTTCCCACACGGCATGGCGGATGCCCAGGGGTTCGAACAGTGCTGTCCACGGATAGTCGGCATAACGCTGCGGCCCCACGATAGCTTTCAGCGCGGCGGCGAGCAGATTGCTGTCGCCGCTGGAATAACGGAAAGCCTGACCCGGTGCGGCATAAGCGTCGTGGTTCGCAGTGAATGCCGCCATGTCGCGATGGCCCCGGGTGTAGAGCATCGCTACCACCGAAGATTTCAGCGGGGCGTATTCGTAGTCTTCCTGCCAGTCCAGACCGGACGCCCAGTTGAGCAGATGGCCGAGGCTGATCGCCGGGTGTTTTTCCAGCGCCGGGTAGAACTTCAGCGCCGGATCGTCGAGCTTGAACCGGCCTTCGCCGTAGGCCACACCGAGCACCGTAGCCAGCAGGCTTTTGCTGATCGACCAGGTCAAATGCGGGCTCTGAGCGGTGGTCGGGCCGGCGTAGCGTTCGTAGACGATCTGGCCGTCGCGGATGATCAACAAGGCGTCGGTGCGGATGCCCTTACGGGTGGCGTCGTTGCGGGGCGGGAAGGCGTAACTTTCCAGTGCCTCGACGGCGGGGCCCGCGATCGGCGAGCCGATTGGCCATTGCTCATTCGGCCATTGTTCGGCGTGAGCGGTGAGGCTGATCAGCAGCAGGAACAGGGACAGGCCTTTGAACATGGTTGAGGCTCTGGGGTTGGTCTGCTGAGATTAGGCGGGGTTCATGACAGGTTGGTGGCGTTTCATATATTGCTATCGCGAGCAGGCTCACTCCTACAGTTTGATCGCATTCCAACTGAACAAACGCGATCAACTGTAGGAGTGAGTCTGCTCGCGATGAGGCCAGTCAGGCCGATGCAAGAGCCTTGGCCAAGCGCTTCGCCCTCGCCCCCGCCCGCCACCGCCAATTCGAACGGCGTGACGTTGCCCAGCGCCTGCGACAACGTTGCAAAACCTTCGGCCAGATCAGCAGCGGCGGGCAGGCGTTCACGGCGGTGCAGCAGTTCTGTCCAGGGCACGGGCGCCTCCTTGTGGGCTGTCATATAAGCATCACCGAACGTTCATGGCGATGACACCGGGGCTACATAGCCTGACTTTGCACAACACGGCTGCATAAAAAAGTCGATCGGCTGCAACCCACGACGGGTTAAAGGCCCGTACGGAGATTCACATGACGCAAATCGCCCGCATCAGCGACACCGGCAATGAACGCCGCCTGCAAGCCGAACGCCTGGTCGGCGCCGAAGCCTTGCAGCAAGCCCAGGCCCTGCGCTTCGCCGTCTTCAGTGGCGAGTTCAACGCCAAATTGAAAGGCGCGGAACTGGGTCTGGACATGGATGATTATGATGTTCACTGCAGCCACATCGGCGTGCGTGACCTGAACACCGGGCGTCTGGTCGCGACCACGCGTTTGCTCGATCACACCGCTGCCAGCAGCCTCGGCAAGTTCTACAGCGAAGAAGAATTCAGCCTGCATGGGCTCGCGCATCTGCAAGGCCCGATCCTGGAAATCGGCCGCACCTGTGTCGACCCGGCCTATCGCAACGGTGGCACCATCGCCGTGCTCTGGGGCGAATTGGCCGAAGTGCTCAATCAGGGCGGCTACAGCTACCTGATGGGTTGCGCGAGCATTCCGATGCAGGACGGCGGCATTCAGGCCCACGCAATCATGCAGCGTTTGCGCGAACGTTATCTGTGCACCGAACACCTGCGCGCCGAGCCGAAAAATCCGCTGCCGACGCTGGATATCCCCTCCAACGTCATCGCCGAAATGCCGCCGCTGCTCAAGGCTTACATGCGCCTCGGTGCGAAGATCTGCGGCGAGCCGTGCTGGGACGAAGACTTCCAGGTCGCCGACGTGTTCATTCTGCTCAAGCGCGACGAACTCTGCCCGCGCTACGCCAGGCACTTCAAGGCGGCGGTGTGATGAGCCGGTTGCGGGTGTACGCGCGAATCGCGCGAGTGCTGCTGGTGGTGACGCTGGGATTGACCATGGCCAGCGTCTTCGGCATGTTCGAACGCATCGGTCTGGCCCATTCGATGGAGCGTCGCCAGCGCTGGTCGCGCTTCTTCATGGCGCGGCTGAGCAACGCCCTGCCCTTTCGCGTGAGCGTGCACGGTGAGCTGCCGAAACAGCCGATGCTGTGGGTCAGCAATCACGTGTCGTGGACCGATATTCCGCTGCTGGGCATGCTCACGCCGCTGTCGTTTCTGTCCAAGGCGGAAGTGCGCACCTGGCCGGTGGCCGGTTGGCTCGCGGCCAAGGCCGGCAGCCTGTTCATCCGCCGTGGTTCGGGCGACAGCCAGTTGATCCGCAAACAGATGACCCGTCATTTGCAAACCGAACATTCACTGCTGATGTTCCCTGAAGGCACTACCACCGACGGCCGTTCGCTGCGCACGTTCCATGGTCGCCTGCTGTCGGCGGCGATCGATTCGCAGGTGATGCTGCAACCGGTGGCGATCCGTTACCTGCGTGATGGTGAGATCGATGCGCTGGCGCCGTTCATTGGTGACGATGATCTGCTCTCGCATCTGATGCGCCTGTTCAGCCATGACTGCGGCGATGTCGAAGTGCATCTGCTCAAGCCGATTGCCTGTCAGGGCCGCGAGCGCGCGGCGCTGGCGTTCGAAGCGCAGCAGGCGGTGCAGAAGGTGTTGTTTGGATCGATCCCGGAAAGCCGACAATCGCCCATGCGCCCGGCAATCGCTGCCTGAAACACAAATCCCCTGTAGGAGTGAGCCTGCTCGCGATAGCGGTCTGTCAGTCACATTTGCATGAACTGACAGACCGCTATCGCGAGCAGGCTCACTCCTACATTAGATTTTCGGTGGTTTGGCGTGCCGGGCAAAATCCTGCAGCTGCGGGTAGAACAGGCTGAAGTCTTCGCTGAGCGGCTCATACAATCGTCGCAACTCCTGCATCGCTCCCGCCAACTCTTCAGGCCTCGTCAGGCGCCGCGAGATCCCGCGCAGGACCTGCTCCAGCACGGCAAATTCGCGATACGAACCCAGCCAGTCATTGGCAACCATGTGCGGCGCGATCTTCGCCAGCCGTTCCGGCAATTGCCGTTCGCGGGACAGCACCCGATAGACGTCTGCGGTGAACTGTTCCAGCGGTTGATCGGCATACAAACGCCAGTCCCGCGCCAGGCAGTGATCGAAAAACACATCGAGGACGATCCCGGCGTAGCGCCGCCGCGTTTCGGTAAACCGCCCCAAGGCAATGTCCACCAGCGGATGGCGATCAGTGAACACGTCGATCCGCCGATGCAGCGCAATCGCCGCTTCAACCTCCGGGTCGAACTGGCCCTGCAGGCGACCTTTGACGAAGTCGCCATACAGGCTGCCGAGTAACTGACCGGGGCGCTGGCCGCCGAGATGCAAATGCGCGAGATAGTTCATGGGCGCAGCTTAGCACTGGGTTCCAACATTCAGCACCCTTGTATCGTTATAACCCGATATAGCGATTTACAAGATGCTCAGACCGTTTTCATATTGGTATATCGCGATCCAACGATTTAAAGTTCGCTCCATCGCGATATATCGCCACTGCCCCCACGAGCCCACGCCATGAACCTCGACCTCGACGAAATAATAAAAGCCCTGGCGCACCCAGTCCGGCGAGACATCCTCAACTGGCTGAAAGACCCGAAAAACGAATTCCCCGAGCAGTTGCACAACCACGAATACGGGATTTGCGCCGGGCAGATCGATCAGCGTTGCGGCCTGTCGCAATCGACTGTGTCGGCACACCTGGCGACCCTGCAACGGGCCGGGCTGATCAGCAGCCAGAAGGCCGGGCAGTGGCATTTTTTCAAACGTAACGAGGACGTCATCCAGGCGTTTCTCAGCACCCTCAGTAAAGAGCTCTGACCCTTAACGTCAGCCAGCCGACAAGGAAACCTGCATGCCCCTTTCGCTCCTCATCCTCGCCCTGAGCGCCTTCGCCATCGGCACCACCGAGTTCGTCATCATGGGCCTGCTGCCCGACGTGGCGGCGGACCTCGGCGTATCGATTCCCGGTGCCGGCTGGCTGGTCACCGGTTACGCCCTGGGCGTGGCAATCGGTGCACCGTTCATGGCGCTGGCCACCGCGAAGCTGCCGCGCAAGGCCGCGCTGGTGGCGTTGATGGGCATCTTTATTGTCGGCAACCTGCTCTGCGCCATCGCCAGCGACTACAACGTGCTGATGTTTGCCCGGGTGGTCACGGCGCTGTGTCACGGTGCGTTCTTCGGCATCGGTTCAGTGGTGGCCGCCGGTCTGGTCGCGCCGAACAAACGTGCCTCGGCGGTGGCGTTGATGTTCACCGGTCTGACCCTGGCCAACGTGTTGGGCGTGCCGCTGGGCACCGCATTGGGTCAGGAAGCCGGCTGGCGTTCGACCTTCTGGGCGGTGACCGTCATCGGGGTGATCGCGCTGATCGGCCTGATCCGCTTCCTGCCGGCCAAGCGTGATGAAGAGAAACTCGACATGCGCGCTGAACTCGCCGCGCTCAAGGGCGCCGGCATCTGGCTGTCGCTGAGCATGACCGCACTGTTCGCCGCCTCGGTGTTCACCCTGTTCACCTATGTCGCCCCACTGCTCGGCGAAGTTACCGGCGTGTCGCCGCGTGGCGTGACCTGGACGCTGATGCTCATCGGTCTGGGCCTGACCGTCGGCAACATCATCGGCGGCAAACTCGCCGACAAAGGCATGGCCGCCACGCTGATCGGCGTGTTCATCAGCATGGCCGTGGTTTCCACGGTGCTGAGCTGGACCAGCGTTGCGCTGATCCCGACCGAGATCACCTTGTTCCTCTGGGCCACCGCCTGTTTCGCCGCTGTGCCGGCGCTGCAAGTCAACGTGGTGACCTTCGGCAAGGCTGCGCCAAATCTGGTCTCGACCCTGAACATCGGCGCCTTCAACGTCGGCAACGCCCTCGGCGCCTGGGTCGGCGGCAGCGTCATCGCCCACGGCTACGGCCTGACCAGCGTGCCACTGGCCGCCGCCGCACTCGCCGTACTGGCCCTGCTGGTGACCCTGATTACTTTCCGCCAGAACGGCAATGCCGAGCTGGCCGCTGCTTCCCACTGATCAACTTCCTTATCAAGAGAGGCTTTTAGACATGGCGACTATTTTCGACCCGATCAAACTTGGCGACATCGAGCTGAACAACCGCATCATCATGGCCCCGCTGACCCGCTGCCGCGCCGATGAAGGTCGTGTGCCAAACGCGCTGATGGCCGAATACTACGTGCAACGCGCCTCGGCCGGCCTGATCCTCAGCGAAGCCACTTCGGTAACGCCGATGGGCGTCGGCTACCCGGACACCCCGGGCATCTGGTCCAACGATCAAGTGCGTGGCTGGGCCAATGTGACCAAGGCGATTCACGGCGCCGGCGGCAAAATCTTCCTGCAACTGTGGCACGTTGGCCGCATCTCTCACCCTTCGTACTTGAACGGTGAAGCGCCGGTGGCACCAAGCGCCATCCAGCCAAAGGGCCACGTCAGCCTGGTGCGCCCACTGGCCGACTACCCAACCCCGCGCGCCCTGGAAACCGCTGAAATCGCCGACATCGTCGACGCCTACCGCACCGGTGCCGAGAACGCCAAGGCCGCCGGTTTCGACGGCGTGGAAATCCATGGCGCCAACGGTTACCTGCTCGACCAGTTCCTGCAAAGCAGCACCAACCAGCGCACCGATCAGTACGGTGGCTCGCTGGAAAACCGTGCGCGCCTCTTGCTGGAAGTAACCGATGCCGCGATCGACGTCTGGGGCGCCGGCCGCGTTGGTGTGCACCTGGCACCGCGTGCCGACTCCCACGACATGGGCGATGACAACCTCGCGGAGACCTTCACCTATGTCGCTCGTGAACTGGGCAAGCGCGGCATCGCGTTCATCTGCTCACGGGAAAAAGAAGGCGCCGACAGCCTCGGCCCGCAACTGAAAGACGCTTTCGGTGGCCCGTACATCGCCAACGAAAAATTCACCAAGGACAGCGCCAACGAGTGGCTGGCCAGCGGTAAGGCAGACGCGGTGGCGTTCGGCGTGCCGTTCATTGCCAACCCGGATCTGCCGGCCCGTTTGCAGGCTGATGCGCCGTTGAACGAGCCGCATCCGGAAACTTTCTATGGCAAGGGTCCGGTGGGTTACATCGACTATCCGACGCTGTAACCAAGCGGTAGCGCAGAAAAGAAGAAGCCCCTGACTTGTGAGAGTCAGGGGCTTTTTGTTGTTCGGCTTCAGATTTGTTGCGTGGCACGACGCGTAGCCCCTCACCCCAGCCCTCTCCCGAGGGAGAGGGAGCCGATTTGCAGAGCTTTCAGAACCTGAGTTCGGCGGAGATATTCCAGGTCGGCGTATCTTGTAAGAGCAGCCCGGTCGGTCCCCTCTCCCTCTGGGAGAGGGCCAGGGTGAGGGGAAAGCGGCGAAACACGGTTTCACAAGAGCTACACAATTTCCCTACAAAATGCACGGCTCGCTGCGTTTAAACTCCCCGCCGCGATCATCAGCCATGGCGGCTGATTGACATCTCCCCGGGCAATTGCGCATTTTGTTTCATTTGCGCAGGCTCGGGCTCAGGCGCAGCATGTCCAGCCCGGTGTCGACCCAGCGTTCAGCCTCGGCGTGCAATTCGAAGCTGTCCGGGGCCAGCAGCCAGCCGTACAGCAGGCCGTCGATGTAGGCATGAATGCTGATGGCCGCGCGGGCAGTGTCGAGATCTTCCGGCAACTGGCCGCGATTCACCGCATTACGCAGGGTCAGGCCGATGCGCAGGTTGCAATCGAGACTGGCCGTCCGGCGCTGCTGGCGCAGATCGCACATTTCATCGGTGAACTCGCACTTATGAAACAGAATTTCGTTGATGCGCCGGGTTTTCGGGTCCAGTGCAACTTGATGAAACAAATGAATCAGCAATTGCCGCATGCAACCGAGCGGGTCTGGCTCGTCTTCGCTTTCACTGGCCTTGGCCAGTTCATCCAGCGGTTCGTGCAGGCTGTCGAGCATGGCCTGGACCAGATCGGCCTTGTTGCTGAAATGCCAGTAGATGGCGCCACGCGTCACGCCGGCGAGGGTCGCGATGTCCGCCAGGGTGGTGCGGGCAACCCCCCTTTCATAGAAGGCTTTCTCGGCCGCTTCCAGAATCTGGCTGCGGGTTTCCTGAGCTTCCTCTTTGGTACGACGGACCATGGCAGTAAAACCTCAAACAGGATGTTTCAGGGATGGCTGAATATCCGCTGAATAAAGAGGGGGCGATCTCTCGTGAATCGACTCCCCGGCCTACAATTTCAAACCTTGCGACGACTTTTGTAACAGGGTGGATACGCGGCGCAGGTGTTTACAAACAACCATGAACGTAAGTATATTACTTAGCAAGCTACTTATCCACCCGGTGCCCGATTTTTACTCTTTCACACTTCTTGTGCGCTTCTTGCGCGCCTGACCCGAGGATCTTCATGCAATTCAAGCCAGCTGTTACCGCTCTGGTCACTGCCGTCGCCCTGGCATCGCTGCTCAGCGGATGTAAAAAGGAAGAAGCGGCGCCTGCCGCTCCGCCCCCTCAGGTCGGCGTCGTCACTCTGCAACCACAAGCCTTTACCCTCACCTCCGAGCTGCCGGGCCGCACCAGTGCGTTCCGCATCGCCGAAGTCCGGCCGCAGGTCAACGGCATCATTCTCAAGCGTCTGTTCAAGGAAGGCGCCGACGTCAAGGCCGGCCAGCAGCTGTATCAGATCGATCCGTCGGTCTATGAAGCGACGCTGAAAAGCGCCGAAGCCGAGCTGCGTTCGACCAAGTCGATCTCCGACCGCTACAAGCAACTGGTCGATGAGCAGGCCGTCAGCCGTCAGGAATACGACACTGCGCTGGCCAACCGCTTGCAATCGGAAGCGTCCCTTCAGAGCGCGCAGATCAACGTGCGTTACACCAAGGTCTATGCGCCGATCTCCGGCCGTATCGGCCGTTCCTCGGTGACCGAAGGCGCACTGGTCAGCAATGGTCAGGCCGATGCGATGGCGGTAATTCAGCAGCTCGATCCGATCTACGTCGACGTCACCCAGTCGTCGGTGGAACTGCTGGAGCTGCGTCGCGAACTGGAAAGCGGCCGTCTGCAGAAGGCCGGCGACAACGCCGCGGCAGTCAAGCTGACCCTGGAAGACGGCAGCCAGTACAAGCTCGACGGCAAGCTGGAATTCTCCGAAGTCTCGGTTGACCAGACCACTGGCTCGGTGACCCTGCGCGCGGTGTTCCCGAACCCGGATCACACCCTGCTGCCAGGCATGTTCGTTCACGCCCAGCTGCAGGCCGGCGTCAACAGCGCAGCGATTCTCGCGCCGCAGCAAGGCGTGACCCGCGACCTCAAAGGCACCCCGACGGCACTGGTGGTCGGCGCTGACAACAAGGTCGAGCTGCGTCAGCTCAAGGCCAGCCGCACCGTCGGCAGCCAGTGGCTGATCGAAGACGGCCTGAAAGCCGGCGATCGTCTGATCACCGAAGGCCTGCAGTACGTCAAACCGGGCGTCGAGGTCAAAGCGACCGAGGCGACTAACGTCGGCACCAAGAACCCGGCCCCCGCACAGGCAGCTGACAAAGCCGCCGGCGGCAAAGGGGAGTAACCCATGTCAAAATTCTTCATCGACCGTCCGATTTTCGCCTGGGTGATCGCCCTGGTGATCATGCTGGTCGGGGCACTTTCGATCCTGAAATTGCCGATCAACCAATACCCGAGCATTGCGCCACCGGCCATTGCGATCCAGGTGACCTACCCAGGTGCGTCCGCACAAACCGTGCAGGACACCGTGGTCCAGGTCATCGAGCAACAGCTCAACGGTATCGACAACCTGCGTTATGTGTCGTCGGAAAGTAACTCCGACGGCAGCATGACCATCACCGCGACCTTCGAGCAAGGCACCAACTCCGACACCGCGCAGGTTCAGGTCCAGAACAAGCTGAACCTGGCCACCCCGCTGCTGCCGCAGGAAGTGCAGCAACAGGGTATCCGCGTGACCAAGGCAGTGAAGAACTTCCTGCTGGTGATCGGCGTGGTGTCGCGTGACGGCAGCATGACCAAGGACGACTTGTCCAACTACATCGTGTCGAACATGCAGGACCCGATCTCGCGAACTGCCGGTGTCGGTGACTTCCAGGTCTTCGGTGCGCAGTACGCGATGCGTATCTGGCTCGACCCGGCCAAGTTGAACAACTTCAACCTGACCCCGGTCGACGTGAAAAACGCCATTGCCGCGCAGAACGTTCAGGTTTCGTCCGGTCAGCTCGGTGGCTTGCCTGCCGTGCAGGGCCAGCAACTGAACGCGACGATCATCGGCAAGACCCGTCTGCAGACCGCCGAGCAGTTCAAGGAAATCCTCCTCAAGGTCAACAAGGACGGCTCGCAGGTTCGCCTCAAAGACGTCGCTGAAGTCGGTCTTGGCGGTGAGAACTACGCGATCAGCGCCCAGTTCAACGGCAGCCCGGCGTCCGGTCTCGCGGTGAAACTGGCCAACGGCGCCAACGCCCTCGACACCGCCAAAGCACTGCGCAACACCATCGACAGCCTCAAGCCGTTCTTCCCGCAAGGCATGGAAGTGGTGTTCCCGTACGACACCACCCCGGTGGTGACCGAGTCGATCAAAGGCGTGGTGCACACGCTGGTCGAAGCGATCGCGCTGGTGTTCCTGGTGATGTTCCTGTTCCTGCAGAACTTCCGCGCCACCGTCATCACCACGATGACCGTGCCAGTGGTACTGCTCGGTACGTTCGGCATCCTCGCCGCCGCCGGCTTCAGCATCAACACCCTGACCATGTTCGGCATGGTGCTGGCCATCGGTCTGCTGGTGGACGACGCCATCGTCGTGGTGGAAAACGTCGAGCGGGTGATGAGCGAAGAAGGCCTGTCACCGAAGGAAGCGACGAAGAAGTCCATGGGCCAGATCCAGGGCGCGCTGGTCGGTATCGCCCTCGTGCTCTCGGCGGTACTGCTGCCGATGGCATTCTTCAGCGGCTCCACCGGTGTGATCTACAAGCAGTTCTCGATCACCATCGTGTCGGCCATGGCCCTGTCGGTACTGGTTGCCCTGATCTTCACCCCGGCGCTGTGCGCGACCATGCTCAAGCCGATTCCGAAAGGCGAGCACGGTACCCCGAAGAAAGGTTTCTTCGGCTGGTTCAACCGCAACTTCGACCGTGGCGTACGCAGCTACGAGCGCGGCGTCGGCAACATGCTGACCCGCAAGGCTCCGTACCTGCTGGCGTACCTGCTGATCGTCGTGGGCATGATCTGGCTGTTCACCCGCATCCCGACCGCGTTCCTGCCGGAAGAAGACCAGGGCGTTCTGTTCGCTCAGGTGCAGACCCCGGCCGGTTCCAGTGCCCAGCGCACACAAGTGGTCGTGGACGAAATGCGTGAGTACCTGCTGCGTCCCAACAAGGACGGCGGTGAGGCGGACGCGGTGGCTTCGGTGTTCACCGTGACCGGCTTCAACTTCGCTGGCCGTGGGCAGAGCTCGGGTATGGCGTTCATCATGCTCAAGCCGTGGGGCGAACGTAACGCCGACAACAGCGTGTTCAATCTCGCTGCGCGTGCCCAGCAACACTTCTTCAGCTTCCGCGACGCGATGGTGTTTGCCTTCGCCCCGCCAGCGGTTCTGGAGTTGGGTAACGCCACCGGTTTCGACGTGTTCCTGCAGGACCGTGCCGGTATCGGTCACGAAAAACTGATGGAAGCGCGTAACCAGTTCCTCGGCATGGCGGCGCAAAGCAAGGTGCTGACCCAGGTGCGTCCGAACGGCCTGAACGATGAGCCGCAGTTCCAGCTGGAAATCGATGACGAGAAGGCCAGTGCCCTCGGCATCACCATCAGCGACATCAACAACACCCTGTCGATCGCGCTGGGCAGTAGCTACGTCAACGACTTCATCGACCGTGGTCGGGTGAAGAAAGTCTACGTGCAGGGCCAACCGGACTCGCGCATGAGCCCGGAAGACCTGAAGAAGTGGTACGTGCGCAACGCCGAAGGCACCATGGTTCCGTTCTCGGCATTCGCCAAGGGCGAGTGGGTCTACGGTTCGCCGAAACTGGCGCGCTACAACGGTGTGGAAGCGGTCGAGGTCCTCGGGGCTCCGGCTCCGGGCTACTCCACCGGTGAAGCGATGGCCGAAGTCGAAGCGATTGCCAAGAAGCTGCCGTCCGGTGTCGGTATCTCCTGGACCGGTCTGTCCTACGAGGAACGTCTGTCCGGCTCGCAAGCGCCAGCGCTGTACGCCCTGTCGCTGCTGATGGTGTTCCTGTGTCTGGCGGCGCTGTATGAAAGCTGGTCGATTCCGATCGCGGTCATGCTCGTGGTACCGCTGGGGATCATCGGTGCACTGATGGCGACCAGTCTGCGCGGTCTGTCCAACGACGTGTACTTCCAGGTAGGCCTGTTGACGACCATCGGTCTGGCGGCTAAAAACGCCATTCTGATCGTCGAATTCGCCAAGGAACTGCATGAACAGGGACGCACCCTGCGTGAAGCGGCAATCGAAGCCTGCCGCATGCGTCTGCGCCCGATCATCATGACCTCGCTGGCCTTCGTCCTCGGCGTGGTACCGCTGGCGATTTCCACCGGCGCCGGTTCAGGCAGTCAACATGCGATCGGTACCGGCGTGATTGGCGGTATGCTCACGGCCACGATCCTGGCGATCTTCTGGGTCCCACTGTTCTTCGTTACTGTGTCGTCGATCGGTCAGCGCAAAAAGACCGACGCGGATGAGACTACTGAAACTCCTAAAGAGGCTGGCCAATGAGCAAGTCGCTACTCTCCATCGCAGTCGCCGCCTTCGTGCTGAGCGGTTGCTCGCTGATACCTGACTATCAGCAGCCTGAGGCTCCGGTCGCAGGCCAGTACCCGCAGGGGCCGGCGTATTCGCCGGCCCAGGCTCCGGCGCAAGCCGCGGCCGAACAGGGCTGGAAGCAGTTTTTCCATGACCCTGCCCTGCAACAGCTGATCCAGGTCGCCCTGGAAAACAACCGCGACCTGCGGGTCGCGGCGCTGAACATCGACGCTTACGCGGCGCAGTACCGCATCCAGCGCGCCGACCTGTTCCCGGCGGTGTCGGCCACTGCCGCCGGCAGCCGCCAGCGTCTGCCGGCCCGTGCCTCGCAGACCGGCGAGTCGACTATCAGCAGCTCCTACTCGGCCACGGTCGGGGTCAGCGCCTACGAACTCGACCTGTTCGGTCGAGTGCGCAGCCTGAGCGAGCAAGCGCTGCAACAATACTTCGCCACTGAAGAAGCACGTCGCAGCACACAGATCAGTCTGGTGGCCAACGTCGCCAATGCTTACCTGACCTGGCAGGCGGACAAGGAACTGCTCAAGCTGACTCAGGACACCCTCGGTGCCTTCGAAGAAAGCTACAAGCTGACCAGCCGCAGCAACGAAGTCGGTGTGGCTTCGGCGCTGGATCTGGCGCAGTCGCGCACTTCCGTGGAAAACGCCCGGGCACAATTGGCGCGTTACACCCGCCAGGTAGCGCAGGACGAAAACAGCCTGACCCTGCTGCTCGGCACCGGTATTCCGGCCAATCTGCAAGCGGCCAAACCGCTGGCCGACGACCTGCTCAGCGACGTGCCGGCCGGTCTGCCTTCGGATCTGCTGCAACGTCGTCCGGACATTCTGCAGGCCGAGTACAACCTGAAGGCGGCCAACGCCAACATCGGCGCGGCCCGTGCAGCGTTTTTCCCGAGCATCAGCCTGACCGCCAACGCGGGTAGCCTGAGCCCGGATCTGTCCGGCCTGTTCAAGGGCGGCTCGGGGACGTGGCTGTTCCAGCCGCAGATCAACCTGCCGATCTTCAACGCCGGCAGCCTGCGCGCCAGCCTCGACTACGCCAAGATCCAGAAGGACATTGGCGTGGCGAATTACGAGAAGTCGATTCAGACAGCCTTCCAGGAAGTCGCCGACGGCCTCGCTGCCCGCCAGACCTACACCGAGCAGTTGCAAGCGCAGCGTGACTTCGTTCAGGCCAACCAGGATTACTACCGCCTGGCCGAACGTCGCTACCGCATCGGCGTCGACAGCAACCTGACCTTCCTCGATGCCCAGCGTCAGTTGTTCAGCGCGCAACAGGCACTGATCACCGACCGCCTCGCGCAGCTGACCAGTGCGGTCAACCTGTACAAGGCCTTGGGCGGTGGCTGGAATGCGCAGACCGCGCAGAACGAACCGCTGAAAGAAGAAGCGCCGAAGATGAAGCTGTTCTGATCATCGGCTGAATACGTCAAGCCCACCTTATTGGTGGGCTTTTTGTTGCCTGTCGGAAAGGTTTGACGGCCGAACTGGCCTCTTCGCGAGCAGGCTCGCTCCCACAGGGAAACGCATGCCAATTGTGGGAGCGAGCCTGCTCGCGAAGAGGACCTCACACTCACCACCTAATCCGGAGGAATCTTGCGTTCGATAACCGCCCAAAACCCGCTTTTCCCAATTGAATCCAATCATCCGCGCCCTTCACCATTCGACCCAGAAAACCAATAACAATAAGGTTCGACACCATGCTCCAGCGCCCTGCCCCGCCCGGCTGACCGCCACGCTCCACCTCAGACACGCATCACTTTGCCTGCGCCGCACCCGCCGCGACAGCGCAGCCGTTCGCCCTAAAAAAACAAGAGAGACCCAAGTCCATGACAGTTTTCCCTGTGCCTTATGCATTGCCCGGTGTGATCGCCCTGGCCATCGCCGGTCTGGCCCTGCCAGCCAGCGCCGAAGAAGGTGGCTTCGTCGAAGGCGCCAAGGTCAACCTCAACCTGCGCAACTTTTACATCAACCGAAATTTCACCAATCCGACCAAGGCCCAGGGCAAGGCTGAGGAGTGGACGCAGAGTTTCATCCTCGACGCGAAATCCGGCTTCACCCAAGGCACCGTCGGTTTCGGCATGGACGTGCTCGGGCTGTATTCGGTCAAGCTTGATGGCGGTAAAGGCACGGGCGGTACGCAGTTGTTGCCACTGGACCATGACGGTCGCCCAGCGGACAACTTCGGTCGCACCAACGTCGCGTTCAAGGCCAGACTCTCGCAGACTGAGGTCAAGGTCGGCGAATGGATGCCAGTGCTGCCGATCCTGCGTTCGGACGACGGTCGTTCGTTGCCGCAGACTTTTCGTGGCGGCCAGATCACTTCGAAGGAAATCGCTGGCCTGACCCTCTATGGCGGCCAGTTCCGCGCCAACAGCCCGCGCGACGACAGCAGCATGAGCGACATGTCGATGACCGGCAAAGCCGCGTTCACCTCTGACCGTTTCAACTTCCAGGGCGGCGAATACCTGTTCAACGACAAGCGCACGCAGATCGGCTTATGGAACGCGCAGCTCAAGGACATCTACAGCCAGCAGTACCTCAACGTGCTGCACAGCCAGCCGCTCGGCGACTGGACGCTGGGCGCCAACCTCGGCTTTTTCTATGGCAAGGAAGATGGCAGCGCCCGCGCCGGCGATCTCGACAACAAGACCTGGTACGGGATGTTTTCGGCCAAATACGGCGGCAACACGTTCTACGTCGGCCTGCAGAAACTGACCGGCGACAGCGCGTGGATGCGGGTCAACGGCACCAGTGGCGGCACCCTGGCCAACGACAGCTACAACGCCAGTTATGACAACGCTCAGGAACGCTCCTGGCAACTGCGCCACGACTACAACTTCGCCGCCATGGGCATCCCCGGCCTGACCCTGATGAACCGCTACATCAGTGGCGACAACGTGCACACCGGGACGATTACCGACGGCAAGGAATGGGGTCGCGAATCGGAACTGGGTTACACGGTGCAGAGCGGCACGTTGAAAGACTTGAACGTCAGATGGCGCAACTCGACCATGCGCCGGGATTTCAGCAATAACGAGTTTGATGAGAACCGCATGATCGTCAGCTACCCGATCAGCCTGCTTTAACTACCGGCCCTTGTAGGAGCTGCCGAAGGCTGCGATCTTTTGATTTTGATTTTTTAAAAACAAGATCAAAAGATCGCAGCCTTCGGCAGCTCCTACACGGGTACGCATTTCCAACTGTGGGAGCGAGCCTGCTCGCGTAGGCGATGGCTCAGGCAACATCAATCCCGGGATTCAACACCCAATTCATCCCAAACCGATTCCGCCAGATGAAACGTCGCATTCGCCGCCGGAATCCCGCAGTAAATCGCGCTCTGCATGATCACTTCCTTGATCTCGCCACGGCTGACGCCATTATTGGCCGCTGCGCGCAGGTGCATTTTCAGTTCGCCTTCGCGGTTCATGCCGATCAGCATGGCGATGGTGATCAGGCTGCGGGTGTGCCGGGGCAGGCCCGGGCGGGTCCAGATGTCGCCCCAGGCGTGGCGGGTGATCATCTCCTGGAATTCCGAGTTGAACTCGGTCAACGTGGTCAGGCTGCGATCGACGTGGGCATCACCCAGCACCGCGCGGCGCACTTGCATGCCATCGTCGTAACGTTGTTTCTCGTCCACAAAATCTTCCTCACTGAGCTCGCAAAAACGCCAGCACCCGGTCGCTGAAGTCGGCGCCGGCCTGCACGTTGGACAAATGCGCCGCATAGAACTCGGCGTACTCGGCGCCGCGCACATGGTCGCGGATGAAATGCCCGCCGGACGGCGGTGTTACCGCATCTTCGCTGCCGGCAATCACCAGCAACGGCACATTGATCGAAGCCAGTTGTTCACGGAAATCGGCATCGCGCACCGCCGCGCAATTGGCCGCATAGCCCTGCGGATTGGTCGCGGCGAGCATGTCGGTAATCTTCTTCGCCGCCTCGGGATGCGCCGCCGAAAAGTCCGGAGTAAACCAGCGCGCGATCGAGGCATCACGCAACGCGACCATCGCCGCCGGGCCGTCGCGCAACACGGTTTCGATGCGTGGATTCCACACCGACGGATCACCGATCTTCGCTGCGGTGTTGCAGACGATCAGCTTGTGCAAACGATGCCCGGCATTGATACCCAGCCACTGACCGATCAGCCCGCCCATCGACAATCCGCAAAAATGCGCGCGCTCGATGTGCAGCGCATCCAGCAGACCGAGCACGTCGTGGCCCAGTTGCTCGATGCTGTACGGCCCTTCGGTGACCAGCGATTGTCCGTGGCCGCGAGTGTCGAAACGCAGCACGCGAAAATGCTCGGTGAACGCAGGCATCTGCGCATCCCACATGTGCAGGTCGGTGCCCAATGAGTTGGACAGCACCAGCACCGGCGCATCGGCCGGGCCTTCTATTTGATAATGCAGTTCGCCATCGGCGAGTTGAACGAAAGCCACAGCCCTCTCCTTCAGACAGTCAAAGCGTTGTGTTCGGCCACCGCGCGCTCGACCCAGACTTGCGCCTGACCGAGGTAATGCGCCGGATTCAGAAGATCATCGAGTTCAGCACCGCTGAGTTCGGCGGTGACTTGCGGCTCGTCACCGAGTACGGCGCGCAAATGGCGTTGTTCGGCCACCGCGCGTTTGCAGCATTGTTCGAGCAGATGATGCGCGGTGTCGCGGCCCACTCGTTGGGCGAGGACGATACTCACCGCTTCGGCCAGCACCAGGCCTTGAGTCAATTCGAGGTTGCTGGCCATGCGTGCGGCGTCGACCTCCAGGCCATCGGCGAGCAAACGCGCCTGCTGCAGCGAACCGGACACCAGGCAGCAGATCTCCGGCAGGGTTTCCCATTCGGCGTGCCACAAACCGAGGCTGCGTTCGTGTTCCTGGGGCATGGCGCTAAACAGTGTCGATACCAGCCCCGGCACCCGCGTTGCCGCGCCGATCAGCACCGCCGCGCCGACCGGGTTGCGCTTGTGCGGCATGGTCGACGAACCGCCCTTGCCCGGTGCGGCGGGTTCGAACACTTCCGCCGCCTCGGTCTGCATCAACAGGCTGATGTCGCGACCGAATTTACCGAGGCTGCCGGCAATCAAGCCAAGCACCGCGCCGAACTCGACGATGCGATCGCGCTGGGTGTGCCACGGTTGCTCGGGCAGGCGCAGTTGCAGTTCTTCGGCCAGCGCTTGAGCAATCGGCAACCCCTGCTCGCCCAGCGCCGCGAGCGTCCCCGACGCGCCACCGAATTGCAGCACCAGCAGCCGTGGCTTGAGTTCTCGCAGACGCTGGCGGCTGCGCGTCACAGCGCCCAGCCAACCGGCGATCTTCATGCCCAGCGTCACTGGCGTCGCGTGTTGCAACCAGGTGCGCCCGGCCAACGGTGTGGTGGCGAAACGTTGTGCCTGACCGGCAAGTGAGTCGGCCAGATGCGTCAGTTGGTCTTCGATCAGCGCCAGCGCCTGACGCAATTGCAGGACCAGCCCGGAATCCATTACGTCCTGACTGGTCGCGCCCAGATGCACATAGCGCTCGGCTTCGGCATCGCTCGAGGCGATCTGTCTGCCCAACGCCTTGACCAGCGGAATCGCCGAATTGCCGGCCGTGGCAATCGCCTCGCCCAACGCGGCGAAGTCATACAGGCCCGCGTCGCAGGCTACGGCAATCGGTGCCACGGCAGATGAAGGAATCAGCCCGACCCGCGCCTCGGCCCGGGCCAGCGCCGCTTCGAAATCGAGCATCGCCTGCACCCGGCCTTGATCGCAGAACACCTCGCGCATATCGCGGGCGGTGAAGTAGGCATCGAACAATTGATTGCCCGGTCGCTGAGTCATAAACAGTCCTTGCCGGCGCGGGCCAGAACGGCCCGCGCACTTCGGGTTAGAGATCGTGGTGCAAATACTTCGCCTGCTTGGGCAACCGCAAGCTGAACAGGAAGGCCACCGCCATCATCGCCGTGACGTACCAGTAGAAGGCGTTTTCCATACCGCCGGCCTTGAGGCTCAGGGCGACGAATTCCGCCGAGCCGCCGAAGATTGCATTGGCCACCGCGTAAGCCAGGCCGACACCCAGGGCGCGCACTTCCGGCGGGAACATCTCGGCTTTCACCAGACCGCTGATCGAGGTGTAGAAACTGACGATCGCCAGCGCCAGGGTGATCAGCACGAAGGCGAGGAACGGACTGCTGATGCTTTTCAGGCTGAGCAGGATCGGCACAGTGAACAGCGTGCCGAGGGCGCCGAACCAGAGCATCGAGTTGCGCCGGCCGATCTTGTCGGCAAGCATGCCGAACAGCGGCTGCATGCACATATACAGGAACAGCGCGCCGGTCATGATGTAGCTGGCGGTCTTGGCGTGCATGCCGGCGGTGTTCACCAGGTATTTCTGCATGTAGGTGGTGAAGGTGTAGAAAATCAGCGAGCCGCCAGCGGTGTAGCCGAGCACAGTGATGAACGCCGCCTTGTGATCGCGGAACAGTGCGGTGATGCTGCCGGCATCCTTGTGTGCACGGGTTTCTTCGTTGGTGGTTTCCTTCAGCGAACGACGCAGGAACAGCGAAATCAGCGCCGCCACCGCGCCGACCACGAACGGAATGCGCCAGCCGTAGGCGCGCAGATCTTCTTCAGTGAGGAACTGTTGCAGCACCACCACCAGCGACACCGCTAGCAGTTGCCCGCCGATCAGCGTCACGTACTGGAAGGAAGCGAAGAAACCACGCTGGCCCTTGAGCGCGACTTCGCTCATGTAGGTCGCGGTGGTGCCGTACTCGCCGCCGACCGACAGGCCTTGCAGCAAGCGCGCAAACAACAACAGCACCGGCGCCCAGACGCCGATGTCCTTGTACGTTGGCAAGCAGGCGATCAGCAACGAGCCGAAGCACATCATCAGGATCGAGATGAGCATCGAATTCTTGCGCCCGTGCTTGTCGGCAACGCGGCCGAAAATCCAGCCACCAATCGGCCGCATCAGGAACCCGGCAGCGAACACGCCGGCGGTGTTGACCAGTTGCACGGTAGGGTTATCGGAGGGGAAAAACGCCGGGGCGAAATAGATCGCGCAGAAGGCGTAGACGTAGAAGTCGAACCATTCGACGAGGTTGCCGGACGAAGCGCCGACAATGGCGAAGATGCGCTTGCTGCGCTCTTCCCCGGTGTAATGGGAGGTGGGCGTTGTCATTGTTTTTTCACTCGATAGGGACAGTCACAGTCTAGACATACTTTGCAACAGTCCCGTTCCACAGTTCCATCTGCAACACAGTTCCCTTGTAGGAGTGAGCCTGCTCGCGATGGCGGTGTGTCATTCAGACCATTTAAATCTGACACACCGCCATCGCGAGCAGGCTCACTCCTACAGGGATTGATGGTGTTCTTTCAATAATCGAAGAACACCGTCTCGGCATCAGTGCCCTGCAGAATCACATTCCACTGGTAAACACCGGACGCATCCTGCTTCGCCAGCAACGTATCGCGGCGTTCAGCCGGGACGCATTCGAGCAGTGGATCATCGACGTTCGCCGGTTCACCCTCAAAATAAATCCGCGTCAGCAAGTGCTTGACCAGCCCACGGGCAAACACCAGCACCACCAGATGCGGCGCCTGGGTCGAGCCTTTCAGGCCGGGCACGGTGCCGGGTTTGATCGTGGTGAAACGGAAGCGCCCTTCGGCATCCACCGGCAACCGGCCGAAGCCTTCGAAGTTCGGATCGAGCGGTTTGTCCTGCTGGTCTTCCGGGTGGTCATATTTGCCGACGGCGTTGGCCTGCCAGACTTCCAGCATGGCGTCGTTGACGACATCGCCATTGCCGTCGACCACCTGGCCGGTGATCGCCACGCGCTCGCCGAGGGTCAGCTCGTTGGCCAGGGTTTCGCGGTTCAGCCAGGTCAGGCCGATGTGGTAATACGGCCCGACGGTGTGGGACGTGGTCGCATAGAGGGTCATCTTATTTCTCCATCGGCGTGGCTTCACGCCCGCGCAGCACGATGTCCCAGCGGTAACCGAGGGCGTAGGACGGAATGGTTTTTTCCAGATCGAAGCTGGCGATCAGGCGTTCCTTGGCCGAAGTGTCCGGCACGCAGTTGTAGATCGGGTCATACGCGAGCAACGGATCGCCGGGGAAGTACATCTGCGTGACCAGACGCGTAAGGATGCTCGGCCCGAACAGCGAAAAGTGGATGTGCGCCGGGCGCCAGGCGTTGTGGTGGTTGCCCCACGGGTAAGCCCCGGGCTTGATGGTCTGGAACTGGTACCAGCCGTCGGCATCGGTAACGGTGCGGCCGGTGCCGGTGAAGTTCGGGTCCAGCGGCGCGTCGTGCAGGTCGCGGGCGTGGTTGTAGCGACCGGCGGCGTTGGCCTGCCAGATCTCCACGAGAATCCCCGGCACCGGCAGCCCGTCTTCATCGAGCACACGGCCGTGAATAATGATGCGCTCGCCCAACGGCTCGCCGGCGTGCTGCGCGGTCAGGTCGTTGTCTTTCTCGGCAACGTGCTCGGCGCCGATGGTCGGACCGGTGATTTCCGAGAGTGAATGGGGCAGATACACCAAAGGCTTGGACGGCGAGCGCAGGTTGGTGGATTGATAAGTCGGGTGCAGGTAGTCAGGCTGAGTGCCTGCCTGTGGGCGACGGTAACCAGGCTTGTCAGTCATTTCGCTTTCCTCAATTCTTGTAAGTGCCGCAGCGCGTCAGACGCGTTCGATGGCCAAGGCCAGACCCTGGCCAACACCGACGCACATGGTCGCCAGGCCTTTCTTGCCAGCGGTCTTTTCCAGCTGATGCAGGGCGGTCAGTACCAGTCGCGCCCCGCTCATGCCCAACGGATGACCGAGAGCGATCGCGCCGCCATTGGGATTGACCTGCGGCGCATCGTCGGCCAGGCCCAACTCACGCAGCACCGCCAAGCCTTGGCTGGCAAACGCCTCATTGAGTTCGATCACGTCAAAATCGCTGACCGCTACGCCGAGGCGCTCGGTCAGTTTGCGCACCGCCGGCACCGGGCCGATGCCCATCACTCGCGGTGCGACGCCGGCGCTGGCCATGCCGAGCACTTTCGCGCGGGCGGTCAGGCCGTGTTTTTTCACCGCTTCAGCCGAGGCAAGTATCAGCGCCGCGGCGCCATCGTTAACGCCAGAGGCATTGCCGGCGGTGACGGTTTTGTCCGCGCCGTTGACCGGTTTCAGTCTGGCCAGCGCTTCAATTGTGGTGTCGGCGCGCGGATGCTCGTCCTGGCTGACCACGGTTTCGCCTTTTTTATGGGCGATGCGCACTTCGACGATTTCTTCAGCGAAGTAACCCGCGGCCTGAGCGGCAGCGGTACGTTGCTGACTGCGCAGGGCAAAGGCGTCCTGATCTTCGCGCGAGACTTTGTAGTCGTCGGCGACGTTGTCAGCGGTTTGCGGCATGGCATCGACGCCGTACTGCGCCTTCATCAGCGGGTTGATGAAACGCCAGCCGATGGTGGTGTCTTCCAGTTTCATGTTGCGCGAGAACGCCGCATCAGCCTTGCCCATCACGAACGGCGCGCGGGACATCGACTCGACGCCGCCGGCAATTGCCAGCTCCATTTCGCCGCTGGCAATCGCACGAAACGCAGTGCCGATGGCGTCCATGCCCGAGGCGCAAAGACGATTGAGGGTCACGCCGGGCACGCTGTCCGGCAGACCGGCGAGCAGCAGCGCCATGCGTGCAACGTTGCGGTTGTCTTCGCCAGCCTGGTTGGCGCAGCCAAGGAACACCTCATCGACTGCATTCCAGTCCACCGATGGATTGCGCTCCATCAAGGCTTTGATCGGCACGGCGGCCAGGTCATCGGCGCGAACGGCAGACAGTGCGCCGCCGAAACGGCCGATGGGGGTACGAATCGCGTCGCAGATATACACGTCACGCATCATGCTTCTCCCGGTGCCTGACCATGGGCGGCGGCGGTGCGCGCTTCAAGATCACGCAGCGCGGTCAGCTCGACGTCGGTCGGCTCAGCAGTGGTTTCAACGGATTCGGCAAAACGGATCGCCCAACCGGTGGCGGCGACCACTTGCTCGCGGGTCACGCCCGGATGCAACGCGGTGACCACGAACTCGTTAGTGCCCTCCTCCGGTTCCATGATGCACAGGTCGGTGATGATCCCCACCGGGCCGGCACCCGGCAGGCCCAGACGTTTGCGCGAATCGCCACCCTCGCCGTGACCGACCGAGGTGATGAAATCGAGTTTGTCGACAAACGAACGCGCCGACTGTTTAAGGATGATCAGCACGCTTTTCGCCGAACCGGCAATCTCCGGCGCGCCACCGGCACCCGGCAGACGCACTTTCGGCGCGTGGTAGTCGCCGACCACGGTGGTGTTGATGTTGCCGAAACGGTCGACCTGCGCGGCGCCGAGAAAACCGACGTCGATGCGCCCGCCCTGCAGCCAATAGCGAAAAATCTCACCGGTCGGCACGACGGTGTCGGCGGTTTCGGCCAGCTCGCCGTCACCGATGGACAGTGGCAGCACGCTCGGCTTGGCGCCAATCGGGCCGGATTCGTAGATCAGCACCACGTCCGGCGATGAAGTCAGACGCGCAAGGTTGGCGGCTTTCGACGGCAGGCCGATGCCGACGAAGCACACCGAGCCGTTCTTCAGGCGCCGGGCCGCTGCGACGGTCATCATTTCATTGGTGGTGTAAGTCATTACTTGGCCTCCGAAGCAGCGGCCAACTTGGCCTGGAATTCGCTGAAATCAGCGCAGCCATGGATGTATTCGTTGATCCACGCGGTAAACGTCTCACGGTCACGGGCGATCGGATCCCACGCCTGATAGAAACGATTGTCACGCTCGGTGTAACCGTGGGCGTAGGACGGATGCGCGCCACCCGGTACATGGCAGACCGCGCTCAAGGCCCAGGTCGGCAGTACACAGGCGTTCATCGGTGCGTTGAGGTCGTCGACGATTTCTTCCACGGTGACGATGCAGCGTTTGGCCGCCAGCGCGGCTTCTTTCTGCACACCGAGAATGCCCCAGAGCAGCACGTTGCCTTTGCGGTCGGCCTTCTGCGCATGAATCACGGTGACGTCGGGGCGTACCGATGGCACTGCCGCCAGCACTTCGCCGGTGAACGGGCAGGTCACGGTTTTGATCAGCGGATTGACCTTCGGCAGGTCGGAACCGGCGTAGGCACGCAGCACCGCGAACGGCAGGCCGGACGCGCCAGCGACATAGGCATTGGCGAGGTCGGCATGGCTGTGCTCTTCGATCTCCAGCGCGTGCGGCCATTGCTTCTCGACCGCGTCACGCAGACGGTGCAGCGAGCCCACACCCGGGTTGCCGCCCCAGGAGAAAATCAGTTTGCGCGCGCAACCGGCGCCGATCAGTTGGTCGTAGATCAGGTCCGGCGTCATCCGCACCAGCGTCAGATCTTTCTTGCCCTGACGAATGATTTCATGACCCGCTGCCGTAGGGATCAGGTGAGTGAAGCCTTCGAGGGCGACGGTATCGCCGTCGTTGACGAATTGCTTCACCGCGTCGTGCAGCGAAAGGATCTCAGCCATGGAGCGGGCTCCTGTTCTTTTGTAAGGAATCGCCAGTGATAAAAAGGCGCGAGGTTCAGCGCCGGAGTCACTGAAGATTAAGCCTGGGAAAATCGCCAAACAATCCGATAATCGACTGAGTGTTCGTTTATCGAACGGATTGTTGTTCACCTAACAATCAGATCAAAAGCTTCGCGAGCAGGCTCGCTCCCACAGGGAAATCCATTCCAGAGTGGGAGCGAGCCTGCTCGCGAAGAGGCCGGCATGTTCAATAAAGATTCATGCCCGGTCAGGTCGCATCGGCGTGACTGACCACGCCCTTGATCAGCACCGCCGCCGTTGCCAGGCCGGCCGGGATCACCAGCGCGGTCAGCACCTGCTCGAAATTCCAGCCGAGGCCGAGCAAAGTCGCGCCCATCCACGCGCCGAGGATCGCGCCAAAGCGGCCGATGCCGAGCATCCACGACACCCCGGTCGCGCGGCCCTGAGTCGGGTAGAAGCGAGCTGCCAGCGACGGCATCGCCGATTGCGCGCCGTTCACACACATGCCCGCCACCAGCACCAGCGTCGCCAGCAGGGTGATGTTGCCCAGGCTCTGCCCTACCGCGTAGGCAAATACCCCGGCCAGCAGGTAGAAGATGCCGATGACCTTGTGCGGATTGAAGCGGTCCATCGCCCAGCCCACCGCGACCGCACTCAACACGCCGCCGAACTGGAACAACGCACCGATAAACGCGGCCTGCTCCATGCTCGCGCCGCTGTCGCGCATCAGCGTCGGCAACCAACTGGTCAGCAGGTAGACGATCACCAGGCCCATGAAATAGGTCAGCCACAACAGCAGCGTGCCAGTGCTGTAAGTACCGGAGAAAATCACCGCGAAGACATTGCGCGCCTTGACGGTTTTCTGTTCCGGCACACTGAAGCTCGAAGCCTGAGCGACGGTGATCGGATCGATCGGTGCCAGGGTCTTGCGCACTTTGTCGGTGCCACGGTTGCGCACCACCAGATAACGCGCCGACTCCGGCAGCCAGAACAGCAGCACCACAGCAAGGATCAGCGGCAGGATCCCGCCGATCATCAGCAAGGCGTGCCAGCCGAACGCCGGGATCAGTTTTGCCGAGATGAAACCACCGCCGGCCATGCCGAGATTGAAGCCGCAGAACATGCTCGTCACCAGCAGCGACTTCTTGCGCTCCGGGGTGTATTCTGAGAGCAGTGTCGTGGCGTTCGGCATGCCCGCACCGAGACCGAGGCCGGTCAGGAAGCGCAACACCAGCAGTTGTTCGACGTTGGTGCTGTACGCCGAGGCCAGACTGAAGCCGCCGAACAGAATCACCGCGCCAACGAGTACGACTTTTCGTCCGAAGCGGTCAGCCAGAGGGCCGGAGCCGAGGGCACCGAAGACCATGCCGATCAGCGCGGCACTCATCACCGGGCCGAGGCTGGCGCGATCGATACCCCAGTCCTGCGACAGCGCCGGGGCGATGAAGCCCATGGCGGCAGTGTCGAGACCATCGAGAAATACGATCAGGAAACACAGGATCACCACCCGCCACTGATAGCGCGAGATCGGTTGGTCGTTGATGAAGGTCTGCACATCGAGGCAGTTACCCACAGCGGACTGAGGCTGGTTCATTATTTTTATTCCACGCAAAAAACGCAGTCGAACGGCGGCCGGCCAGAGCACGGCACGGTCACAAGAATAGAAGGTTGTAATCAGGCGTTGCGCGGGACCCGGCAACAACGGGTGAAACACAGACAGACGGGGATCGGGCGCATGGTAAGTTGCCTCTTGTCATTATTATCGTGGTCGACAGTCCGGCGGGCTCATACACGTCAGCACCGGATGACGCTGCCGCGACATTAATGATCCGAGGGTTTTAGCGTCAATTCGATAAACGCAACACTGTGCGTTTATCGAACAGCTTCCTCAGGCGAACAACTGCGCACTGAGGTCGCGACTGGCGCTGAGCAGGCCCGGCAGAAAGCGCTGCTCCAACTCGGCGCGACTGACGCGGCCGGCGTGGGTGCTGACATTCAGCGCCGCGACCACTTGCCCGGAGGCGTCGTACACCGGCACGGCGATCGAGCGCAGGCCCTGTTCCAGTTCCTGATCGACAATGCACCAGCCCTGCTGACGCACTTGCTGCAAACATTCAAGCAAAGCGTCGGGCGTGTGAATGGTGCGGCTGGTCTTGGCGACGAGTTCAGCGTGGTCGAGGTATTCGCCCAGCGACGTGTCATCCAGCGCTGCCAACAGAATCCGGCCCATCGACGTGCAATACGCAGGGAGACGCCCGCCGACCGAAAGGTCTACCGAGATCAACCGCTGCGTGGTCGCCGAGCGGGCAATGTAGAGAATGTCATCGCCCTCCAGCGTCGCCATGTTGCAGGCTTCGTGCAGTTGCTCGCTCATGCGGTCGAGATAGGGCTGGGCGGACACCGCCAGCGGCGTCGAGGACAAATAGGCGTGACCGAGGGTCAGCACCTTCGGCAGCAACGAATAGGTACGGCCGTCGGTGGTGGCGTAGCCGAGCTTGATCAGCGTGTGCAGGCAACGGCGCACGGCGGCGCGGGGAATTTCCGTGCGATGGCTGATCTGTGCAATGGTCAGGTGACGCTTGCGTTCCTGAAATGCCTGCACCACCGCCAGGCCTCGGGCCAGCGAGGTCATGAAATCCGGATCACCGGTCAGCGCCTGAATGCGCTTGGCCGGCGAGGCGACGATGGGCGGCGCCACCGACGTGAAGGAGTTGCGCATTTGATCGTTCATTTCTTGTCCTTGTCCGGCACGCATCAATGCCTAGTCAAACGGCTCGCCGCGCAATGCACAAGCACCGGGGCACCAACATTGGGCGATTATCGAACCGCCGACCGATAATCGCAATCCAGCGCAGCGCCCCTTTCCATTGCCCTGAGTCGCCTTTATCGATTCTGCTCACAACTTGGTTGTTCTAGTTAATGGCGCCAAAAACAGAACGCCTGTTTCTATAACGCTGTCGTTACACTCAACTATGGGCAAAAGTTGCCAGCAACAAACCCGTCACACATTCAGAACCGTTTTTAACTTGGCAAAGATAGTCATTCCCGAATCGACCGCTATAATGCACCCTAGTCGCGGCGCTTTAATCCAAAGCCCGCGACTTGCTGAACGAGGCCCTTCGTCTCAGCCCCGGCCAGCGCCCGGCGCCCATTACACATGCAACGCCAGCGCTCGCTGAAACAGGAAACTGATGCTGCGTCAGTTTTTATCTGGTGCCGTAGCCGCCTGTAACACGGAAGTCTTGATCGCCTCTCCAATGTCACCCTGCCTGATCGGGCTGTGGATGACTGACGGGTTCGCTCAATTGACTCGTTGCAGTGTGTTTCACCGGATATTCAATTCAACTCATACAGGTAACACCGTGACGAAAGACGAACTGCGCGCGGAACTAGAGCGCCAGGAACAACGTTACAAGGAAGTTTACGGCGGGGAAGTCACCACCTACGCCGCTCAGCCGGAACCGGAACGCAAGGCATGGCGCAAGCGCCCTACCGTTCAGGATCAGGTGTTCAAGCAGGAAATCGAAAAAATCGAGAAGGAACTCAAAGCCGAAGAGCCATGAGCCACGGCTGCTGAACATTCCAAAGTCGGCGTCCACCCGAGCCTCAGCGCGGTGGCAAGACGACACCTCGCGCGCCCGCTACCCGCGGGCAGCGGCTGCATCGCTATTGTGTGGCTCAAGAACGAACGTCCCACAGGTTTCAGAGATATTTCAGACAAACGTTTGAGACGCCAAAGCGCCGGAAAAACAGTCTTGAAAATCAATTTTCCCTAGAAAAATCAAATAGTTGAAAAACCCTTCGTGACGCCTGGTTTTCACGCCCTGCAACAAATTAAATCGAACAAGGGTGAGACCAGTGAGCAGACGGGGCATCGATTTCCTGTCTTTTCTGGCATAATCGCGCCCCCTTACGACCGGGTCAGAAAACCTTCATGATCGATTTATTCAGCGGACTGGATGCTTGGGTGCTTGTGAGCCTCTTGCTCGCCCTGACGTTTGTCCTCGCCTTCGAGTTCATCAATGGATTTCATGACACCGCTAACGCGGTAGCCACTGTTATCTACACCAAAGCCATGCCGCCGCACCTGGCGGTGTTCTTTTCCGGTGTGTTCAATTTCCTCGGCGTGCTGCTGGGCGGCGTGGGTGTGGCGTATGCCATTGTCCATCTGCTGCCGGTTGAGCTGCTGATCAATGTGAACACCGGCCATGGCCTGGCGATGGTGTTCTCGTTGCTCGCCGCGGCAATCGCCTGGAATTTGGGCACCTGGTACTTCGGTATCCCGGCTTCCAGCTCGCACACCCTGATCGGCTCGATCCTCGGTGTCGGCCTGGCCAACGCGCTGATCAACGACATCCCGTTGGCCGATGGCGTGAACTGGCAGAAAGCGATCGACATCGGCGCCTCGCTGGTGTTCTCGCCGATGGCCGGCTTCCTCATCGCCGCGCTGGTGCTGATCGGCCTGAAGTGGTGGCGCCCGCTGTCGAAGATGCACAAGACGCCGGAACAGCGCCGCAAGATCGACGACAAGAAACACCCGCCGTTCTGGAACCGTCTGGTCCTGGTGATCTCGGCCATGGCCGTGAGCTTCGTGCACGGTTCCAACGACGGCCAGAAAGGCATCGGCCTGATCATGCTGGTGCTGATCGGTATCGTACCGGCGCAGTTCGTGCTCGATCTGAACAGCACCACCTACCAGATCGAACGCACCCGCGACGCGACCCTGCATCTGAGCCAGTTCTACCAGCGCAACGCCGATTCGCTGGGTGAGTTCCTGGCCCTGGGCAAGAGCGTGGAAGGCGACCTGCCGGAGAAATTCCGCTGCAACCCGCAGCAGACCGAACCGACCATCACCGCCCTGCTGCACACGCTTAAAGGCGTAGCGGACTACCATTCGCTGTCGTCGGAAAGCCGCATCGAAGTGCGTCGCTACCTGCTCTGCCTGGACGACACGGCGAAGAAAGTCGGCAAATTGCCTGGCCTGGAAGCCCGTGAAAAGGCTGACCTCGACAAGCTGCGCAAGGACCTGACCACCACCACCGAATACGCGCCGTTCTGGGTGATTCTGGCGGTCGCCCTGGCGCTGGGCCTGGGCACCATGGTGGGCTGGAAGCGCGTGGTGCTGACCATTGGCGAGAAGATCGGCAAGCAGGGCATGACCTATTCGCAGGGCATGTCGGCGCAGATCACCACGGCGAGTCTGATCGGCATGGCCAATATTTTCAGCCTGCCGGTGTCGACCACTCACGTGCTGTCTTCGGGTGTCGCCGGGACCATGGTTGCCAATAAAAGCGGCCTGCAGGGTGGCACGGTGAAGACTATTCTGCTGGCCTGGGTGTTGACCCTGCCGGCGACTGTGGCGCTGTCGGCCGGGTTGTTCTGGTTGGCTTCGAAGGCTTTGGGTAGTTGATCGATTGCTGCTTGTGAAGGAGGCGCGATTCTTTGGAATCGCGCCTTTTTCGTTTTGGGATTGGGATTGGGGGCATATCCGTTTCTGGGGGTGCTGCCGCTGGCGGTTTCGCTCTTACAGCGACTCACTTTTCCAGACGCCGAAAAGTAAGCAAAAGGCTTTGCCCCGGCGTACGGCCCGCTCGCTGGGGCTCGGGGTTCCTTCGTTACGGGATCGATCCGGGCGCAGCGGCTCCGGTTTGCTCCGCTGCACCTACACTCGCTGTGTACGACTGCGTCGTACGGTCGCTGCGCTCCCACCCCCGGATCAATCCCGTAACGAAGCCTGCCGAAGGGGCAAAAGATCAAGAGCCGAAGCAAAGCAAAAGCCAGATCAAGAGCCCCTCACCCTAACCCTCTCCCGGAGGGAGAGGGGACTGAACGGGGTGATTGGGCGAAGCACGCCGGCCTGGGATATCGAGTCGAATGCAAATACGCACAAGATCAAAAGCCCCTCACCCTAGCCCTCTCCCGGAGGGAGAGGGGACTGACCGAGGTGTTTAGGCGAAATACGCTGACGTGAGATACCGAGTCGAATGCAGATTCTGAAAAACCCGCAAATTGGCTCCCTCTCCCTCGGGAGAGGGCTGGGGTTAGGGGCGAATCCACCGAAAAGCCCAAGCCATGCGACGCTTCTAACCACTCAACAATGAGCGTTAGCTCGAGTGCTCTTGATCTTGATCCACGGGCGACTTCGGAAGGCTGAGCGGAGGGATTGATCCGGGCGTGGGAGCGCAGCGACCGTCTGGCGCAGCCAGACACAGCGGAAGGAGGTGCAGCGAAGCAAACCGGAGCCGCTGCGCCAGGATCGATCCCGCAGCGAAGGAACCCGAGCCTGCGAGGGCCGAACGCAGGAGCAAGCCTTTTTGGGTACTTTTTCGGCGTCTGGAAAAAGTGCCTCGCCGTAAGGGCGAAACCGCCAGCCGCAACCCCCGCAGAAACGGATATACCCCCAAAACCCCAACAGCCTGGTCGGCCCAAAGGCCGCCACGGCCCCAAAAAAAAGGGGCAACCGAAGTCGCCCCAAAATGCCTTGCGTGCCCATCAAATCCAGAAGAACTCACTTGCGCCGCTTATGCGCATCCTTCCAGATAAAAAATCCAAACCCTGCAAAAAACAGCACCATGAGCCCCACCGTCAGAACTCCGGCAAACACCACGTTATCGAAAAACATGACTGGCCTCCTGGCCCTGCTTTGCTGCGATGGGTTCAACTTAGCAAACACACAGGCGCGCACATTGACCAGGATCAATATCCGCAAGGAAGGGAATCAAAGGAGGGGAAATAACTGACCTGCATCAATGGATGCGGCGGGAGATCAACGCTTTTTCGGTTTGTTCTTCGACTTTTTCTTGGTTTTTCCCAACGGCATCGCCTGCTCGAAGGCGTTGCGCACTTCGTTCAGGCGCTTTTCGTTGAGGTCATGCACACGCTTGGCGCGTTCGGTGTTGAGGTCGATCAGTTTGTCGTCTTGGCTCATGGCGTTCGGCACATCGCAAAAGAGGTCACAGCTGCCGATCACCGGCAGGATTGCGCCAATCATGCCGCGTGGCGCTGGCGCTGACCAGTGACAGCTCAAATCTCGATGTCGACCCACAGTCCCTGACGCGGCTGATCGTCAATCAGCGGCACCACTGGCACGGTATTGTCAGCATTCAGCTCAGTGCCCGGCACCGCCAGATGCTCTTCAGGATCTTCATCCGCCTCGCGGCGCCGACGATCACGTTCCTGTTGGCGACGTTGTTCTTCGCGCGCCAGCAGCCGATCCTCTTCCGGATCACGCTTCTGCAGATCGATCGTGCTTTCGTTGGAGCTTTCCTGCACCGGCACCACCGGCGGAATGTCCGGCCGCTGGCGGATCGGATCCTGCTGGGAAGTGATCGGCACAGCGCTCAAGGGGAGCATCGGTGGCAACATATAAAGGTCTCCTGTCTGCAGGCTATCGGCTGGGGGGCAGGCGCCTTGAGCCGCCTGTCGCAAACTTGTGACCCGGTTGACACTGACTGGTGCCCTGCCGCTTGAAAAAAGCGACACATGACGCCTCGGCTTCAGCTTGCAGCTCGAAGCTAAAAGCTTGCCGCTGCTCCTATTCCTTTGGCCCTGAAGCCGTCATTCCGTTAAGATAGCCCGCTTTTTCAAGGTGGGAGTCAGGCAGCATGGCGCAGCAGTATCAACCGGGGCAACGCTGGATCAGTGACAGCGAAGCAGAGCTTGGTTTAGGCACCGTTCTGGCACAGGACGGCCGCTTGTTGACCGTGCTTTACCCGGCCACTGGCGAGACCCGCCAGTACGCGCTACGGAATGCGCCCCTGACCCGCGTGCGGTTCTCGCCCGGCGACTCCATCACCCACTTCGAAGGCTGGAAGATGACTGTGCAGCAGGTCGACGACGTCGACGGGCTGATGGTCTATCACGGCCTCAACGGGCAGAACGAAGTCGTCACTCTGCCGGAAACCCAGCTGTCGAACTTCATTCAGTTCCGCCTGGCCAGCGACCGTCTGTTCGCCGGGCAGATCGATCCGCTGCCGTGGTTCTCCCTGCGCTACAACACCCTTGAACACACCAGCCGCCAGTTGCAGTCCTCGCTGTGGGGCCTGGGCGGCGTGCGGGCGCAGCCGATCGCGCACCAGTTGCACATTGCCCGTGAAGTCGCCGACCGTATCGCCCCGCGTGTACTGCTGGCGGACGAAGTGGGCCTGGGTAAAACCATCGAGGCCGGTCTGGTCATCCACCGCCAGTTGCTCTCGGGCCGCGCCAATCGCGTGCTGATCCTGGTCCCGGAGAACCTCCAGCATCAATGGCTGGTGGAGATGCGCCGCCGTTTCAACCTGCAGGTCGCGCTGTTCGACGAAGAACGCTTCATCGAGAGCGATGCCACCAACCCGTTCGAAGACACGCAACTGGCGCTGGTCGCGCTGGAATGGCTGGTCGATGACGAGAAGGCGCAGGACGCCTTGTTCGGCGCCGGTTGGGATCTGATGGTGGTCGACGAAGCGCATCACCTCGTGTGGCACGAAGACAAGGCCAGCGCGGAATATTCGCTGGTCGAACAACTGGCCGAAGTGATTCCCGGCGTGCTGCTGCTCACCGCGACCCCGGAACAACTCGGTCAGGACAGTCACTTCGCCCGTCTGCGCCTGCTCGACCCGAACCGTTTCCACGACCTGGCCGCTTTCCGCGCCGAGAGCGAGAACTATCGCCCGGTGGCCGAAGCCGTGCAGGAACTGCTCGACAAGGGCCGTCTCTCGGCCGAAGCGCACAAAACCATTCACGGTTTCCTCGGCAACGAAGGCGAAGCGCTGCTGACCGCGGTCAACGATGGCGACACAGAAGCCAGTGCGCGCCTGGTCCGTGAACTGCTTGATCGCCATGGCACCGGCCGCGTGCTGTTCCGCAACACCCGTGCCGCGGTGCAGGGTTTCCCGGAGCGCAAACTGCATCCGTACCCGCTGCCGTGCCCGGCCGAATACCTCGAACTGCCACTGGGCGAACACGCCGAGCTGTATCCGGAAGTCAGCTTCCAGGCGCAGCCGGACGCCAGTGAAGAAGAGCGCTGGTGGAAATTCGATCCGCGCGTCGAGTGGCTGATCGATCAACTGAAAATGCTCAAGCGCACCAAAGTGCTGGTGATCTGCGCCCACGCCGAAACCGCGATGGACCTGGAAGACGCCCTGCGCGTGCGCTCCGGCATCCCGGCCACGGTGTTCCACGAAGGCATGAACATCCTTGAGCGCGACCGCGCCGCCGCCTACTTCGCCGACGAAGAGTTCGGCGCACAAGTGCTGATCTGCTCGGAAATCGGCAGTGAAGGTCGCAACTTCCAGTTCGCTCACCATCTGGTGCTGTTCGATCTGCCGTCGCACCCTGACCTGCTCGAGCAGCGCATCGGTCGTCTCGACCGGATCGGCCAGAAGCACATCATCGAACTGCACGTGCCGTACCTGGAAACCAGTCCGCAACAGCGCCTGTTCCAGTGGTACCACGAAGCGCTCAACGCGTTCCTCAATACCTGCCCGACCGGCAACGCCTTGCAGCATCAGTTCGGCCCGCGCCTGCTGCCGCTGCTCGAAGAAGCGGACGACGGCGAGTGGCAAGCGCTGATCGACGAAGCGCGTGCCGAGCGTGAACGTCTCGAAGCCGAGCTGCACACCGGCCGCGACCGTCTGCTGGAACTCAATTCCGGCGGCGCTGGCGAAGGTGAAGCGCTGGTCGAGGCGATCCTCGAGCAGGACGACCAGTTCGCCCTGCCGATCTACATGGAAACCCTGTTCGACGCGTTCGGCATCGACAGCGAAGACCATTCGGAAAACGCCCTGATCCTCAAGCCGAGCGAGAAGATGCTCGACGCCAGTTTCCCGCTGGGCGACGACGAAGGCGTGACCATCACCTACGACCGCAACCAGGCGCTGTCGCGCGAGGACATGCAGTTCATCACCTGGGAACACCCAATGGTGCAGGGCGGCATGGACCTGGTGCTGTCCGGCTCGATGGGTAACACCGCGGTCGCGCTGATCAAGAACAAGGCGCTGAAACCGGGCACCGTGTTGCTGGAATTGCTCTACGTCAGCGAAGTGGTCGCACCGCGTTCGCTGCAATTGGGGCGCTACCTGCCACCGGCGGCACTGCGCTGCCTGCTCGACGCCAATGGCAATGACCTGTCGCCACGGGTTTCCTTCGAAACCCTCAACGACCAGCTGGAAAGCGTGCCGCGCGCCAGCGCCAACAAGTTCATCCAGGCCCAGCGCGATCAGCTGACACCTCGGATCAACGCCGGCGAAGAAAAGATCGCCCCGCGTCACGCCGAACGTGTGGCCGAAGCGCGCCGCCGTCTGGCCGCCGACACCGACGAAGAACTGGCGCGCCTGACCGCGTTGCAAGCGGTCAACCCGACCGTGCGCGACAGCGAACTGGAAGCCTTGCGCACTCAGCGTGAACAGGGTCTGGCGATGCTGGACAAAGCGGCGTTGCGCCTGGAAGCGATTCGGGTGCTGGTGGCGGGCTAACCGCCTGCTCCACCGCTGAAAATAAAACAGGCCCGCAGTGATGCGGGCCTTTTTTATTTCAGAAGCAAAAAGCAAAAGATCGCAGCCTTCGGCAGCTCCTACAGGGAGAATGCGTTCCTCCTGTAGGAGCTGCCGAAGGCTGCGATCTTTTGATCTTAAGCAGTCGCCGCAGAAATTTCTGGCTCAACCACCGCCACCAACCCGTCCTTCATCCGCTGCGCATCCCGCACGAAACAGCGCGATGCCAGAAACAGAAAGACCATGGTCAAAAACAGTGCCACCGGGATCAGGTACATCGCGTCATGCAGACCGACTGCCTTGAACGCTTCGGTCATCTGCTCAGCGCCCGCCGACAGCATCGCCGTGTGCGCGAAGTGATCCGACATCCCACCGACGACTACCGGCCCCAACCCGCCCCCCAGCAAATACAGACCGGCAAAGAACAACGCCATCGCCGTCGCCCGCAGGCGCGGTTCGACCACGTCCTGAATCGCCGTGTACACGCAGGTGTAGAAGTTGTAGGCGAACAGCCAGCCGACGCTGAACACCGCAACGAACACGCCGATCTCGACGCGTCCGGCATGCAGCGCCCACGCCGTGCACAAGGTCGAGATGATCAGACTGAACGCCGCAAACAACAGGCGTCCACTGGCGAAGCGCTGGTGAATCTTGTCGGCGATCCAGCCGCCGAGAGTCAGCCCGACCAGCCCGGTGACGCCGACGATAAATCCGGTGGCCACCGCCGCCTCCTGCAACGGCATGAGGAAATAGCGCTGCAGCATCGGCACCAGAAACGAGTTGCAGGCATAGGTGGCGAAGTTGAAGCACAGCCCGGCCATCACCAGCCACAGGAAGGTCGGCACGGCGAGGACGCGACGGATCGGCTTGTCGACCCTCTCTTGCGAGACCTGCACGGTTTCAGCCGCGCCGCGTTTCGGCTCCTTGATGAAGAACATGAAAACCGCGAGGATCAGCCCCGGCACGGCGGCAATGAAGAACGGCGCGCGCCAGCTGTCGAAGGCCTTGACCATCGCGCCGATGGTGAAGAACGCCAGCAGCAGCCCCAGCGGCAGGCCAAGCATGAAGATACCCATCGCCCGTGCCCGACGGTGTGCGGGAAACAGGTCACCGATCAGCGAGTTCGCCGCTGGTGCGTAACTGGCCTCACCGATGCCGATGCCCATGCGCACGATCAGGAAGCTCCAGAAACTGCCGACCAGACCGTTGACGGCGGTCAGCGCGCTCCACGTCGCCAGGCCCCAGCCCATCAGTTTGCTGCGCGAACCGGTGTCGGCCATGCGCCCCAGCGGCAGGCCGGCAATCGCATAAACCACGGTGAACGCGGTGCCGATGATGCCCAGCTGAAAGTCGCTGAGGTGCCATTCCATGCGGATCGGTTCGATGATGATCGCCGGGATGGTGCGGTCGAAGAAATTGAACAGGTTGGCGAGGAACAGCAGGAACAGAATGCGCCAGGCATTCGCCGCTTGGGTCGAGTTCTGCATGGGTCCGTCTCTTTATTGTTATGAGGGCTTCACTGCCAGCGCGTCGAGCCCGGAACCTGCAATCTAGTCAGGCGCGCGGGGGCTGTCTGTCATCATTCGTCAGCCTGATATCGGCCCATCGCAGTGTAACGAAACGTAAGCCCTTGATAAGTCTGGAATCCCCCGCCATACGGGGCTTTTCCGGCAAAATCCGGCGACAAAAAAATAGTTTCGCGCCCCCCTTCCCAACGCCATGGCAACGCCTAGAATGGCCGCCGGATCCGTCCGGATCTTCCGATCAATCCCTTTGATACCCCCGCCCATGTCCGAAGCCAGTCCGTGTCTGAATTGCGGTGCCTGCTGTTCCCATTTTCGCGTGTCTTTTTTCTGGGGTGAGTGCTCATCCGCTGGCGGGACGGTGCCCGATGAACTGGTCGCACAGATCACCCCGAGCCGAGTGGCGATGATCGGCACCGACCGCAAGCCGGCGCGTTGTACGTCTCTGGCGGGTGAGGTCGGCAGCGCTGTGGCCTGCACGATCTATGACAAACGCTCGAGCACCTGCCGCGAGTTCGAGGCGTCATGGGAGAACGGCGAGCACAACCCCGACTGCGACAAGGCCCGCGCCGCCCACGGCTTGCCACCCTTGCCGCCACACTGGAACGACCTGCCGCTGGAGCGCATTGCCTGAGCCTTAGCGCGAATCGCTATGAGGCTAATGGCAAAATCGTTACCACCAATGTGCCACTACGCCTTGCAGCTTGGAAACCGCCTCTATACTCCTTGCATTCGCCTGCGTTGGATTGACGCACGGGCCAGATGAATCCGAGACGGGGCACGCTATGGAGTGGCTTGGTTTGCAGTTTGTTGCCGAGCTGCCGGCGAGCGGGCAGATACTCCTCGATTGCAGTCACAATCCCTTGCTGGTGCTGGTGGCCTATCTGGTCGCCTGCGCGGCGAGCTTCGCCACCCTCGACATGGCTGAGCGCGTCGTGCATGCCGAAGATCCGGGATCGCGGCGGATCTGGCGCTGGATCGGCGCGACGTGCCTGGCCGGCGGCATCTGGGCCATGCACTTCATTGGCATGCTGGCTTTCCAGACACCGATCGACATTCAGTACGACCTCGGCATCACCCTTTTCTCTTTGCTGATCGCCCTGCTCGCCTCATGGCTGGCCATGCACACCCTGAGCGAGGTCCAGCCAAGCGCATTGCATTGTCTCAAAACTGCGTTTGTCATCGGCTTGGGCATCGCGGGGATGCATTACGTCGGCATGGCAGCGATGAAGTCGAGCGCCACCGCCTACTATCAGCCAGGACTGTTCGCGCTGTCGGTGCTGATTGCCATCGGCGCGAGTTTCGCCGCGCTGTGGGTGGCGCGTTATCTGAGCGAAGGCAGCGGCGTCGCGCACCAATTGCTCAAGTACAGCGCGGCGCTGATCCTCGGTGCCGGCATCATCAGCATGCACTTCACCGGCATGGCTGCCCTGGATCTGGTGCTTCCCGAAGGCGCTCTGGCAGCGAGCGGCGCCGAAACCGGGCATCTGCAACTGGGCCTGACCGTGGCGCTGATCATCCTGTTGATCCTCGGCAGTGCGATCAGCGCCGCGCTCGCCGACAAGAAACTGCAAAACAAGGACAACGATCTGCGCCGTGTCAACGCCCTGCTCAGCCAGCTCGATCAGGCGCGCATGTCCCTGCAGCAAGCGGCCAATTACGACGCGCTGACCAACCTGATCAACCGCCGTGGCTTTAACCAGATGTTCGCCGAGAAGCTCAGCCAGAAAACCAGCGAAGGTGGCATGCTCGCGGTGATGTTTCTCGACATCGACCATTTCAAGCGCATCAACGACAGCCTCGGCCATGATGCTGGGGATGCGCTGCTCAAAGTCATCGCCCAACACATCAAGAGCTCGGTGCGTAGCCACGAAGACGTGGTCGCGCGGTTCGGCGGCGATGAGTTCTGCATCCTCATCAGCCTGCGCGACCGCGAAGAGGCGCGCGGCATGGCGCAGCGCATCATGCACAAGATGAAAGAGCCGATCGAACTGGCCGGCCGGCGCATGGTGATGACCACCAGCATCGGCATCAGCCTGTTTCCCGAAGACGGCACCACCTGCGAAGAGCTGCTCAAGCACGCCGACCTGGCGCTGTACCAATCCAAGGGCGCCGGGCGCAACGGCTTGCACTTCTTCAATTCCAGCCTTAAGACCCGCGCCAGTTGTGAGCTGCAACTGGAAGAAGAACTGCGCGGCGCGTTACGGGAAGACAACGCGCTGATGCTTTACTACCAGCCGATCTTCGAACTGAAAACCGGGCGCGTGACCAAGCTCGAAGCGCTGATCCGCTGGCAGCATCCGCTTCACGGCTTGCTCACGCCCGATCGTTTTATCGGTATCGCCGAGAACAACGGTCTGATCGCCGAACTGGACAACTGGGTGCTGCGCCGCGCCTGCAAGGATCTTGGCGAACTGTCGCGGCATGGTTGTGCAGAATTGAAAATCGCCTGGAACTGCTCGCCGTTGAATCTGGCGCGGCAAGAGCTGGCCGAGGAGATCGAACACGCGTTGCGCACCGCCGGGGTAGCGCCGGAACGCCTTGAACTGGAGGTTACCGAAAACGCTTTGATGGGCAATATCGCCAACACCCTGGTACTGCTGCGGCAGATCCGTGCCCTCGGCGTGTCGCTGTCGATCGATGATTTCGGCACCGGCTACTCATCGCTGGCCTACCTCAAGCGCCTGCCGCTGAATACTCTGAAGATCGATCGCTCGTTCATCCTCGATATTCCCACTGCCACGGCGGACATGGAGATCGTCCAGGCGATCATCGTCATGGCGCACACCCTGCATCTGCAAGTGGTCACAGAAGGCGTCGAAAGCCTGGAGCAATATGAGTTTCTCGAGCGTTCGGGCTGCGATTTCATTCAGGGCTATCTGCTCAGCCGCCCGGTGCCGCTGGACGAACTGCGCGCGGTGCTCGATGAAATCAACCAGCGCAAACCCGTGCTCGGGGTCAATCCTCTGAGTCTGGCCCGCGATACATTTGCACCAGTGTCGCTGGATCCTGCGCTAAAAAGCCTTGCGCCCCATGCAGGCGCATCAATTGTGCGGCCAATCCGCTGATTGGCGTGGCCGAACCCTGTTCGCGGGAAAATTTCACCGCCGTGTCGAGATCCTTGAGCAGCGTGCGCACGTGCCATTTGATCGGCTCGAAACGGCTCTCGGCCATTTGCGGGGCGAGGATCTGCAACGGCTTCGAATCGGCGAAACCACCGGCCAGCGCTTCGGCGATCAGACGGGCATCGACCCCGGCCTGCTCGGCCAACGCCACCACTTCGGCGATCACCAGCGCATTGCAGGCGACGATCATCTGGTTGCACGCCTTGGTCACCTGCCCGGCGCCGATGCCGCCCATGTGCGTGACGCGCTGACCGAGGTTGAGTAGCACCGGGCGTACCCGTTCGAGGTCCGCCGGCGCACCGCCGACCATGATCGCCAGACTGCCGGCCTCGGCCCCCGCCACGCCGCCGGACACCGGTGAATCGAGCCAGGCCATGGCGGTTTTCTCGGCCAGCGCTGCGGCCATCTCGCGAGTCGCGGTCGGTTCAAGGCTGGAGAAATCCACCAACAGCTGGCCGTTTTTCGCACCTTCGGCGATACCGCCAGCGCCAAACACCACGTCACGCACCACGGCAGTATCGGCCAGACACAGCATGACGATGTCAGCGTGCGCACACAGTTCGGCGGGGCTCGTCACTTGCCGGGCGCCGACCGCAACCAGCGGTGCGCACTTGTCCGGGTTGCGGTTCCACACGGTCAGCGGATAACCCGCCGCCAGCAAACGCTGGCACATCGGCAGGCCCATCAGGCCGATTCCGGCAAACCCCAACGAAGGTAGCGTTGACATCATTTTGCCTCTTTTCCATTAAAGATCACCGAATCATGGCCGATTCATCAACGATCAGGAAAGGATTCCGCCCGGCGACCAAAGCAGCCAGCACCACGACGCCCGGGCCGTATTCGCGCACACAAGACGCGAGATCTTATTCCGTGAGGTTCGCCGGCACTGTCCGGCGAGCCAACCCAGTCCAGGTAAATGGCGCACCATGACCTCCAAAAACAATCCCGCCAGTGCAACAGCCGATCTGACCCTGAGCCCCGCCGCGAACAGCGCGTCACTGTCCCGACCCGCGCAGCCTTCACGCCCGCTGTCGACCCAGCAATACCTGTACTTCACCGAAACCAACACCGACCGCATCCTCGATAACCTCGACGGTCTGCGCGACTCGGTATTTCCGCGCCCGGCGCATCTGGAAGGCGACAACGAGCAGCACAGCGACCAGGAATTTCCTTCGGTGTGCCTGATCGGCCTCGGTCGCTGCGGCTCCAACATCGCCCTCGACGTGGCGGAGCTGGTGTACAACGCGCGCAAGTTCTACCTCAACGAATTCAACAACGAAGACCGCCCGGCTGACCGGCGTCTGGCCGACAAGGGCTACAGCCCGGCGCAGTGGATCAAGAACAACCTGCGCATCGGCACCAGCAAATCGACCAAACCGGTATTCCTGGTCGAACCGCTGGTGATGCTTGGCGATCTCGACAAGGACATCGCCGGGCGCATCCGTTTCTCGCGCAAGGGCGAAAAAAGCGGCTTCCTGCGCGACTACAGCAAAATGAAGATCATGGACTTGTCCGAAGTCCACGCCGGTGGCGCCGGTAACGCGCCGATCCTCGGCCAGTACCTGGCGAAGATCATCCTCAACAAGGACACCCAGCGCTTCTCCAGCCCGGACTGGAAAATGATCCACTCGTACCTGATCGACAGCTGCGGGATCAAGGCCAACCAGTCGCGCCTGTACTTCTCGATCTTCAGTGCCGGCGGCGGTACCGGTTCCGGCATGGCCTCGGAGTTCGGTCTGGCGCAGCAGCACTCGTACATGAACAAGACCTTCGATACCAAACCGATGGACGAGCACGACGGCAAGAGCGGCCATTCGTTTGTGTTCGAACCGATCTTCACCAGCGGTATCTGCGTGCTGCCGAACATTTCCGATCACCGCAGCGAAATGTCCGAAGCCCTGCACATCAACGCCGGGCGCCTGTTGTGCAAATACCTGTCGGAGGAGTGGGATTTCTCCTACAACTTCGCCAACGAGGACAGCAGCGAAGCCAGCGTCATGGGGCGTATCCGCCCGTGGAACGCGATGATGCTGATCTCCAACGACATCATGCGTTACGCCGAAGAAAGCGATGACGGCAACATCCAGAACATTGATGTCAATGCCATGGAGAAGCACGCCAACCAGTACATCTCGCAGCAGATCTTCAACATTCTGACGGCGCAGGCAGTCACCACTGACTACGACCAGAACTATTTCCGCCGCGCCGGCATCGACATCGGCGAAACCATCCGCCTGGATGCCAATGACCTGTTCATGAGTCTGGCCGGGCCGGTGGCGATTGCCTACGCCGAATCGGTGGTCCCGGAAACGCCGCCGCCGAGCAGCGACAAGTTCAAGGTCTTCGATAAAGAGCCGCAGCGCCTGAACATCGACGACCTGTTCTTCCGCTCGATCGACCTGCCGCACTTCAACAAGGTCACCCAGGCGATCGAAGGCATCAGTCTGTTGCCGATCGAGTCCAAGCGTTATCGCGCTTCGCTGGAGCAGTACAAGAACTCCGGTTACGACGCGGCAGCGCTGCACGATCTGCACTTCTTCAAGAACTGCTCGTCGGTGGTCTCGATCGTCTCGCTGCCGAAAGACTACAAGCTGTCGTACATGGACCTGAACCGGTTGAAGACCCACCTCAACAGCCTGTTCCCCAACACCACGCTCAAGCGCTACGCGCTGGTGATCGGCGCTTCGGCCAACCTGTCGCTGACCACGCTGATCGCCAAGAGCCCATGCCTGTCGGACGACTTCCTCACGCTGATCGTGGCGTTCATCAAGCGCTGTTTCGCGAAGAACCCGTACCGTTTCGACGAGACGCTGGACAACTCGATTCTCGACTTCATCATTCAGGAAGATTTCGACGAAGCGCGTATCGACGACCTGCTCAACGAATTTGAAAACCCGGCGAAGATCCTCGACACCAATTGGTACGCGATCAAACCGATGTACGAGAAAAAGTATCGCGAGCTGATCAACGACAAAGACAAGTTCGTCTCGATCAATGACATCCGCCTGTCGCGTGATTGCGTGAAGAAGTCGATCAAGTATTTGCGCGAAATCTACCGCCACCGGATTGGCAAGACCAAGGTGATTTCGCTGAATAACCATACCGGGAAGACTTACTCGGTCTGATCAAAGACCGGGTCGTCTCAATCGCGAGCAGGCTCACTCCTACATTTCGGAATGCGTTCCCCTGTAGGAGTGAGCCTGCTCGCGATGAGGCCCTTCAAACACCGAAAATTCTGCTGAACCAACATCCAGAAACAATTAAGCGACCGTCCGGCCGCTCAATAAACTGTTCCCGTTACGTTTACGTCACCGTGAGGCGTGGTGTTTCTCCACGGCAAGGTGCCATCACGCTACTCGGCTACACACTTTTCGAAGGCGCCCCGTCGCACCATCAAAGTGCATCACCCGAAGTGACCGCCCTTTCCTGGATCAGAATCCACGGCGAAACCACCACGGCCCACAGCTGCGGATCACGCTCGAAAATATCCAGCGCCCGCGTTTCAGACAGCTTGGCGACCTTGTCCTCGGCCAGCCAGGCCGCGACTTTCTCGCCCTCGTCCGATGCTACGGCCTCGGCGGCAGCGATCAAATCAAGGTCGGGGTCGACCCACAATAGGGCACCCTTGGCGAAGAACGGCTCCAGCTCTTTCCAGGTAATTGATGCCGTTTCACCAAGCAGCTTGGCATAGAGGGTGCTAGGTTCTTGATTCATGGGAGCTGTCCGGAAAAGAAATCGACGCGAATGATAACGTCGGTGGTCCGTCAGAAAAACCCGGTTGCAAATGGCTTCACCGAACGAAAAAAGCAGGAAGGCCAGGGAATGCTGCCTTTTGGGATATATGCCCCAGATTGCCCCGCCGCAATTCTGTCTCTTTCATTCAAAAATGCGACACCCTCAAGTTTTGCCCCGTGGCGCCTGCTTCCCAGTTGATCAAGCGGCGCTCTACACTGTACCGGTACAGTTGCCGGGGCATTTTCCGGAGGGTATCGCAAAGATATCTGACCCGGTTCTGCTGCTACGGCGCCAGAACTCTAAAAAATACAACAGTAAGAGTGGAGCACTATGACTAAGGCTACTAAGCAGATTTCCAAACTGTTTGCCGCTATGGTTCTGGCCGGGGTTGCCAGCCATTCGTTCGCAGCTGACACCATCAAAATCGGTATCGCCGGCCCCAAGACCGGTCCAGTAGCCCAGTACGGCGACATGCAGTTCAGTGGCGCGAAAATGGCCATCGAGCAGATCAACGCCAAGGGCGGCGTCGACGGCAAGAAGCTCGAAGCCGTTGAATACGACGATGCCTGCGATCCGAAACAAGCGGTAGCGGTAGCGAACAAGGTCGTCAACGATGGCGTCAAGTTCGTGGTCGGTCACCTGTGCTCCAGCTCCACCCAGCCCGCTTCGGACATCTACGAAGACGAAGGCGTGATCATGATCACCCCGGCTGCCACCAGCCCGGACATCACCGCCCGTGGCTACAAAATGATCTTCCGTACCATCGGTCTCGACAGCGCCCAGGGCCCTGCCGCCGGCAACTACATCGCCGATTACGTGAAACCTAAAGTGGTTGGCGTGCTGCACGACAAACAGCAGTACGGTGAAGGCATTGCCACCGCCGTGAAATCGACCCTCGAGAAGAAAGGCACCAAGGTTGCCGTCTTCGAAGGCGTCAACGCTGGTGACAAGGACTTCTCCGCAATCATCGCCAAGCTCAAGCAAGCCAACGTCGACTTCGTCTACTACGGCGGCTACCACCCGGAGCTGGGCCTGATTCTGCGTCAGGCTCAGGAAAAAGGCCTGAAAGCCAAGTTCATGGGTCCGGAAGGCGTGGGTAACGACTCGATCACCCAGATCGCCAAGGACGCCTCCGAAGGCCTGCTGGTGACCCTGCCGAAGTCCTTCGACCAGGATCCGGCCAACGTTGCTCTGGCTGACGCCTTCAAAGCCAAGAAGGAAGATCCGAGCGGTCCGTTCGTGTTCCCGTCCTACTCGGCGGTGACCGTGATTGCCGAAGGCATCAAGGCGGCCAAGTCCGAAGACGCGGCCAAAGTCGCTGAAGCCATCCACGCCGGTTCGTTCAAGACCCCGACCGGCGACCTGAGCTTCGACGACAAGGGCGACCTGAAGGACTTCAAATTTGTCGTGTACGAGTGGCACAACGGCAAACCTAAAACCGAAGTTTCGCCTCAGTAAGGCCTTGCCCGACTGACTGCCAATAAAGCCCACGGCGTGCCGTGGGCTTTGTTTTGCGAATGTAAGGGCCGCGCTGGCGTGATCCGCCAGTCTGCCCACCTGAAAATCTCAAAACCGTCATCAGCGGTTCGCTGGCAAAACCCGGATTCGAAGTGGATAGAGATCCACGGGGCCGGGCGGGAAAATGACTCCACCAGTGAAATGCGTACAGGTTTTTAGGAGCGCTGTAATGCCTGACCTCTATCACTTCTTCCAACAGCTGGTTAACGGCCTCAACGTTGGCAGCATGTATGCCCTGATCGCCATCGGCTACACGATGGTCTACGGCATCATTGGAATGATCAACTTCGCCCACGGCGAGGTGTACATGATCGGTTCCTACGTGGCGTTCATCGCCATCGCCGGGCTGACCATGATGGGACTCGACAGTGTCCCGCTGTTGATGACCGCGGCGTTCATCGCCAGCATCGTCGTCACCAGTTCCTACGGTTACAGCATCGAACGGATCGCCTACCGCCCGCTGCGCGGCAGCAACCGTCTGATCCCGCTGATTTCCGCCATCGGTATGTCGATCTTCCTGCAGAACACCGTTCTGCTGGCGCAAGACTCCAAGGACAAAGCGATCCCCAACCTGATCCCGGGCAACTTCGCCTTTGGTCCGGGTGGCGCACAAGAAGTGCTGATTTCCTACATGCAGATCGTGGTGTTCGTCGTGACCCTGATCGCCATGCTCGGCCTGACCCTGTTCATCTCCCGTTCCCGCCTGGGTCGCGCCTGCCGCGCCTGTGCCGAGGACATCAAGATGGCCAACCTGCTCGGCATCAACACCAACAACATCATCGCCCTGACCTTCGTCATCGGTGCTGCGCTGGCCGCCGTGGCGGCGGTGCTGCTGAGCATGCAATACGGCGTGATCAACCCGAACGCCGGTTTCCTTGTCGGCCTCAAGGCCTTCACCGCCGCGGTACTGGGCGGCATCGGCAGCATCCCCGGGGCCATGCTCGGTGGGTTGGTGCTCGGTGTAGCGGAAGCGTTCGGTGCCGATATCTTCGGCGACCAGTACAAGGACGTCGTCGCGTTCGGCCTGCTGGTTCTGGTGCTGTTGTTCCGTCCGACCGGCATTCTGGGCCGTCCGGAGGTTGAGAAAGTATGACTAGGAATCTTAAACAGGCACTGTTCAGTGCCTTGCTGGTGTGGGCGGTGGCCTACCCGGTACTCGGACTGAAACTGACCATCGTCGGCATCAATCTGGAGGTGCACAACACCAGCCCGGCGGTACTCGCGACCATCGCGATCTGCTCGGTGCTGATGTTTCTGCGCGTGCTGTTCAACCAGCAGATCAGCAAGGCCTGGCGTTCCTCGCCGGGCATGCCGCTGATCCCGGCCAAGGCCAGCAACTTCCTGACCCTGCCGACCACCCAGCGCTATTTCATCATTGCGCTGATTCTGATCGCCCTGGTCTGGCCGTTCTTCGGTTCCCGTGGCGCGGTGGATATCGCAACGCTGATCCTGATCTACGTGATGCTCGGCCTGGGCCTGAACATCGTCGTCGGTCTGGCCGGCCTGCTTGACCTGGGTTACGTCGGTTTCTACGCCGTCGGCGCCTACAGCTACGCGCTCCTCTCGCACTACTACGGCCTGAGTTTCTGGATCTGCCTGCCGATTGCCGGCCTGATGGCGGCGACATTCGGCTTCCTGCTGGGCTTCCCGGTATTGCGTTTGCGTGGCGACTATCTGGCGATCGTGACCCTCGGCTTCGGCGAGATCATCCGTCTGTTCCTGCGTAACCTGACTGACATCACCGGCGGCCCGAACGGCATCAGCAACATCGAGAAGCCGACGTTCTTCGGCCTGACCTTCGAGCGCAAGGCCGCCGAAGGCCTGCAGACGTTCCACGAGTATTTCGGCCTGCAATACAACTCGATCAACAAGGTGATCTTCCTGTACCTGGTTGCGCTGTTGCTGGCGCTGGCCGCGCTGTTCGTCATCAACCGTCTGCTGCGCATGCCGATCGGTCGCGCGTGGGAAGCGCTGCGTGAAGACGAAATCGCCTGCCGTGCGCTGGGCCTGAACCCGACCGTGATCAAGCTCTCCGCGTTCACCCTGGGTGCTGCGTTCGCCGGTTTCGCCGGCAGCTTCTTCGCCGCGCGTCAGGGTCTGGTGACCCCGGAATCGTTCACCTTCATCGAGTCGGCTATCATCCTCGCCATCGTCGTGTTGGGCGGCATGGGCTCGCAACTGGGCGTGATCCTGGCGGCGATCGTGATGATCCTGTTGCCGGAAATGATGCGTGAGTTCAGCGAGTACCGCATGTTGATGTTCGGTGCGCTGATGGTGCTGATGATGATCTGGCGTCCACAAGGTCTGCTGCCGATGCAACGCCCACACATGGAGTTGCGCAAATGAGCCGCGAGATCCTTAAAGTCGAAAATCTGAGCATGCGCTTCGGCGGCTTGCTGGCGGTCAACGGCGTGGCGCTGACCGTCAAGGAAAAACAGGTGGTTGCCCTGATCGGCCCGAACGGCGCCGGCAAGACCACCGTGTTCAACTGCCTGACCGGTTTCTATCAGCCTACCGGCGGCAGCATCCTGCTCGACGGCGAGCCCATCCAGGGCCTGCCGGGCCACAAGATCGCCCTCAAGGGCGTGGTGCGTACCTTCCAGAACGTGCGTTTGTTCAAGGACATGACCGCGGTCGAGAACCTGTTGATCGCCCAGCACCGTCACTTGAACACCAACTTCCTGTCCGGCCTGTTCAAGACCCCGGCGTTCCGCAAAAGCGAGCGCGAGGCGATGGAGTTTGCCGAGTACTGGCTGGAAAAGGTCAACCTCAAAGAGTTCGCCAACCGCACCGCTGGCACCCTCGCCTACGGCCAGCAACGGCGTCTGGAAATAGCCCGCTGCATGATGACCCGCCCGCGGATCCTCATGCTCGACGAACCGGCCGCCGGCCTGAACCCGAAGGAAACCGAAGACCTCAAGGCGCTGATCGGTGTGTTGCGTGAAGAGCACAACGTCACCGTGCTGCTGATCGAGCACGACATGAAACTGGTCATGAGCATCTCCGACCACATCGTCGTGATCAACCAGGGCACTCCGCTGGCCGACGGCACGCCGGAACAGATCCGCGACAATCCTGAAGTGATCAAAGCCTACCTGGGGGAAGCGTAAATGCTGCAGTTCGAAAACGTTTCCACCTTCTACGGCAAGATCCAGGCCCTGCACAGCGTTAACGTCGAAGTCCGTCAGGGCGAGATCGTGACGCTGATCGGCGCCAACGGTGCCGGCAAATCCACGCTGTTGATGACGCTGTGCGGTTCGCCGCAAGCGCACAGCGGCAGCATCCGCTACATGGGTGAGGAACTGGTCGGCCAGGACTCGTCGCAGATCATGCGCAAGAGCATCGCCGTGGTCCCGGAAGGTCGTCGGGTATTTGCCCGCCTGACCGTGGAAGAAAACCTGTCCATGGGCGGATTCTTCACCGACAAGGGCGACTATCAGGAACAGATGGACAAGGTTCTCGGCCTGTTCCCGCGCCTGAAAGAGCGCTTCAACCAGCGCGGCGGCACCATGTCCGGCGGCGAACAGCAGATGCTCGCCATCGGCCGTGCGCTGATGAGCAAGCCCAAGCTGCTGCTGCTCGACGAGCCGTCGCTGGGCCTGGCACCGATCATCATCCAGCAGATCTTCGACATCATCGAACAGCTGCGCAAGGACGGGGTGACGGTGTTCCTGGTCGAGCAGAACGCCAACCAGGCGCTGAAAATTGCCGACCGCGCCTACGTGCTGGAGAACGGCCGTGTGGTCATGCAAGGCACCGGTGAAGCGCTGTTGACCGACCCGAAAGTACGCGAGGCGTACCTCGGCGGTTGAATGTTATCGCTGGACAAAAAAACGGCCTTCGGGCCGTTTTTTCATGCCCACCACAAATCCCCTGTAGGAGTGAGCCTGCTCGCGAAAGCGGTGTATCAGTCGCAACGGCAGTGACTGACAAAACGCCATCGCGAGCAGGCTCACTCCTACAGGGGACGCGGTGGTCTGAAGATTTTTATAAAAAATTCAGCCCCGCGTGTAACGCATCCCGCCCCCCGTTCTCTAGAGGGACAAGCAAGCGCAGACCGCTTGCAGAAACCCTGATAAAAAACTGGAGAAACATCATGACTGCTACTACCCGCACCCTGTCCGCCACCGCCCTGGTTCTGGCCCTCGGTTCCGCTCTGAGCATCGCCACTGTCTCCACCGCCCAGGCCGCCGATGCCAACATGGAAAAATGCTTCGGCGTGGCCCTCAAAGGCAAGAACGATTGCGCTGCAGGTGCCGGCACCACCTGCGCTGGCACGGCGAAAACGGACTATCAGGCCAACGCCTGGAAACTCGTTCCTAAAGGCACCTGCGCTACCACCGAAAGCAAAACCTCGCCGACCGGCTTCGGCCAGCTCGAAGCCTTCAAAGCCAAGTCCTGATTCAAGGCCTGCCTGAGTGACGCCCATGTTCAGTCATCACGAACCGTCCCTGCCGCGCACTCAGGCCGCTCGCACCGAGCTTCCTGCCCGCGCCGGGCTGGGGCTCAAGACCGGGCACTTCCTCGAAGTGCTCGGCTCCGTACCGGACCTCGGTTTCTTCGAAGTCCACGCCGAAAACTACATGGTGGCCGGCGGCCCGTTTCATCATTTTCTTGGTCTGATTCGCGAACAGTACCCGCTGTCCTTGCATGGCGTCGGACTGTCGATCGGTGGCGAAGGCCCGCTGGACAGCCAGCACCTCAAACGCCTCGGCGAGCTGATCGAGCGCTATCAACCACAAGCCTTTTCCGAACATCTGGCGTGGTCCAGCCATGGCCCGGTGTTCCTCAATGATCTGCTGCCACTGGCCTACGACACGCCGACCCTGAACCGCGTCTGCGCGCATATCGATCAAGTACAGAACACCTTGAAACGAACAATGCTGCTGGAGAACCCGGCGACCTATCTGGCGTTTCAGCATTCGACGATCGACGAGGCCGAGTTCATCGCCGAAGTGATCCGCCGCAGCGGTTGCGGCTTGTTGCTCGACGTCAACAATGTCTATGTGTCATGCATCAATCATCAGCGCGATCCACTGGCCTATCTCGATGCGTTACCGCTGCACGCAGTCGGCGAGATTCATCTGGCCGGCTTCGCTGAAGATCGCGACAACCTCGGCGATCGCTTGCTGATCGACGATCATGGCGCGCCGATTGATCAGGCTGTCTGGGATCTGTACCGGCAAGTGCTGCGTCGGATCGGCCCGGTGGCGACGCTGATCGAACGTGACAATCACGTGCCGGCCTTCGACGTGTTGCTTGCCGAAGCGCAGCACGCCGATACGCTGTTGCGCCGAGCGGAGCGTGCGGCATGAGCACGCAAGCGGACTTCGCCGCCGCCCTGCTCGATGTGCAACTGCCGTACCCCATGGGCCTGTGCAGCCGCAATGGCGCCGATCCGTCACGGCGTTTCGCGGTCTATCGCAACAATGTGCAGAGCTCGCTGATCAATGCCCTGGCCGACAGTTATCCAGTGGTGCAGCAATTGGTCGGTGAGGAGTTTTTCCGCGCCATGGCGGCGATTTTCGTACGCAGTCAGCCGCCACAGAGTCCGTTGATGAGCCGTTACGGCGAGGGCTTCGCTGACTTCATCGGGCAATTCGAACCCATCGCCGGCGTGCCTTATGTGGCCGATGTCGCGCGACTCGAATATTTGCGCACCCTCGCCTATCACGCCGCCGATGCGCAGCCGATCCGGCCGGAGCAAGTCAGCGCCGCGCTGGCCGATCCGCAGTCGCTGAGCGAGCTGTGTTTCGAATTACATCCTTCGTTGCATTTGCTCGACTCCGCCTATGCGGTGGTTGCGATCTGGGCCGCGCATCAGCAGGAGCAAAGTCTGGCGGGCATTGGCCTGAATCAAGGCCAACACGCCCTGGTGCTGCGCAACGGTCTCGATGTTGAAGTGTTTGCTCTCGAGACCGCGGCGAGCGTGTTTATTCGTCACCTTGCCGGAGGGCGACCACTGCTGGTGGCAGCAGAGAAAAGTCCGCCGTTCGATCTCGCCCAAACCCTCGCGCTGTTGATTGCGCATAACGCGATCACCCGGCTCAATTACAAGGAGTTGCCATGAACAGCCTGATCCTGCGCGTCATCGCGTCGTTCGAAAAAATCCCCCACAGTCTGATTGCCTTCATCGCGCGTTTTTCCATCGCCGCCGTGTTCTGGAAATCCGGGCAAACCAAGATCGAAGGGCTGGCCGTCGACTTGTTTGACGGCACATTTGAATTTGGCTGGCCGCGCTTGGCTGATTCGACGGTTCCGCTGTTTCAGAGCGAGTACAGCCTGCCGCTGTTGTCGCCGGAGATTGCCGCACACATGGCGGCGTTTGCCGAGCACGTGTTCCCGCTGCTGATCCTGCTCGGCTTCGCCACACGGTTTTCGGCGCTGGCTTTGCTCGGCATGACCCTGACCATTCAACTGTTTGTCTACCCTGATGCCTACCCGACCCACGGCACCTGGGCGGCGGTGCTGCTGTACCTGATGGCGACCGGCCCGGGCAAGTTGTCGATTGATCACCTGATTGCTCGCCGCCTCTAAGGCTGACCTGAAGTGTAGGAGTGAGCCTGCTCGCGATAGCGGACTGTCAGTTGATGAATTCGTAGCTGATGTACCGTGATCGCGAGCAGGCTCACTCCTACAAAGGGGATTGCTTTCAGCGCTGCAGTCGATCCAGCGCCTCGCCACTGCGCTTGAACCAGCCCATCAGATAATCCGCCAACACCTGCGTGCGCTTCGGTAATCCGCCCTGATACGGGTGCACCAGGTACATCGGCATCCGTCGGGTCTGATAATCGCGCAGCAGCCAGCGCAAGCGGCCGTCAGCCAGTTCGGATTGCAGCAGATACGACGGCAAACGGGCGATGCCGGCGCCGGACAGCGCGGCTTTTTTCAGCAGGCTGTAATGGTTGCTGGCGAACGGGCCTGACACCCGCACCCGCAATAACTCATGCTGCTGGTGATACAACCACTCTTCGCGCCCGCTGTAATGGCTGTTGAGCAAGCAGCGATGCTCGGCCAAGGCTTGCGGCGCCGCCGGTTCGCCGAAGCGCTCAAGGTACGCCGGACTGGCGCAGGTCATTTCGTGCCACGCCAACAGCGGCTTGGCCACCAGCCGCTCGTCATTGGCGACTTCGGCGCGAATCGCCAGATCAAAACCGTCGCGGGACAGATCGCGATAACTGTTGTTCAGCTCCAGCTCGATCTGCACCTCGGGGTATTGCCCGGAAAACTCCAGCAGCAAGCCATCGAAGAAGGTCTCGCCGAGCGACACCGGAACGGTCATGCGCACGGGGCCAGCCATGTCGTCCTTCAACCGCGCCAAAGCCTGCCGTGCGCGTTCAACCTGAACCACCAGTGCCTGCGCTTGCGGCAGCAGCGCCGCCCCCGCCGCCGTCAGGCTCAAACGGCGGGTGGTGCGTTGCAGCAACACCACACCGAACTGCGCTTCCAGCTGGCTGATGCGCTTGGACAACTGGCCCTTGCTGCAGCCCAACTGCTGCGCCGCGAGGGTGAAACTGCCGGCCTCGATCAGTACGGCGAATGCGGCGAGGTCATCCATTTCGCTCATGGATTGTTTCCAATTGAAAACCAAAGGTTGCCCATTAGTGCGCTTATCCACGGAAAAAACCACCCTAGACTGAAACCTCATTCACTCAATTGGGGTACAGCTCGATGAAGATTCTGTTGATAGGCGCCGGCGGCACCATCGGTTCGGCGGTGGACAAAGAATTGTCGCAACGCCACGAAGTCATCCGCATCGGCCGCAACAGCGGAGACTTGCAGGTGGATATCAGCGACAGCGCGTCGATCCGCAAGCTGTTCGAACAGACCGGCAAGTTCGATGCGCTGATCTGCGCAGCGGGCAACGTGACGTTCGCAGCGCTGGACGAGATGACTGCAGACAGCTTCGCCCTTGGCCTGAAAGACAAACTGATGGGCCAGGTCAACCTGCTGCTGATCGGTCGCGAGTACGCCAATGACGGCGCCTCGTTCACCTTCACCACCGGCGTGCTCAGCCACGACCCGATTCGCAGCGGCGCCTCGGCAGCGCTGGTCAATGGCGCAATCGACAGCTTCGTCCGCGCCGCCGCCATCGAACTGCCGCGGGGCCTGCGGGTGAACTCGGTGAGCCCGACCGTCCTGACCGAAGCCTTGGGCAAATACGCGCCCTATTTCCGTGGCTTCAAGTCGGTTCCTGCAGCGGACGTCGCATTGGCCTACGCGAAAAGTGTCGAGGGATTGCAAACAGGGCAGACGTTTCACGTCGGTTAAGAGCAAAAGATCGCAGCCTTCGGCAGCTCCTGCACAGGACTTATGGTTCCCTGCAGAAACTGCCGCAGGCTGCGATCTTTTGCATTTGGGGGTCAGGCTGCGTAACGTGGCAGCACTTGTCTGGAGAGCCAAAGATGCGTGTTGCCCGTTCGTTCGTCCTCGTTGCCCTGCTGCCGTTGTTTGCCGCCTGCCAGTTGTTCGACGGCCAGCGTGCAAGTGTGTCCCATGCCGGGCAGACGCGGATGCAGGGGCAACTGACCGCCGCCGACGGCAAACTGGTGTTCCAGCCGTGTCAGGAGCAGCGGCAACTGGTGGTCAATGACATCGGCGGCACCAGCGTCCTGCAAGAGGCCGCCACCCTCGCCGACGAGCAAGGCAAGCTGTTTGCCGATGTGCGCGGCAAGGTCTCCGGCGATCGCCTCGACCTGGGCCAGTTGTATCGCGTCGAACGCTCGGGCACAGCCTGCGATGACCCGAATTTCAAACTGTTGATCCTGCGCGCCGCCGGCCATGGCCCGGAGTGGAACGCCAAGGTCAGCGGCAAAGGCATGGTCATCGAGCGCGACGGCCAGCCCCCGCTCGCCGTGCCCTATGTGGAAGAGCAACTGGGCGACGGCCGCTTCAATCTCAGCAGCGAAGCCAACAACCAGCGCATCGAATTATGGGTCGCGCCGCAGCGCTGCGTCGACAGCAGTACCGGCAGCGTGCAGCACATGAGCGCCGAGTTGCGCATCGACGGTCAGGTGCAGCGCGGCTGCGGCTATTTCGGCGGCGCGCGCAACGACTGATCGTTTTTCCCCCACGGATCCGCTCGCGGCGGCTTATAATCGCCGCCTTCAAACGCCCTGGCGCAGTTGTGCGCCCCGCGAATCCGGATCCCGCCATGTTACGAATCACCGAACTCAAGCTGCCAATCGACCATCCCGAAGAAGACCTGCGCGCCGCCATCGTGCAGCGTCTGGGCATCGCGAGCGATGATCTGCTCGATTTCACCTTGTTCAAGCGCAGCTATGACGCGCGCAAAAAGTCCTCCGAACTGTGCTTCATCTACACCATCGACCTCAACGTACGCGATGAGGCCCGGGTGTTGGGCAAGTTCGCCGACGACCGTAACGTCAACGTGGCGCCGGATGTCAGCTACAAATTCGTCGGTCAGGCCCCGAGCGATCTCGGCCAGCGGCCGATCGTCGTCGGTTTCGGCCCGTGCGGTATCTTCGCCGGTCTGCTGCTGGCGCAAATGGGCTTCAAACCGATCATTCTCGAACGCGGCACCGAAGTCCGTCAGCGCACCAAGGACACCTGGGGCCTGTGGCGTAAAAGCGTGCTCAATCCCGAGTCCAACGTGCAGTTCGGCGAAGGCGGCGCGGGTACATTCTCCGACGGCAAACTCTACAGCCAGATCAAGGACCCGAAATTCCTCGGGCGCAAGGTTCTGCATGAGTTCGTCAAGGCCGGCGCACCGGAAGAAATCCTTTACGTCAGCAAGCCGCACATCGGTACGTTTCGCCTGACCGGCATGGTCGAAAACATGCGCGAGCAGATCCGCGAACTGGGCGGTGAAGTGCGCTTTCAGGAGCGCGTTTCCGACGTGCTGATCGAAGACGGCCAACTGCTCGGCGTGCAACTGGCCAGCGGCGAAACCCTGCATTCCAAACACGTGGTTCTCGCCCTCGGCCACAGTGCCCGCGACACCTTCCGCATGCTCCATGGCCGTGGCGTGTTCATGGAAGCCAAGCCGTTCTCGGTGGGTTTCCGCATCGAGCACCCGCAATCGCTGATCGACCGTGCACGTCTGGGCAAATACGCCGGCCACCCGAAACTCGGCGCTGCCGATTACAAGCTGGTGCACCACGCCAGGAATGGCCGTTCGGTCTACAGCTTCTGCATGTGCCCGGGCGGCACCGTAGTCGCGGCGACGTCCGAGCCCAATCGTGTGGTCACCAACGGCATGAGCCAATACTCGCGTAATGAGCGCAATGCCAACTCCGGCATCGTCGTCGGCATCACCCCGGAAGTCGATTACCCGGGCGGCCCGCTCGCCGGTATCGAGTTGCAGGAACGCCTGGAATCCCACGCGTTCATCCTTGGCGGCAGCGACTACAAGGCCCCGGCGCAACTGGTTGGCGATTTCATCAACGGCAAGCCTTCGACCGAACTGGGCGAAGTCGAGCCGTCGTACAAGCCGGGCGTGGCGCTGGGTGATCTGGCTCTGGCACTACCGGATTTTGCCATTGAAGCAATCCGTGAGGCTTTGCCGGCGTTCGAAAAGCAGATTCGCGGTTATTCGCTGCACGACGCCGTGCTGACCGGGATCGAGACCCGCACTTCGTCGCCGCTGCGCATCACCCGCAACGAGTCGCTGCAGAGCATGAACGTCAAGGGCCTGTTCCCGGCCGGGGAAGGCGCGGGCTATGCCGGCGGGATTCTCTCGGCGGGCGTCGACGGGATTCGCATTGCCGAGGCCGTGGCTCGCGATATCCTCGGCCTTAATGACTGATACAAAACCCTTGTAGGAGTGAGCCTGCTCGCGATAGCGGCGTGTCAGTCAGCATTTATGGCGTCTGACACACCGTTATCGCGAGCAGGCTCACTCCTACATTTGATTGGGGCGTGTCAGATATTCGCGCGCAACACCGAGGTCGGCAGCGCCTCCCCGCGCTCGGCACTCGCCGCCACCGCTGCAATCAAATCACCCAGTTCATACCCCTGTGCTTTCAGCCAATCCTGATCGTAGTACGTGTCGGCATACCGCTCGCCGCCATCGCACAGGATCGCCACGATTGACCCAGAATGCCCTGCCGCTTTCATCTGCTGCGCCGCCATCAGGGCGCCGATCAGATTGGTCCCGCTCGAGCCGCCGACATGCCGCCCCAAACGCTGCGCCAGATAATGCATGGCCGCCAGCGACAAGGCGTCCGGCACCTTGACCATCGCATCGATGACCTTGGGCAGAAACGATGCTTCCACCCGAGGCCGGCCAATGCCTTCGATGCGCGAGCCGCAGTCCAGGCGCAGGCTCGCATCACCACTCTGGTAAAAATCGAAGAACACCGAACGCTCGGCATCGGCACACAACACGCGGGTGCAGTGCTGGCGATAGCGCACGTAACGCCCGAGGGTAGCGGTGGTGCCCCCAGTGCCGGGGCTGGAAATCAGCCAAGTCGGCTCAGGGTGTTTTTCGAAACGCATCTGCTGGAAGATCGACTCGGCGATGTTGTTGTTCGCCCGCCAGTCGGTGGCGCGTTCGGCGTAGGTGAACTGGTCGATGAAGTGACCGCCATGCTCGCGGGCCAGACGCTCGGATTCGGCGTATATCTGCGTCGGATCCTGCACCAGATGGCTCTGGCCACCGTAGAAGGCAATCTGGGCAATCTTCTCTTTCGAGGTGGTCGCGGGCATCACCGCGATAAACGGCAAACCGAGCATGCGCGCGAAATACGCTTCGGAAATCGCCGTCGAGCCGCTGGACGCTTCGATCACCGGCGCGCCGGGTTTCAGCCAGCCGTTACACAGCGCGTAAAGGAACAGCGAACGGGCCAGGCGATGCTTGAGGCTGCCGGTCGGGTGGCTGGATTCGTCCTTGAAATACAACTCGATGCCGGCAAAACCGGGCAGCGGCAAAGGGATCAGGTGGGTGTCGGCGCTGCGCTGGAAATCCGCCTCGATGATGCGGATGGCTTCGCGGGCCCACTGTCGGTTGTCGCTCATGGTCTCGTTTCTCATGGAGTCGGACAGGAGATGGGTCTCCTGAAAAAGGTCTTGCGCAAGCTTAGGAAATATCCCGCAGACGGCAAAGATACAGCTGAGTCTCAATGTGTCAGGCAACTGCTAGGCTCAATGCTTCCGAGCCAGACAGCCTGTAACGCCATATAACAAAAAAGAATATAACTTTTGTTTTAACAACTAACGGTACGGGTTAGGGTAGCCCACCTTTTTCACCAATCGATGGAGAGCGACCTTGCCTCTGCGTAGCACTTTCACGCGTTTCTTTCAGTTGGAAGCTGCCAGCGGTCTGTTATTGATCGCCGCAGCCATTCTCGCCCTGATCATCAACAACTCACCATTGTCGTGGCTGTACACCGGCCTGCTCGACACTCCGGTGGTGGCGCAGATCGGTGCGTTGAAAATCGCCAAACCCCTGCTGCTGTGGATCAACGACGGCCTGATGGCGCTGTTCTTCCTGCTGATCGGTCTGGAAGTCAAACGCGAAGTGCTCGACGGTCAGTTGTCCAGGCCCTCGCAGATCGTCCTGCCCGGCGCTGCGGCGATCGGCGGCATGCTGGTGCCGGCGCTGATCTACTGGTTCCTCAACCGCGACAACCCCGCCGCCCTGAGTGGCTGGGCCATTCCTACCGCCACCGACATCGCTTTCGCCCTCGGCGTATTGGCGCTGCTCGGCAAGCGCGTGCCGGTCTCGCTGAAACTGTTCCTGATGACCCTGGCAATCATCGATGACCTCGGCGCCATCGTCATCATCGCGATTTTCTACTCTGGCGAACTGTCGACCCTTTCGCTGGGCCTGGCGGCGGCCTGCATTGCCGCGCTGGTGGCGATGAACCGGCTCGGCGTGGTCAAGCTCGGGCCGTACATGATCATCGGCCTGATCCTCTGGGTCTGCGTGCTCAAGAGCGGCGTCCACGCCACATTGGCCGGTGTGACCCTGGCTTTCTGCATCCCATTGCGGACGAAAAATGCCGAGCCGTCGCCACTGCTGACCCTCGAACACGCGCTGCACCCGTGGGTCGCCTACGGCATCCTGCCGCTGTTCGCTTTCGCCAACGCCGGCCTGTCGCTGAGCGGCGTCACCGTCGAAAGCTTCACCCACGACGTACCGATGGGCATCGCCATCGGCCTGCTGCTGGGCAAGACCATCGGCGTGTTCGGCCTGACCTGGCTGGCGGTCAAGATCGGCATCGCCGCCCTGCCCCAAGGCGCCAACTGGGGCCAGGTCCTCGGCGTCGCGATCCTCTGCGGCATCGGCTTCACCATGAGCCTGTTCGTCGGCTCGCTGGCCTTCGAACCCGGCGTGAGTGATTACGCAGGAATGGATCGGATGGGCATCCTCACCGGCTCGATTCTCGCGGCGCTGATTGGTTATGCAGTGACGGCGGCGGCGAGTCGCAAGAATTCACAACTGCAATAACCCTTGCTCCCGCTGAACTGCGCAGCACGCCCACTTCTTGGGGGCGCTTCGCACCCCAGCGGGAGCAAGCTCCCTCGCCACAGATTCCTCGCCTCTCAGTTAAGCAGCGAACAATCCCCACGTCTTTAGCGACGCGTCCTACAGCCGCGCTTTCCCCGCTTCGATAACGTCGTGCAGCCCCTCTCCAGGGGCTGTCGATGGTGAACGAAGGGACGATCAGTGGCGCGGTACAAGGACATTCCCCGGGTGCAAAACCCACCGGAGGGCGACGGACATCACGTTACCTGGCGCTATATGACGGCGGCTGAACTGGCCGAGCGCGAAGCCGGGCAAAATGCCTACGATGCGATGCTGGCGCGGCAGGAGGCTTTCGAGCGCAGCCGGGAAGTGGCGGCGAAAAAACCTGAAACTGTGCGTGCCGGGTGCGTATTCGCCAAGTCCTGCAAGTTGCCGGATGCGATCATCGATTACAGCAATCCTTCCGGCATGGTCCCGACCGACAGCCTCAAGGATTACGGCGAGCTGATCCTGCTCGGCGCTCGCGAAGCCGACGCAAGCGGCGGCATTCCACTCAAGAAAATCAGCGCCAATGCGATCCCGATCGGGTTTGGCAGTCTGGCCTTGGCAGGCTCGGCTTTTGAAGCGCTGCCGGCGCTCGTCTCCAGTGCGGTGGCTGCGCCCTTGGTCGGGCTGGTTGCGCTGCTGATCCCGTCCAGCCTGGGCGACAGCGCGCTCTATACCGACGAGCAACTGAGCACACTCAAACAAGCCAGAACACGCGTACGCCTGCGCGTCGAGCAACAGGCCAATGGCAGCCTCAAGGGTTACGGCTTCTACACCGGCAACAACCGCGATTGGGAAATGGTCGATGTCGTGCAGTTCACTGCACGCGGCGACCGGTTCGTTGCCGATCTGGGTGAAGGCGTCGAACTGCTCTGGACCCCGGCGGTGGATGGCTCGGACATCCTCGGCATTCCGGCGCTGGAGGCTGCCCCGCAGGCACCGCATATCTGGGTGTATCCACCGACGAAAGCGGCGGACGGGATTCTGGTGAATCCGGTTTATCCGCCGGAGTATCGGGATTTCATTTTGGTGTTTCCGGCAGATTCGGGTGTAGAACCGATCTACATTGTTGTCAGTACTGCGAAAGGCACCGCCGAGGCCGGACATACCTATCACCCAGCGCCGGAAACGTCAGATATCACGGCCTTTCCTGATTTAAGAAGAGCAAAGAAGAAAACACCGTTCAACGGCGGGCTTAGGGATCGCTGGATCAACGCAAAAGGCCGAATAATCTATGAATGGGACTATCTACATGGCGAGCTTGAAGCCTACCGCGCAAGCGATGGTAGCCATTTAGGCTCTTACGACCACAGAACTGGTGAACAGATAGATCCACCCAAAAAGAACCGTAGTATCAAAAAATATTTATGAGGATTACATGGGACTTAAAGCCAGACTCGAATGGTACGACCAGCAAACCGAACTGGGTGAAGGGGAGGAACTGTCGAAAGACCTTGGCGAGGACGGCTCATTAATGGAAGCATTAGGCCTACCGTCGAAAAGCTTCAATAACGGCGGATTTGATGTGAAAGCCGATTGGATCAAGACTCTCCAGCCATACTTCCAGCATTCCATTCAATTTTCTTCTTACGACTATCAGGTATCGTTCGTTTACCGGGATGAATGGTAGATGGGACTGGAACTGAGATTGGAATGGTACGACACAGCAACCTTGGAGTTTCAGGGGGAAGAGTCGTCAAAAGACCTGGGTGATGACGAGTCAGTGTTAAACGCCTTGGGGATTCCCGCCGCGGACAACATCAACAATGGCAGTTTCAACGTCGCTCAAAATTGGCTCGCCACCATTCAGCCGTATTTTCAACATCAAATCGATTTGAGAGTTCACGACTATCAAATTTCGTTTGACTACGGCTAACAGCCCCGGAAGTATTAGCTCCATGCACTTTCTTTTAATTACCGGTTTTTTCCCTGACGAAGCCCAAGATGACTCCTTGCAATTCGAGCTGGATATCACAGGCAGCGAGATGAATGAAAGAGTCGCCCAGCTCATTGAATCCAAGCCCTTGGGTGAGGTGGAACCGGCGAGTTGTTGTTGACTCAGGATCAGGTAACCGCACTGGAAAATCTGCTCAGCGTCAGTTTCCCAAAGGGCCTCGAATACTTCATGGGGACCTGCGTCAAATACTGACTGACCCACTCACAAGCAAAGAAAAACCCCGACCAGTCACCTGATCGGGGTTTTCTTTACCCGGCTTCCCGCTTAGTGCGAAACGCGGCTGGTCCCGCCAACGGTGGAAATCCGTACCCGCTCGCCAACGCGGAACACTTCATTCTCCTGAACCTGCTGCACATAGGCGCGCATGCTGCCGTCGTCTTCGCGGACGGTAATTTCCACGCCCTGGGTGCGGGTCAGGCCTTCTTCGGTGGCGGAGCCCAGCAGGCCGCCGGCCACCGCGCCGATGACCGCAGCAACGATGCTGCCCTTGCCGCCGCCGATGGCGCTGCCGCCGACGCCGCCGACCACTGCGCCTGCTGCGCCGCCGATCGGGGTTTTGGTGCCTTCGATTTTCACCGGTCGCAGGGATTCGATGGTGCCCATGCGAATCGTCTGCACACGACGCGCTTCGTCACGGGAGTAGGAGTCGCCGGTGAGGCTCGATTGGCAGCCGGTCAGCAACATCGCCATCGTGGAAAAGGAAGCAACCAGCAGAACAGACTTACGCATAGCATCAACTCCAAAAGAACATGTGTTCATTAAACTCCGTGGCCTGGCGTCTGTCACGACACCCTCCGGATAAAATTGGCTTCCATTCAGGCTGGGTACAGATGCCGCGAGCGTTCACTTAAAGTAGCGTGAAATCACCGATCCGCCATCGCCCTTCATCCCGCTCGGTAGACTGCTCAGGGTGCCAGACGTTCAAGAATCCACTCGGCGCCCTGCAGCCGGTAGTTGAGGCGATCATGCAGGCGGCTCGAACGGCCCTGCCAGAACTCGATGCGCTCGGGCAACAAACGGTAACCGCCCCAGTGTTCCGGGCAGTGCGGATGACTGTCGCTGAAGCGCTGCTCGGTGGCCTTGAGCAAATCTTCCAGCTCGCCACGACCGTTGATGACGCGGCTCTGCGGTGACGCCCAGGCGCCCAGGCGGCTGCCCAATGGACGCACCTGATAATAGGCATCGGACTCTTGCGGCGTGACCTTTACCACCCGCCCTTCGATGCGCACCTGGCGCTCCAGGGTTGGCCAGAAGAACGTCATGGCGGCAAACGGGTTGGCTGCCAGATGCTGGCCCTTGGCGCTGTCGTAGTTGGTGAAGAAGGTGAAGCCCTGCTCGTCCAGGCCCTTGAGCAACAGAATGCGGCAATGCGGACGACCGTCGGCATCGACCGTAGCCAGGGTCATGGCATTGGCTTCCACCGGCGCCTGCTCGGTTTTCACCGCATCGGCGAACCACTGATGAAACAACGCAAACGGCTCGGCCGGGGCTTGCGCCTCGGTCAAACCGTCACGGGTGTAATCGCGACGCATATCGGCCAGAGCCTGGGTCATGGCGGATTCCTTTTCGTTAGCGGATCACTTCTTCGCGGCGTCGGCTGCGGCGACTTTCTTGTCGGTCGCGGCGGCTTTGGCTGGCGCAGTCTTTTTCGCCGCAGCTTTGGCCGGAGCCTTTTTCGCTGGAGCCTTAGCGGCAGCTTTCTTGGCTGGCGCCTTTTTCGTCGCCGGCACAGCAGCTTTCTTCGCCGCAGGCGCTGGGGTGGCTGGTTTGGCCACTGGCTTGACGTCTTGCGCGGCGACCATCGTCACCGGCTTCGGCGCTGGCATGTTGTATTTGCTCAGCAGTGCCACCATGGTGTTTTGCGGGGTGACCAGCAGCTCTACACGACGGTTCAAGGCCCGGCCTTCAACGCTGTCGTTGGCCGCACGCGGCGCTTCCGAACCCATGCCGCGCAGCATCAGGCGGTCACGCTGCAAGCCGCTGAGACGGAAGATCGCTGCCACCGATTGCGCACGTTCCTGGCTCAGCTTGATGTTGGCCGGCGCAGCGCCGCTGGTGTCGCTGTGACCGAGCACCAGCACCGCCGTTTTCGGGTCGGCTTCAAGGATCTTCGCCACGCGAGTGAACGGGCCGAGGGTGACAGGCAGCAGCATCGCTGGACGGTCCGGGTTGAACGAGCCTTCTACCGGCGCCGTCACTACCAGCACGTTGTCGCGACGTTCGAGTTGCAGGTTGCTGTCCTTCACCGCTTCACGCAGACGCGGTTCGTAGTCGTCGAGCCAGGCTTGAGTCACCTTCGGATCCGGCATCGGCACGGCTTTGGCGGTTGGCTGATCCTTACCGCCGAACGGCCACCACCATTTGCCATTGGACTCGGCCTCGGCCTTGGCCACCTCGACCGGTTTGGCTTCAGGTTTGACCTCGGCTTTCAGATCAGCTTTTACCGCTTCATCGCTGGAACCGAACGGCCAGTACCACGGGTTGCTGCTCTCGGCTTTGGCCACTGGCGCGGTCGCCGCCGGTTTCAACGGAGCTGGGGCCGGAGCCGGATCTTTGGTCGCAACTTTGTCGGAAGAACCGAACGGCCACCAGCTGCCGCCGTCCGCGTCGTTTTTCGGGTTCTGTGCGCAACCGGTGATCGCTACACACAGGGCCAGGGCGAGGGTCTTTTTAGATGACATTGAAAATCCACAAAATGAAGTAATGAAAAATCAGAGCACTTTCGCCCGGATAAACAGCCGTTTTGAAACGAAAATCCCTTCGAGGTTCCGATCCTGGAACCTCAGTTGAAGCTTTATAGACAAGTGGCAAGCACCCGCGCCAGCTTTTGCGCGCGCGGATCCATCAAAACGTAAGGCCCCAAAGTATTGGTCACGAAACCGAAGGCGACATCGCGCTCGGGATCAGCAAAACCGATCGAGCCGCCCGCCCCCGGATGGCCGAACGCGCGCGGGCCGAGGCCGTAGGTGGCGTTGGCCACGTCCGGCTGATCGAGCATGCAGCCGAGGCCGAAACGGGTGCGGGTGAGCAAGGTTTTGTCGTCGCCGAGGCTGTGCTCGCGGGTCAGCTCTTCAAGCATCTCGCTTTCGAGCAGACTGCCGTCGAGCAGGCCGGCGTAAAACCCGGCGAGGCTGCGCGCATTGCCGTGGCCGTTGGCCGCAGGCTGCTGCATGCGGCGCCATTCCGGCTTGTTGGTGCTGGTCAGCACCGACGGCGGATTGGTGAAGGCGCGGGTAGTCATGGCAGTCGGTTCGCGCATGGTCACTTGCAGCAGGCGCTGCGCCGCGGCGTCGCCGGCATTGCCCTTGCCACGGGCGATGTGCGCCACGCGATGAAACTCTTCGTCGGCCAGGCCCACATGGAAATCCAGCCCCAACGGCTTGGCAACCCGAGCGACGATCGACTCGCCCGGCCCACGCCCGTCGGCGCGGCGCAGCAATTCGCCGACCAGCCAACCGTAGGTGATCGCGGCATAACCGTGACCGGTGCCCGGCGTCCACCACGGCGCTTCGGCCGCAAGGGCGTCGACCATGGTTTGCCAGTCGTAAAGGGCTTCAGGGGCGAGCAATTCGCGCAGCGCCGGCAGGCCGGCCTGATGGCAGAGCAATTGGCGCAGGGTCACCGATTCTTTGCCAGCGGCGGCGAATTCCGGCCAGTAGCGGGCAACCGGGGCATCGAGTTGCAACTTGCCTTCGGCGACCAGTTGCAGCGCGGTGACGGCGGTGAATGTCTTGGTGCAGGAAAACAGATTGGCGATGGTGTCGCTGTGCCAGGCTTCGGTGCCATCCTTGTCGGCGGTACCAGACCAGAGGTCGAGGACGGTTTCTCCACCGACCTTGATGCACAGGGCTGCGCCGCGTTCCTGGGGATCGTCGAAGAGTGCGGCGAAAGCCTCGCGCACCGCTTCGAATTGAAGCTCGTAATGTCCCTGAATCTGCACCCGCAACTCCCCCGCGAAAACGCTCTACAAAGTGGTCCGCATTGTTCCAGCCCTTGAGGGATTTGGGAACAGGCGCGGGCCAGACGGTTGATCGGCAATTTCTGGTGATCCCTTCGCGAGCAGGCTCGCTCCCACAGGGGATCTCCGCTGCTGTTGATATCCCGTGTGGGAGCGAGCCTGCTCGCGAAGAACGATAACGCGGTCTGAAACCTAGTGACCATTCCCCGAATGCCCGCCCGCTTGCGCAGCCCCCGCCGCTTTGCCAGCCTCGGCCTTGCGCCCGCCTTCAGCCTCGGTATTCGGCGTTTTCTGCGCCTCCTTGCCCAACTGCTCCAGCGCTTGCAGATTGCTTTTGCGCACTGCCTCGACAAATCCCTGATACGGCAGATCGGTGACGCCGACCAGTCCGAAATGGCCATTCTCGCCGTCGAGCAACCGGCCAGTCACCGGTTGGTCGAGATACTGGAACCAGTGCACGCCGACAATCGACGGCTCGCTCAGCGCCTGTTTGAGGAAGTTGGCATAGGCCGGGCCGCGATCCTCTTCCTTGGCCAATTGCGTCACGCCGCCCCAGAACGGGCCGCGGTCAGCCGAGCCGAAGTTGAATTCGGTGATCAGCACCGGTTTGTCCAGCGCTGCCAGCGCGGCGAAGTCGTAACCGTCCTGCGGCTTGAGCGTGTACATGTTGAAGCTCAACACATCGCAATACTGCGCGCAGGACGCCACGGCCTCAGGCGTGCTGATAGCGAAGCGACCGCCCAGCAGCATCTGGTTCGGCGCGTGCCAGTTCAGCGAATCGGAGATGGTCTTGAAATAGGTGTCGGCGAAGACCTTCTGGAAGTATTTGAAATCCGCTTCGATCTCCGGATGTTCAGGATTGGGCAGTGGCGGCACGAAGCCCGGGTCTTCCATCAACTCCCACGCCGGCAGCTCGATGCCCCACGCCTTGGACAGTCCGGCCTGATTGCGGTACTTGTCGCGCAATTGCTTGAGAAAGGCGCGTTTGGCCGGCACGTCCGTGGTCATTTTCAAGGTACCGTAAGCCAGCGCGTAGCGAGCCTTCGGATCGTCACCGGGGCCGGCCCAGGCCAGCTCATTGTCGGCGTAATAACCGATCAGCCACGGATCGTCGCGGTGATCGCGTGCGGCAATGGCCACGGCGCGCTCGGTGGCCATGGCGAAACGCGGATCGAACGGATCCGGCATGCCGCCCCACCAGTCGCTACCGGTGCTGATGCTGGCGTAATCGCCGACGATCGACAGCGGCAAGGTGTACGGCACGCGCTCAGCGTCCGCTAGCGAAGGCGCGCTCCAGTTGCCAACCGTATTGAAACCCCAGGCTTGCAGGCGGTCGAGGGTATGGCGAGCCCAGCGTTCCTCATTAATCGTGGCTGTACACGGAGCGGCTTGCGCGCTGGAAGTTTGCACCGCGTCGGTCTGCGCCGCTTCGGCGATACCTGACTTCGGCTCGGCAGGCGCCGCCACAGACTCAGCCGCCTGCACCGAACTGGCCTCAGCCGCGCCTGCCTTCGCCGCTTCGGCGATCCCGGCCTTGTTGTCGCTGTCCGGTTGGCACGGTTCGCCGTACAGGCGTTGCAGATTGGCGCCATAGAAGTCGTACCAGCGGCCGTTGCCGTAGCCACGCCCCTGATCGACGCCGTTACCGCCACGGTTGTCGCCCTCGCCGAAATGCGCAGCCAGTGGGTCGCCGTTCTTCGGCAGTGATTCGAACATGTATTCGCGACCGGCCACGTAGGTCTGGTTGACTTGCGGGCTGACGGTGTTGACGCCAAGCGAGTAGAACGGATGGCCTTCAGGGGTCACCAGATACCAGCGGCCGTCGCGTTTTTCCGTGCGGAAGAAACCGCTGGACTTGAACGCCGGGCCCTTGTTCCAGCCGCCGAATTTGTCCAGCGAGGACTTTTCGCGCTCGGCCAGCCAACTGTTCAGTTGTTGCTGTTCTTTGCTGGCGGCGCTTTTCAGTTGCTCGTCGCTGCTGACTTTTTCCGGCCATTTGCTGCGGGTCGACTGCCCGTAAGCATCGACCAGATTGCCGTACACCGCCTGCGTCACCGACTCGCCGTCCTGCACACCGAAACGCTCGAGCAACAGGCTCTGCGCAACTTTCGGCTGATCCATCGACAGGCTCACCGAAACCACTTGGCTGCGGTCGATCTCGCCCGTGCTGCTGGCCAGCAGGATGCGCTGGCCGTCAACGGTCATCGGCATCGGCGGCCCGGCTTTCATGCCCTGACTCAGCGGCGTCGAAGCCACCAACGGCACCAGCAAGGTTTGCGCGGGGCCGGCCGGCAGATCGACGCGGCTGAGCAAAGTGCGGCCATCGTTGCTCTGGATCTGCACATAAACCGTCACCGCCCAGTTCATCGCACTCTGCAGGCGCAGGGTCATCATCCCGGACTGCGACCAGTCCCAGGCGCCGGTCTGTGGCGTCAGGCGCAAGGTCGGCCGGGCGACCGGGTTGAATGTCACCCGACGCAGCACTTCGCCTTCCGCGGTCTGTTCGGCATTGGCCTGCGGCAGGTCGGCGTTTTCCGTGGCGACCTTGACCACGTCGGCCGGGCGCACGAAGTTGAACAGCGTCTGCTGACCGGCGGGCGCGGCCAGCAACGGCGCGGCAAAGATCAAGGCGAAAACAGCGGGCAACGAACGGCGGATCATAAGAACGGAGTTCTCCCTAACGACCAGTCAAGGCCAGTGGAAAAGTGCTGGCAGAGAGATAGACAACGCGGCGGGCCAATCGGCCCACCCGTGTCTCAGGATATTTCACGACGGAAAGGCGGCAACGCATTGAGGATCGCCTTGCCGTAGCGCTGGGTGACCAGACGCCGGTCGAGCAAGGTGATGGTGCCGCGATCTTCTTCGGTACGCAGCAGACGGCCACAGGCCTGAACCAGTTTCAGCGAGGCATCGGGCACGGAGATTTCCATGAACGGATTGCCGCCGCGCGCTTCGATCCACTCCGACAACGCAGCCTCGACCGGATCATCGGGCACCGAGAACGGAATCTTGGCGATCACCACGTGCTCACAATAAGCCCCCGGCAAATCGACACCCTCGGCGAAACTGGCCAGCCCGAACAGCACGCTGGAATCACCGCCATCGACCCGCGCCTTGTGCTTGTTGAGGGTTTCCTGTTTCGACAGGTTGCCCTGAATGAACACTTGTTTGCGCCAGTCGCGGTCGAGGCCGTCAAAGACGTCCTGCATCTGCTTGCGCGAGGAGAACAGCACCAGTGTGCCCCGGGAACCCTCGACCAGATCCGGCAGTTCGCGAATGATCGCCGCGGTATGGGCGGCGGCGTCGCGCGGATCGGCCTTGAGATCCGGCACGCGCAACACGCCGGCATCGGCATGATGGAACGGGCTCGGCACCACCGCCGTGACGGCTTTTTTCGGCAGGCCGGCGCGCATGCGGAAACGATCGAAAGTGCCCAGCGCCGTCAGCGTCGCCGAGGTCACCAGACAGCCGTACGCGACGTTCCACAAACTGCGCCGCAAGGTTTCCGCCGCCAGAATCGGACTGGCGTTGACCTCGATGTCGAACAGCGAGCCGCTTTCGGCCAGGGTCAGCCAGCGCGCCATGGGCGGACTGTCTTCCGGGTCTTCGGCGGTGAACGCGGTCCACAGCTCCCAATTGCCGGAAGCACGGGACAACAGGCTGCCGAACAGCGGATACCACTCTTCGGCCTGATTGCTGGCAATACCGATATTGACCTCGCCATCCATGCCTTCCTTGAGCAGGTCGGTCAGACGCTGGAACAGGTCGTTGAGGCGCGAATAGCCTTTTTTCAGCTCGATGCCCATCTCGCGCATGTCCTCGGGAATCACCCCGCCGACGAAGCGGTGACGCGGGCGCTCTCGGCCTTCGACGTCTTCGCCGGGTTTGAAATCGGCGATCTGCTCGCACGCGGTGAACATGAACTGCTGCTGGGTCTTGATCTCCCGCGCCAGCTCCGGCACCTGCTCGATGAGCTTGCCGAGATCGCCCGGCAACGGGTGCTGGGCGAGCAGTTTGGTGAGGTTCTTGGCGGTGGTTTCCAGCCAGTCGGCGGTGGAGCGCAGGCGCGTGTAATGGGCGAAGTGGCCGATGGCCTTGTCCGGCAGGTGGTGGCCTTCGTCGAACACGTAAATGGTGTCGCGCGGATCCGGCAGCACGGCGCCGCCGCCCAGAGCCAGGTCAGCCAGCACCATGTCGTGGTTGGTGACGATCACGTCGACCTTGCCCATTCCTTCGCGGGCCTTGTAGAAGGCGCACTGGCCGAAGTTCGGGCAATGCCGGTTGGTGCATTGGCTGTGATCGGTGGTCAGGCGCGCCCAGTCGGCGTCTTCCAGCGCGTTCGGCCAGCTGTCACGATCGCCGTCCCACTTATTGCCGGCGAGCTTTTCAATCATGCTGGTGAACAGCTTCTGGCTGGCCTCGTCGACTTCGATCTTGAAGCCTTCTTCCTCGAACAGCTGCGCGGTGGCGGTCTGCGCGTGGCCTTCCTGCAGCAGCATGTCGAGTTTGGACAGGCACATGTAGCGGCCCCGGCCCTTGGCCAGGGCGAAACTGAAATTCAGCCCGCTGTTGCGCATCAGGTCGGGCAAATCCTTGTAGACGATCTGCTCTTGCAGGGCGACGGTCGCGGTGGCAATCACCAGACGCTTGCCGGCCAGTTTCGCCGTGGGGATCGCCGCCAGGCTGTAGGCCACGGTCTTGCCGGTACCGGTGCCGGCTTCCACCGCGACAATCGCGGGGTCGCCACTGCGCCGGCCTTCATCGTCGGTGTCGATATCGCCGAGTACCTTGGCGATTTCGGCGATCATCAGGCGCTGGCCATAACGCGGCTTGAGGCTCTTGGCCTCTAGAAAACGCGAATAGGCGCCCTGGATCGTGGTTTTGAGTTCAGTGCTGATCATTGAGTGTCGGGCGCTGGAAACGCTGGATAAATTTTCAGTAGTTTGGTTCGGCGGCTATCATACCTGCCTAATCGATCCTGCGCAGAACGGAGTGCCCGAATGACACCTTTTAGCCTCGTTTACCCCCTGCATGTCCTCTCCGCTCTGGTGTGGGTCGGCGGCATGTTTTTCGCCTGGATGGTCTTGCGCCCCGCGGCTGTGAAGGCTCTCGAGGGCCCCGCTCGCCTGACCCTGTGGGTGGAAGTGTTTCAAGGTTTTTTCCGCTGGGTCTGGGTCGCGGTGATTCTGTTGCCGATCAGCGGCGTAGGCATGTTGCACTTGCAGCAGGTCGGCTTTGAGACCGCACCGAAGTATGTGCAGGTGATGATCGGTTTGTATGTGGTGATGACGGCGCTGTTCATCCGAATTCAGGGGTTGATGCTGCCGGAGTTGCGCAAGGCGGTCGAGGCAAAGGACTGGCCGGCGGGTGCGGCGGTGCTGGCGCGGATTCGGCGGGTGGTGGGCCTTAATCTGCTGGTCGGGGTGGTGCTGGTGGCGGTGGCTGCGGCTCGGCCAATGTTCTGACAATCTGCGACTCAAAGATCAAAAGCCCCTCACCCTAGCCCTCTCCCAGAGGGAGAGGGGACTGATTGGGGGATATTGAGGAGTTACGTCGACTTGGAAGATTTTCGCTGAATCCATAATCGACCTGGCCTTCCAGGTCGATGGATGGCGACAGACACCTCGGTCGGCCCCCTATTCCTACGGGAGAGAGGACTGATTGGGGGATATTGAGGAGTTACGCCGACTTGGAAGATTTTCGCTGAATCCATAATCGACCTGGTCTTTCAGGTCGATGGATAGCGACAGACACCTCGGTCGGCTCCCTCTTCCTACGGGAGAGGGGACTGATTGGGGGATATTGAGGAGTTACGCCGACTTGGAAGATTTTCGCTGAATCCATAATCGACCTGGTCTTTCAGGTCGATGGATAGCGACAGACACCTCGGTCGGCTCCCTCTCCCTCTGGGAGAGGGCTGGGGTGAGGGCTTGCCTTTAGAGACGCTGCACGGTTACGGCACCCGCCGCCCCTGTCGGCCCAGGCTGCCCATCCGCGCCGGCCTTGCCGTTCTTGCCGCCATCGGCGCGGTACACCAGGCAACCCTTGGACTTGCCGCCCTTCCCCGCTTTACCACCGACACCCGCCGGGCCGCCGGCACCGCCAGCCACGTTGACCTTGATCAGCTCGGCCGGGAAATCCCGTGGCACGGCAAGGCGCACCAGCGCACCCGGCGCGCCCGGCTGGCCATCGCTGCCGTCACTGCCATCGGCGCCGTGGCCAGCCGAACCATAGGTGCAGCCCGGATCTTCACCGTTGCCGCCGTCGAGGCCGACGAAACCCGGTGCGCCGGTGCCGCCACGGGCATCGACGGTCAATTGCGGCGCGCTCAGGGCCTGAAATTGCAGGTTCAGATTGCGCCCGGCCCGGGCAGCCTTTTCATAAGTACCGGGGGCGCCGCGTGCGGTGATCTGGCTGCCGTCGCTCAACTCGGCGCGCTTGACTTTCAGCTCCAGCGCCTGTTCCGCCGGCACGATGGCGATGCGCGCTTCATGGCCAAGGCGCAGTTCATCGATGTTCAATTCGGTCACGTTGGACGGGATCAGCAAGGTGCCGTAATCGGCAACTTCCAGCTTCTCCAGTTGCAGGGTGCTGGTGGTATTGGGCAAGCGCATCAGCGAATTGCTTTGCACGTTGACCACCTGGGCGCAGGCCAGTGGACTGATGAATGCAGCGAGCAGGCAGAGTTTACGCATGGGAAGAAGCCTCCGGAGCGGCCGGGGCCGGGATGGTTTGCAGATGGAAAACGCCGAACAACAGAATGCGCCCACGATCACGCCAAGGATGCGGACGCCCCTTGAGACTGCGATTGCACAGCAGCACTTCGAGTACGTGAATCAGCAACAACAGAGCGCCAGCCAGATTGACCAGCAGATGCAGCGGATGGACGAACGGCACCAGTTGATTGGCCAGCACCACGCAGCAGAACAGCAGGGTCAGCAAACGCCCCAGCCCCCAGAACACCTTCATACGCTCCCCCGTGTTGCGAATTATTCTTTGCACGCACAGTACCGGCTTCTGCGGGGGATAAGCCAGAGGGAAAAATGAAATTTCTACAAACAGCGGGTAAAAGGCTGCCGAGCCGATGATTTCGGCCCGGCAGCTCTAGCCTGCGGACTACAGACCTTTCCTAACGATTGATGTGCAGCTCGACGCGGCGGTTTTCTGCGCGACCTTCATCGCTGGCGTTATCGGCCACCGGTTCACTTTCGCCTCGCCCTTCGCTGGTGAGCTTGTTCGGCGCCAGGCCCTGGCTCAGCAGGTACGCAGCGACACTGCTGGCACGGCGTTCCGACAATGCCTGGTTATAGGCGTCGGAGCCTTTGCTGTCGGTATGCCCGATGACTTTGATGCTGACCACATCGGCATTGCGCAGCTTGTCCATCAAGGTGTCGAGCTGGGCTTTTGCCGCCGGGGTCAGATCGGATTTGTCGAAATCGAACAACACGTTGCCGGCATCGCTCAGGATGATCACTTCGGTTTGCGGCGCCGGCTCGACCGGTTTTACTGCGACCGGATATTGCGGCCGCGGGCAACCGCGGTGATCGACTTCGGTGTTTTCCGGCGTGTCCGGGCAGCGGTCGCGGCGGTCGAACACGCCGTCGCTGTCTTCGTCGCCATCCTGGGCATAACAGATCAGGCCACCGGTGACGATGCCCAATGCCGCGCCGCCACCGGCCCAGCCGGCGCTTTCAATGGCACCAAGACCGCCGCCGACCAGGCCGCCAAGCAGGCTGCAGATCGGCCACGTACGTTGATTGAGGGGGGCGGTGCCATCGCTGTGAGTGGCACAACCGGTGAGCAAGCTGCCAAGCAGCAGCACCGGCAAGACGGACCTTGAGAAAACACGCATTTGTGAACGCTCCTGTGTACCGGCCCATACCGGTTACACAGGAGTAAAGACCCGCATCCGCGACTGCACAAGCCGCGGATGCGAGAGGGGCTAGCGGACGATTTTGATTTCGGTGCGACGGTTCTGCGCGCGACCATCGGCCGACTTGTTGTCAGCGACAGGCTGGCTTTCACCAAGGCCCGACACCGAAACGAAGCTGGCACGCGGTACGCCTTGCTGGATCAGGTATTCCACCACCGAGTGCGCACGCCGATCCGAGAGTTTCTTGTTGTAGGCATCGCTGCCGACACTGTCGGTGTGACCGGTCACGGTCAGTTGCGCGGTGGAGGACTCCTGTTTCAGGCGATCGGCGACTTTGTCGAGCACTTGCTTGTCAGGGCCGGTCAGCGTGGCTTTGTCGAACTCGAAGTGCACATCACGAATGACGATGGTTTCCTCCTTGACCACAACCGCTTCTTCGACCACTGGCGCAGGCGTCGGTGGTGGGCAACCGTCAGCATCGACCTGCACACCTTTTGGCGTGCCCGGGCACTTGTCGCGACTGTCCGGCACGCCGTCGCCGTCCTCATCGCCATCACCGTGCACCCAGCAATAAGCCGCCGCCGTGCCGCCAACCAGCAGCGCACCATAACCGGCCCACGAAGCGCTTTCCGTCGCGCCGAGACCGGCACCGACCACACCACCGACCGCCGCACAGGTCGGCCAGTCGGTTTTCTGCAAACCTGCACAACCAGTCAACACACTGGTTAGCAGAACCAAGGGTAATGCTGTCCGAACTATGCTCATCTAGTTTTCTCCTGAGGGATCGGCTTGAAACCGATTCAGGGATTAAAGACCGGAGTTTTAATCTCCGCCAGCAATAGGCCACCGCTGTTTGCGACCGTGTTCACAGGGGTTTGCCACTTTTAAGGAAAACCACGCAACCGGGCGCTTTGCCGCCGCAGTCTGGCAGGCTAGTCTTGGCGGTCTGACTGAGGAGCTTCGATGAACGTCGCCATTTCTTCGCGCACGCCGCAACAGGCGCTGGCCGCTTTGCTGGATCGCTACGCCCCGGCTCGTCTGCTGCTGATCGGCGCCAGCGCATTTCCAGCCCTGGACGCCTTCAAGCAGGCGCACCCTGACACCTTGGTGGCCCACGCCGCGCCCGGCGCATTGCCTGCCGAACTGGCCGCGCAACGCTTCGATCTGGCGCTGGTAGTCGATTGCCTGGAACATTTGCCCAAGCGCGACGGCCTGAACCTGTTGGGCGGCATCCGCAATCTCAACGCCAGTCGCATCGCGGTGCTGGCTGATCTCGCGGCCAGTGGCTGGCAGGAAACCGATTTCTATTCGCTGGCACTGCAGGCCAGCGAGCGTTTCCAGCGCGACGAGCAGGTGCTGACCCTCTTCACTTACGATCTGCTTGACTACAAACAAGTCCCCGACTGGCTCAATTCACGCTTCTGGGCCAATCCGGAAAATTTCGGGAAATACTGGTGGTAATGCAATGAGTACAGCCATTTGCCCATGCGGCAGCGGCAATCTGCTGGATGCCTGCTGCGGCCCTTATCATGACGGCCACCCGGCACCGTGCGCCGAAGCCTTGATGCGCTCGCGCTACAGCGCTTATGTGCTGGGGCTGATCGACTATCTGGTGGCGACCACCCTGCCCGCCCAGCAAGCGGGATTGAACCGACAATCGATCAGCGACTGGAGTGCGCAAAGCACCTGGCTCGGTCTTGAGGTCGAAAGCTCGGAAGTCTTCGGCGGTCAGCCGGAACATGCTTTCGTCACCTTCACTGCGCGCTGGCACGACACCCAGGGCGAGCACAGCCACCGCGAGCGCTCCTCGTTTGTGCAGAACGCCGGGCGCTGGTATTTCATCGATCCGACGGTGCAGATGAAATTGGGGCGCAATGACGGCTGCCCTTGCGGCAGCGGGCAGAAGTTCAAGAAGTGCTGTGCGGGTTATTTCGGCGCTTGAGCTGAAGATCAAAAGATCGCAGCCTTCGGCAGCTCCTACACAGGATTTGCGTTCATTCTGCAGGAGCTGCCGAAGGCTGCGATCTTTTAGCGTCTAGACTGGCAACAAAGGGAGTACAACCATGCTCGGTCGCCGGCGCACATTAAATTTTCTGCTGTTGATGCTGATCGTAAACCTCGGCGGCTGTGCCTCGTGGTTCAGTGATGACAGCGTCGAACCCGCCGTGCATCTGGTGAAAGTCGAGGTGGTGCGGGCCAAACTGCTCGAGCAGAAATTCATCCTGCACTTTCGCGTCGACAATCCCAACGACAGCGACCTGACCGTACGCGGTCTGGAATACCGCATCCATCTGGCCGACATGCTGCTCACCGAGGGCGAGCATGAGCACTGGTTTACCGTCGGGCCGAAGCGCAGCGCCTATTTCAAAGTGCCGATCCGCACCAACCTGTGGCCGAAGATCAAACAGGTGGTGAAACTGCTGAAAAATCCGAATCAGCAGATTCCCTATCGATTGCAAGGGGAAATGGAAACCGGTTTATTCATCGCCCACTACGTGCACCTGGAGCGCAATGGCGTGATAATCCCCGCCGATCTAACTCCGGAGTGACCTCGATGACCCAGCAACCTCATGTCCATGGCCCTGACTGCAACCACGATCATGACCACCATCACGATCACGACCATGGTCATGTCCACGGCCCGAACTGCGGCCACGCCCACCAGGAACCGGTGCGCAACGCCTTGAAAGACGTCGGTCGTAACGACCCTTGCCCGTGCGGTAACGGTAAGAAATTCAAGAAGTGCCACGGCGCTTGATGTCACTGGCGAAGATCTTCTTCGCCTGACACACCGTCTTCGCGAGCAGGCTCGCTCCCACAGTGACCGCGTACCGATCTCCTGTAGGAGTGAGCCTGCTCGCGATGGGGCCGGCACATTCAACATTGTTGGCGCCTGACACGCCGCTTTCGCGAGCAGGCTCGCTCCCACAGTGAATTGCATTCCTTCTGACGAAATGCGGTCGAGTGTGGGAGCGAGCCTGCTCGCGAAGGCGGCGGCGCCTCCACTACAAAACTTCAGCCCGCCGCCAGAATCTGCGAAGAGCCGACCACCGTCGCGTACTCCCCATGCAGATTCCCCAGCGACATCCCGTGCACCTCTTCAGCGGTACGTGGCGTGCCGAAATAATCGGCTTTGTCGAAGGTAAAACACGCATCCTCTGCCACCCATGCGTCGAACCCCAGGTTGCCCGCAGTGCGCGCCGTCGACTCAACAGAGTTATTGGTCGCCACACCAACGATGATCAGTTGCCCGATCCCAGCCTCACGCAACTGCGCCTCCAGCCCACTGGCACAAAACGCGTCCGGCACCTGTTTCTGGATCAGCCATTCACCGTTCTGCGGCGCAAAGCGTGGCTGGAACTCCACCCCGGACTGCTCCGGCCAGAACACCGAGTCAGGTGAGCGCGACAAATGCTGCACGTGAATCACCGGGCGCCCGCGCAGGCGCCACAGCGCCAATAACTCAAGCATTCGCTCTTCGGCCTGAGGATTATTCCGCCGCCCCAGACGCGGATGCAGAATGCCTTTCTGCTGGTCGATGATGATCAGCGCAGCGTTGCTTTGAAGCGCCATAGCGATCTTTCTCCTGACAGGTCTCGGGACTTATTCCGTAGTTCAACATCAGCGCTTTCCCACAAGCAACTGTCACGCCTGTGACCGATCAGCCGACAACTGCACAAATAACCACTCGCCCCGCTTGCGCGGCCCTCGCGCCCTCACTAACGTAGCGGCTTTATTGCGCCCCCAGCCTTATACCCCCGCAGGAGCTTCGCCATGGCCTCGCCAGCCCTTACACATTTTCTTCCCCGGTTCGGCGTTGCCGCAGCAGTGGCCGGTGTTCTCGGTTTGTCCGGTTGCCAGACCTGGAACGCCCAGGACAGCCTGCCGCCGACCTCCGGCGTGCAACCGCTCAAGGGCCTGGCGCAGAACGTGTCGGTGCGGCGCAATGCGATGGGCATGCCGTTGATCGAGAGCAACAGCTTCCATGACGCGCTGTTCAGCCTCGGCTATGTCCACGCCAGCGACCGCATCAATCAGATGGTCACCCTGCGTCTGTTGGCCCAGGGCCGGCTGGCGGAAATGTCCGGCGCGTCGATGCTCGATGCTGACCGCTACATGCGCGCGGTCAATCTGAAGAAGAGCGCCGGCGAGCTCTACAAGGCCTCGTCGCCACGCCTCAAACGCTTCTTCGAGGTGTACGCACGGGGCGTCAACGCCTACCTGTTCCGCTACGCCGACAAGTTGCCGGGCGACCTCGCCGCCAGCGGTTACAAACCGGAATACTGGAAACCGGAGGATTCGGCGCTGATCTTTGCCCTGCTGAATTTCAGCCAGTCGGCCAACCTGCCGGAGGAAATCCAGTCACTGGTGCTTGCGCAAACCGTGACCACTGACAAACTCGCCTGGCTGAGCCCGTCGGCGCCCGATGAAAATCTACCGGTGGCCGAAGCCGACAAGCTGCAAGGCCTCAAGCTCAACGGGCAGATTCCGGGCCTGACCGAACTGAGCAGGGCCAGCCAGCAGCTGTCGGCGCTGAACCTGCTCGCCACACCGACTGCTAACAACTGGGCGATCGCCCCGCAACGCAGCCGTAGCGGCAAGAGTCTGCTGGCCAGCGACGCGCACGGGCCGCTCGCCGCGCCGTCGTTGTGGAGTTTCGTGCAGATCCGCGCGCCGAAATATCAGGCCGCTGGCGTCACGGTTGCCGGCCTGCCGATGGTGCTCGGCGGCTTCAATGGCAAAGTGGCGTGGAGCATGACCAGCGTGCTCGGCGACAATCAGGACCTGTTCCTCGAGAAAATACGCCGTCAGGGCAGCAGCCTGACTTATGAGGTCAACGGCAAATGGCAGCCGTTGGGCGTGCGCAACGAGACCTACTTCGTCAAAGGCCAGCGACCGATTCGCGAAGCCGTTTACGAAACCCGCCACGGCGCGCTGCTCAACAGTGCCCAGGCAGCGGCGCAAGGCAGCGGCTTCGGCCTCGCGTTGCAGACACCGAATTTCACCGACGACAAAACCCTGGATGCCTTCTTCGATCTGACCCGCGCGCAAAACGTCGAGCGCGCTTCGGACGCCAGCCGCGAAATCCGCGCCATTACCCTGAATCTGGTATTCGCCGATGCGAGTAATATCGGCTGGCAAGTCACCGGCCGCTTTCCCAACCGCCGCGAAGGCGAAGGCCTGCTGCCCTCGCCGGGCTGGGACGGTCGCTACGACTGGGACGGTTACGCCGACCCGATGTTGCACCCCTACGATCAGGACCCGGCACAAGGCTGGCTCGGCACCGCCAACCAGCGTGTGATTCCCGACGGCTACGGCATGCAGTTGTCGAAATCCTGGGCGGCACCGGAGCGCGGCGAACGCCTGGCGGAAATGGCGGGAAGCGGCAAGCACGACAGCCGCAGCGTGATCGCCATGCAGTACGACCAGACCACCACCTTCGCCGCCAAGCTGAAAAAAGTCTTCGAAGCACCGGGCATGAAGCAACCGCTGAAACAGGCGATCGATGCCCTGCCGGAAGCCGAACGCAGCAAGGCCCGCCAAGCCTTCACGCGCTTGATGGCCTTCGACGGCAAGCTCAGCCCGACCTCTGCGGATGCAGCGATTTATGAGTTGTTTCTGCAGGAAAGCATGAAGCAGATTTTCCTAGACGAATTGGGGCCTGAATCCAGCCCGGCGTGGAAAGCATTTATGACCAGCGGCGAACTGTCCTACGCGGCGCAGGCCGATCATCTGCTGGGGCGTGAGGACAGTCCGTTCTGGGACGATGTCCGTACGCCGCAGAAGGAAGACAAAAGCGTGATTCTCGCCCGTAGCCTCGCGGCGGCCATCACTGCCGGTGACAGTCAATTGGGCGGCGATCACCGCGCCTGGCAATGGGGCAAACTCCACAGCTATGCGTGGAAGAACAGCAATGGCCAGACCGTTCGCGGGCCGTTGGCGGCGGGCGGCGATCACACCACGCTGAACACTTCGGCGTTTGCCTGGGGCCAGGACTTCGTCACGATCCGTGCGCCGGCGATGCGTTTTATCGTCGACTTCGGCCAGAGCGAACCGCTGATGGCACAGAACGGCACGGGTCAGTCGGGCAATCTGCTGAGCCCGAATTATCTGAACGGGATCGATGCGTGGCTCAAGGGCCAGTACATCGGCCTGCCGATGCAGCCGCAGAACTTTGACCGGGTGTATGGCAAGGCCCGTTTGACCCTGACTCCAGGGAAATAGAGCAAAGATCAACAGCCCCTCACCCTAGCCCTCTCCCGGAGGGAGAGGGGACTGATTGGGGGATGCTTGGGTCTTTCGCCGACCTGAAAGAGAGACGGTGAATCCAACATTGGACCAGGCTCAAGGCTGTGCCGGATCCATATCCAACCCGGTCCCTCAGGTCGATGTACCTCACCAGACACCTCGGTCGGCCCCTCTACCAGAGGGAGGTGAATCCAACATTGGACCAGGCTCAAGGCTGTGCCGGATCCATATTCAATTCGGTCCCTCAGGTCGATGTATCTCGCCAGACACTTCGGTCGGCCCCCTCTACCAGAGGGAGGTGAATCCAACATTGGATCAGGCTCAAGGCTGTGCCGGATCCATATTCAATTCGGTCCCTCAGGTCGATGTACCTCGCCAGACACTTCGGTCGGCCCCCTCTCCCTCCGGGAGAGGGCTGGGGTGAGGGTAGCGCTTTAAAGCCAATCGAACTTCCAGCCTGACACCCGCCTCATAGCTAACAAGCCCCCCATTCCGGTCACGACATGGATCTTGTTATTGCCCGACCTGAAGGTCTCTACTGCCCCGCCGGGGATTTCTATATCGATCCCTGGCGACCGGTCGAGCGTTCGGTGATCACCCATGCCCATGGCGATCACGCGCGCACCGGTAATCAGCATTACCTGTCGAGCAGCGCCAGCGCCGGGATCCTGCGCGCGCGCCTCGGTCAGGATATCCAGTTGCAAACCCTCGATTACGGCCAACGCCTCACCCACCACGGGGTCACTCTGAGCTTTCATCCCGCCGGGCATGTCCTCGGTTCGGCGCAGGTGCGTCTGGAATACGGCGGCGAAGTCTGGGTCGCGTCGGGCGATTACAAGGTTGAGCCGGACGGCACCTGCGCCCCGTTCGAACCGGTGCGCTGCCACACGTTCATTACCGAATCGACCTTCGGCCTGCCGATCTATCGCTGGCAGCCGCAGGCGCAGATTTTCGACGAGATCAATCAGTGGTGGGCGGCCAATATCGCCGCCGGCAAGGCCAGCGTGCTGTTCTGCTATTCCTTCGGCAAGGCCCAGCGGATTCTCCACGGCATCGACGAAACCCTCGGGCCGATCCTCAGCCACGGTGCAGTCGAACCGTTGAACCGCGTCTACCGCGACGCTGGCGTGTACCTGCCGCCGACGATCTACGCGGGCGACGTGAAAAAAAGCGATCCGATCATGCGTCAGGCGCTGGTCATCGCCCCGCCGTCGGCGGGCGGCAGCACGTGGATGCGCCGTTTCGGCGATTTCAGCGATGCCTTTGCCAGCGGCTGGATGCGCCTGCGCGGCACTCGACGTCGGCGTGGTGTAGATCGTGGTTTCGTCCTGTCCGACCACGCTGACTGGCCCGGCCTGCTCTGGGCGATCAACCAGACCGGCGCCGAACGGGTCATGGTCACCCACGGCTCGATCGGCGTGCTCGTGCGCCATTTGCGCGAACAGGGCCTCGATGCCCAAGGCTTCACCACTGAATACGGCGATGACGAAGAAGACATCGCCGTCAAACCCACCGTTGCCGAGACTTCCCCATGAAAGCCTTCGCCGAGTTATATGCCGAACTCGATGCGACCACGTCGAGCAACGCCAAGCTGGCGGCGATGCAGGCCTACTTCGCGCAGGCCGCGCCGGAAGATGCCGCCTGGGCGGTGTATTTCCTTTCCGGTGGGCGGCCGCGACAACTGGTTCCGGTGCGCATCCTCCGTGAGCTGGCGGTGGAAGTTTCGGGGCTGGAGCCGTGGTTGTTCGAAGAGAGCTATCAAGCCGTCGGCGATCTGGCCGAGACCATTTCTCTGGTGCTGCCGGAAAATTCGCACAGCTCCGAGGCCGGTCTCGCCGAATGGATCGAAGACAAGCTGCTGCCATTGCGCGGTGAAACGCCAGAGTACCTGGCGCGGCAACTGCCAATGTTATGGGCGGAGCTGGATCGGGCGAGCCTGATGCTCTGCATCAAGTTGATCACTGGCAGTTTCCGGGTCGGCGTGTCGAAGTTGCTGGTCACCCGCGCCCTCGCCTCGATGGCGGGGCTCGACAGCAAACGCGTGGCCCAGCGTCTGGTCGGGTACACCGATCTGTCGAACCGGCCGAACGCCGCCAGCTATCTGAAACTGATCGCCCCCGAATCCGCTGATGAGCACGCCCAGCGTGGCGGCCAGCCCTACCCGTTTTTTCTCGCCCACGCCTTGGCGCAACCGGTCGAGGAATTCGAAGCACTGCTCGGTCCGGCCAGCGACTGGCAGGTGGAATGGAAGTGGGACGGCATCCGCGCGCAAGTGGTCAAGCGTGACGGCAAGCTGTGGGTGTGGTCCCGCGGCGAGGAACTGGTGACCGAGCGCTTCCCCGAATTCGATGTGCTGGTGCACGGCTTGCCCGACGGCACGGTGATCGACGGTGAAATCGTCGTGTGGAAGAGCACTCATCCGACCACCGAAGACGCCTTCGATCCGCAATCCGATGAGCCGCCAGCTGTGCAACCTTTCGCCTTGCTGCAACAACGCATCGGCCGCAAAACGCTCGACAAGAAGATTCTTGAAGAAGTGCCGGTGGTGGTGCTCGCCTACGACCTGCTCGAATGGCAGGGCGAGGACTGGCGTAATCAACCGCAAGCCAAGCGCCGTGCGCAACTAGAGGAAGTGATCGCGCGCTGCAACAGCCCGGTGCTGCTGCCCTCCCCTGTCCTGACCGGCGAAGACTGGTTCGATCTCGGGCGCCAGCGCGAGGCATCACGCAAACTCGGCGTCGAAGGCATGATGCTCAAGGCCCGAGATTCGTTGTATGGCGTCGGTCGGACCAAGGACATGGGCGTGTGGTGGAAATGGAAGGTCGACCCGTTCAGCGTCGATGCCGTGCTGATTTACGCTCAGCGCGGACACGGCCGCCGCGCCAGTCTGTACAGCGATTACACCTTCGCCGTGTGGGACGGTCCACCCGAATCCAGCCAGCGCTCGCTGGTGCCGTTCGCCAAGGCCTATTCGGGGCTGACCGATGAAGAGATGCGCCAGGTCGACAGCATCGTGCGCAAGACCACGGTGGAGAAATTCGGCCCGGTGAGCAGCGTAAAACCGAGTCTGGTGTTCGAACTCGGTTTCGAAGGCATCGCCTTGTCACGCCGCCACAAGAGCGGCATCGCCGTGCGCTTCCCGCGCATGCTGCGCTGGCGCAAGGACAAGACCGTCGAAGAAGCCGACAGCCTCGCAACCCTCCAGGATCTGCTCGCCTGAGCGAAACCCTGTGGCGAGGGAGCTTGCTCCCGCCCGGCTGCGCTGCAGTCGCAAAGCCTGCACCGCAGATTTCTCAGGCAAAGCGCCGGGGAGTGTTTCGCTCTCCAGCGGGAGCAAGCTCCCTCGCCACAGTAATGGCTGCCACCAACTCAACGTGCGCTCGCAAACGGTGCAGGAAAAACGCCGCGCCCGATTCCGGGCATCCGGTTGCCCTTGCCCCTCGTTACTGAACCTTTTAAAACACCTGTTCGGCACTCTGGTTCGGAAATTGCTACTTTCTATAGGTCGTAAGCGTTGCAGTAACAATAATTCTGCGCCACAAGCGCTCATATTGGTTCTTAGGGATTGAATAATGAAAAAAGCATTGCTGACCCTTTCTGCACTGGCGTTGTGCATGGCCGCCGGCTCCGCGCTGGCCAAGGAATACAAAGAGCTGCGCTTTGGCGTTGACCCTTCGTACGCACCGTTCGAGTCGAAAGCGGCCGACGGCAGCCTGGTCGGGTTCGATATCGACCTGGGCAACGCGATCTGCGCCGAACTGAAGGTCAAGTGCAAATGGGTCGAAAGCGATTTCGACGGCATGATTCCGGGCCTCAAGGCCAACAAGTTCGACGGCGTGATCTCGTCGATGACCGTGACCCCGGCGCGCGAGAAGGTCATCGACTTCTCCAGCGAACTGTTTTCCGGCCCGACCGCTTACGTATTCAAAAAGGGTTCCGGCATCACCGCCGACGTCGCTTCGCTCAAGGGCAAAACCGTTGGCTATGAGCAAGGCACGATTCAGGAAGCCTACGCCAAAGCCGTACTGGACAAGGCCGGCGTGAAAACCCAGGCCTATCAGAACCAGGATCAGGTGTATTCCGACCTGACCTCCGGCCGTCTCGACGCCGGTATCCAGGACATGCTGCAAGCCGAACTGGGCTTTCTGAAGTCGCCGAAAGGCGCCGATTACGAAATCAGCCAGCCCGTCGACAGCGAATTGCTGCCAGCCAAAACGGCTGTCGGTATCAAGAAAGGTAACACTGAGCTGAAGGCGCTTTTGGATAAAGGTATCAAAGCGTTACACGACGACGGCAAATACGCCGAGATTCAAAAGAAACACTTTGGCGACCTGAATCTGTACAGCGGCAAATAATGCCCCGGCGCCCATCCTCGATGGGCGCCTTTTCCATCCGCTCAGGTTGCTGATTTATGTTTGAAACCCTCCTGCAAAATCTGGGGCTGGCCTCGTTCAGTCTGCAGGGCTTCGGCCCGTTGCTGCTGCAAGGCACCTGGATGACCATCAAATTATCGGCGATGTCGCTGCTGGTGGCCGTGTTGCTCGGCCTGCTCGGCGCCAGTGCCAAACTGTCGAAAGTCAAACTGGTGCGCCTGCCCGCGCAGCTCTACACCACGCTGATTCGCGGCGTGCCGGACCTGGTGCTGATGCTGTTGATCTTCTACAGCCTGCAAACCTGGCTGACCACGCTGACCGACTACATGGAATGGGAATACATCGAGATCGACCCGTTCAGCGCCGGCGTGCTGACGCTGGGCTTCATTTATGGCGCGTATTTCACCGAGACCTTCCGGGGCGCGATCCTCGCGGTGCCGCGTGGTCAGGTCGAAGCCGCCACCGCGTATGGCCTCAAACGCGGCCAGCGGTTTCGCTTCGTGGTGTTTCCGCAGATGATGCGTTTCGCCCTGCCGGGCATCGGCAACAACTGGATGGTCATGCTCAAGGCCACCGCACTGGTGTCGATCATCGGCCTCGCCGATCTGGTCAAGGCCGCCCAGGACGCCGGTAAAAGCACCTATCAACTGTTCTACTTCCTGGTTCTCGCCGCCTTGATCTATCTGCTGATCACCAGTGCTTCGAACTTCATCCTGCGCTGGCTCGAACGCCGCTACGCCGCCGGTGCCCGGGAGGCCGTACGATGATCGAACTCCTGCAGGAATACTGGAAAGCCTTCCTATATACCGACGGCCAGAACATCACCGGGCTGGCAATGACGATGTGGCTGCTCACCGCGTCGATCGGCATCGGCTTCATCGTCTCGATTCCACTGTCGATTGCACGGGTATCGCCGCACTTCTACATCCGCTGGCCGGTGCAGTTCTACACCTACCTGTTCCGCGGCACGCCGCTGTATATCCAGTTGCTGATCTGCTACACCGGCATCTACAGCCTCGCTGCCGTGCGCGAGCAGCCGATCCTCGACAGTTTCTTTCGCGACGCGATGAACTGCACGATCCTCGCTTTCGCCCTCAACACCTGCGCGTACACCACGGAGATTTTTGCCGGGGCGATTCGCAGCATGAACCACGGCGAAGTCGAAGCGGCCAAGGCTTATGGCCTGACCGGCTGGAAGCTGTATGCCTACGTGATCATGCCGTCGGCACTGCGCCGTTCGTTGCCTTACTACAGCAACGAAGTGATCCTGATGCTGCACTCGACCACGGTGGCGTTCACCGCGACCATTCCCGATATCCTGAAAGTCGCGCGGGACGCCAACTCGGCAACGTTCCTGACTTTCCAGTCGTTCGGCATTGCCGCGTTGATCTACCTGACCATCACCTTTGCGCTGGTCGGCCTGTTTCGCCTCGCCGAACGCCGTTGGCTGGCCTTCCTCGGGCCGACTCACTAGCACCGGTTTGACAATAAAGAGATAACAATGCGCCACCAGATCCATGACCTGCTGGCCCCGCTGCCGGGGACCGCACGGCAGATTCACAGCTTCCACTTCGGCCCACAGCAGGCCAAGGGCAAGGTTTACATTCAGGCGTCGCTGCACGCCGATGAACTGCCGGGCATGCTGGTCGCCTGGCACCTCAAGCAGCGTCTGGCGGAGCTGGAAGCCGCCGGTCGCCTGCGCAGCGAAATCGTTCTGGTGCCGGTGGCCAACCCGGTCGGCCTCGAACAAGTGCTGATGGACGTGCCGCTGGGCCGCTATGACCTGGAGAGCGGACAGAATTTCAATCGCTGGTTCGTCGACCTCAGCGAAGAAATCGGCAACGCCATCGAAGGCCAACTCAACGATGATGCGCAGCACAACCTTGAACTGATCCGGGCCAGCCTGCGCAACGCCCTCGCCCGTCAGACGCCGACCACGCAACTGCAATCCCAGCGTCTGACCCTGCAACGCCTGGCTTGCGATGCCGACATGGTGCTGGACTTGCACTGCGATTTCGAATCGGTGGTGCACCTGTACACCACGCCCGAGGCGTGGCCGCAGGTCGAGCCGCTGGCGCGCTATATCGAAGCCCAGGCCAGCCTGCTCGCTACCGACTCCGGCGGCCAGTCGTTCGACGAATGCTTCACCCTGCTCTGGTGGCAATTGCGCGAGCGCTTCGGCGAGCACTTCGAGATTCCCCTGGGCAGTTTCTCGGTGACCGTCGAGTTGCGCGGCCAGGGCGACGTCAATCACCCGCTGGCCAGCCGCGACTGTCAGGCGCTGATCGATTACCTGATCCAGTTCGACGCCATCGTCGGCGAAACCAAGCCGCAACCGCCGCTGCCGTACCCGGCCACGCCGCTGGCCGGTGTCGAACCGGTGACCACGCCCGTCGGCGGCCTGCTGGTGTACTGCGCAACGCCCGGCCAATATCTGGAAGCCGGGCAGCAGATCGCCGAAATCATCGACCCGATCCACGACAAGGTCACCCCCATTCATTGCACCGCCGCCGGCCTGCTGTACGCGCGCTCTCTGCGACGCATGGCCACCGCCGGCATGGTCATCGCCCACGTCGCGGGCGCCGAAGCCTATCGCAGCGGCTACCTACTTTCGCCTTGAGGATGCTCGTCCATGTACAAACTGACCGTTGAAGGCCTGCACAAAAGCTATGGCGATCATCAGGTGCTCAAAGGCGTTTCGCTCAAGGCCAGGACCGGCGACGTGATCAGCCTGATCGGCGCCAGCGGCTCGGGCAAAAGCACCTTTTTGCGCTGCATCAATTTTCTTGAACAACCGAATGACGGCGCCATGAGCCTCGATGGCCAGGCGATCCGCATGGTCACCGACCGCCACGGCATGCACGTCGCCGACGCCAATGAACTGCAACGCCTGCGCACACGGCTGGCGATGGTGTTCCAGCACTTCAACCTGTGGAGCCACATGACCGTGCTGGAAAACATCACCATGGCTCCGCGCCGGGTGCTGGGCTGCAGCAAACAGGAAGCCGAGGATCGCGCCCGACGTAATCTGGACAAAGTCGGCTTGCCGGCGCGGGTCGCCGATCAATACCCGGCGTTTCTCTCCGGCGGCCAGCAACAGCGCGTGGCGATCGCCCGGGCGCTGGCGATGGAACCGGAAGTGATGCTGTTCGACGAACCGACCTCGGCGCTCGACCCGGAACTGGTCGGTGAGGTGTTGAAAGTGATTCAGGGCCTGGCCGAAGAAGGCCGGACCATGATCATGGTCACCCACGAAATGAGTTTTGCGCGCAAGGTGTCGAATCAGGTGCTGTTTCTGCATCAGGGTCTGGTGGAAGAAGAAGGCGCGCCGGAAGAGGTGCTGGGCAATCCCAAGAGTGAACGCCTGAAGCAGTTCCTCAGCGGTAACCTTAAATAACGCCGTGCACATCTCCCCTGTAGGAGTGAGCCTGCTCGCGATAGCGTCATCACATCCAACATTGATGTAACTGACACACCGCTATCGCGAGCAGGCTCACTCCTACAGGGGACCGCGCAAGCCACAAAAATCAAACTTGTCGCCACGCTTCGCTGTCTCTGAAACAACACCTCCAGAGCGCACGCAGCCGGCATGGCGAAATCCCCCGACTTTGCAAAAACCTGGTTCAGCGCTCGCGCCTGGAAGCCGTTCGCCTTTCAGAAACAGGTGTGGGCGGCGGTGAAAAACGGCGAATCCGGCTTGCTCCACGCCAGCACCGGCGCCGGCAAAACCTATGCGGTGTGGTTTGCCGCGCTCAATCGCTTCGCCCGCTTGCAGCCGCCCGTGGCCACGCCGCGCAAACGCAAACCGCCGGCCGAACCGCTGACGGTGCTGTGGATCACGCCGATGCGCGCCCTCGCCGCCGACACTGCCCGCGCACTGCAAAGCCCGGTAGATGATTTGCAGATTCCGTGGAGCATCGGTCTGCGCACTGGCGACACCAGCAGCAGCGAACGCGCTCGTCAGGGCCGGCGCCTGCCGACCACCCTGATTACTACGCCTGAAAGCCTGACCCTGCTGCTCGCCCGCGCCGATGCGCGCACGGCGTTGTCGACCCTGCGCATGATCGTCGTTGATGAATGGCACGAATTGCTCGGCAACAAACGCGGCGTGCAACTGCAACTGGCCCTCGCCCGTCTGCGTCAGTGGCAGCCGGAACTGATCGTCTGGGGCGTTTCCGCCACCCTCGGTAATCAGTCCCACGCCGAGCAAGTACTGATCCCACAGGGCGGCGGCGTGAGTGTTCAGGGCAAAAGCGAAAAAACCCTGCAGGTCGATACCCTGCTCCCACCGGCCACCGAGCGTTTTCCGTGGGCCGGACACATCGGTCTGAAGATGCTGCCGCAAGTGGTGGCCGAACTCGACGCCTGCGCCAGCAGCCTGGTGTTCACCAACACCCGCGCGCAGTCGGAGATTTGGTATCAGGCGCTGCTGGAATCGCGGCCGGACTGGGCCGGGTTGATCGCGTTGCACCACAGTTCACTGTCCCGCGACACCCGCGACTGGGTCGAGCAGGCGTTGAAGAATGGCCAATTGAAAGCCGTGGTGTGCACCTCGAGCCTGGATCTGGGCGTGGATTTTCTTCCGGTCGAGCGCGTGCTGCAGATCGGCTCGGCGAAAGGGGTCGCGCGGTTGATGCAACGTGCCGGGCGCTCCGGCCACGCACCGGGGCGCACCTCGCGGGTGACGCTGGTGCCGACCCACAGCCTTGAACTGATCGAAGCGGTCGCCGCCCGCGATGCCGTCGAGCAACGGCGCATCGAGCCACGCCTGTCGCCGCACAAGCCGTTGGATGTACTGGTCCAGCATTTGGTCAGCATGGCCCTCGGCGGTGGCTTTATTCCTGAGGATCTGTACGAAGAAGTCCGCGGCGCCTGGGCTTATCGCGACCTGACACCGGCGGACTGGGCCTGGGCATTGGCTTTCGTACGCCACGGCGGGATGTCTCTTACAGCGTACCCGGACTACCGCCGGGTCGAGCCGGACGAACACGGCGTCTGGCGTGTGCCGGATGCACGTCTGGCGCGGCGCCATCGCATGAGCATCGGCACCATCGTCAGCGACGCGAGCATCAACCTGAAATTCTGGAGCAAGGGTGGCGGCGGCAAGCAGTTGGGCAGCGTCGAGGAAGGCTTTATCGCGCGACTGAAACCCGGCGATGGTTTCCTCTTTGCCGGCCGCTTGCTGGAGCTGGTGCGGGTAGAAAACATGACCGCCTACGTTAAACGCAGCACCGCGAAAAAAGCCGCCGTGCCACGCTGGAATGGCGGGCGCATGCCGTTATCCAACGAACTGGCCGAAGCGGTGGTGGCGCGTTTCAGCGCCGCTGCTCAAGGTCATTTCAACGGCCCGGAGATGCACGCGCTGCGACCGCTGCTGGAAACGCAGATACGCTGGTCTGGGTTGCCCACCACGGAAAATCTGCTGGCCGAAGTGCTGAAATCCCGCGAAGGCTGGCACCTTTTCCTCTATCCATTCGCCGGGCGCCAAGTGCATCTGGGGCTGGCGAGCCTGCTGGCGTGGCGCGTCAGTCAGCGCCAGCCTGTGACCTTCTCGATCGCGGTGAATGACTACGGCCTGGAATTGCTCAGCGCCACGCCGGTGGACTGGGCCACCCATCTCGACGCACACCTGTTCAATGCCGATGACCTGTTGCTGGACGTGCTGGCCAGTCTCAATGCCGGCGAACTGGCGTTGCGCCGCTTCCGTGAAATCGCGCGGATCGCCGGGCTGGTGTTCGCCGGGTATCCGGGCGCACCGAAGAGTACGCGCCAGGTGCAGGCGTCGAGTGGCCTGTTTTTCCAGGTGTTCAAACAATACGACGCCGACAATCTGCTCCTGGCCCAGGCCGGGGAAGAAGTCCTGCGCGAAGAACTGGATATTCGCCGGCTGGAACAGACACTGGCGCGCATCAATCAGATGAAACTCGACGTGCATCAGCTTAAACGTCCTACACCGCTGGGCTTTCCGCTGCTGGTGGAGCGGATGCGCGAGAGCATGAGTTCGGAAAAACTGGCTGACAGGATCAGAAGAATGGTCGGTGACCTGGAAAAAAATGCTGATAACGGTAAATCGTCGTGAGCGCCTACCCGGTGCGCCTGGCCGGCGAAGAATTGTGGTTACTGCCGGAGAAAGCCCTGTACTGGCCCGCGCAGGAGGCGCTGCTGATCGCCGACGTGCATTTCGGCAAAGCGGCGGCTTATCGCAGCCTTGGCCAGCCGGTGCCGCATGGCACCACGGCTAGCAACATCGAAGTGATCGACGCGCTGCTGGCGCGACTGCCGTGTCGCCAATTGATCTTCCTCGGTGATTTTCTGCATGGGCCTGGCTCCCATGTCCCGACCACACTGAATGCGCTGGCAGAATGGCGCGCGCGGCACGCTGACCTGCCGATGACGCTGATTCGCGGCAACCACGACAAACGCGCTGGCGACCCACCGGCCTCGCTGAATATCCGCGTGGTACCCGAGCCGCTATTGCTCGGGCCATTCGCCTTGCAGCATGAACCCGATCCGCATCCCGAACGGCACGTGCTCGCGGGACACGTTCATCCGGTTTATCGATTGCAGGGCAGAGGCCGGCAGAGCTTGCGCCTGGCCTGTTTCAGGTTGGGTGAGCGCATCAGCCTGATGCCGGCGTTCGGTGCGTTTACCGGCGGCTATCAGGTCGAGCGCGACGACAGCTGTAAAGTCTTCGTGATCGGCGACAACGAAATATGGCCCGTCAGCTAGATCGCAGATCGATCGGGTTGACGGGCCATATTAATGAGCAGGGTCAGGCAACTGGCGCCGGAGGCGGTTCGTCCGGCAGCGTTGGTTCGCCTGGCTCGGTCGGTTGTTCGTTGGGAGTATCGGGATCGGGCTGACCGGGCACGCCGCCGGACAGGCTCAACGACGGATTCGCCAATAGCGACCAGGCCAGTACGCCTATCTGATTGGGCTCAAGCCTTGCCAGTTCAGCGCTGATTCGCGGGTCGATCTTCATAGGGCACTCCTCAGTGAAGGCCCGAATTTGTGTGTAACAAAAACGGGCAGTACACCCCATAGAGTGTCTGCCCGCCAAAGAATTCCCGACATCCGTCGGATGGTCGATCAGGTACGCGGCAAGGTCACGCCACGCTGGCCCTGATACTTGCCGCCACGATCCTTGTAGGAAACTTCACATTCCTCGTCGGATTCAAGGAAGAGCATCTGCGCCACGCCTTCGTTGGCGTAGATTTTCGCCGGCAGGTTGGTGGTGTTGGAGAATTCCAGGGTCACGTGACCTTCCCACTCAGGCTCGAGCGGAGTGACGTTGACGATGATGCCGCAGCGCGCGTAGGTGCTTTTACCCAGGCAGATGGTCAGCACATTGCGCGGAATACGGAAGTACTCGACGGTGCTGGCCAAGGCGAAGGAGTTCGGCGGGATGATGCAGACGTCGCTGTGGATGTCGACGAAGCTGCCGGCGTCGAAGTTCTTCGGGTCGACGATAGCCGAATTGATGTTGGTGAACACCTTGAAGTGGTTGGTGCAACGTACGTCGTAACCGTAGCTCGACACGCCGTAGGAAATCACCCGGCTGTCGTCGCTGCCGCGCATCTGGCGCTCGACGAACGGTTCGATCATGCCGTGTTCCTGCGCCATGCGGCGAATCCACTTGTCCGATTTGATGCTCATGGCGGGGTTGTCCTGAATAGCGAGGTGGAAAAATTCTGTCCGGCATCTTACCGGGCGCGTCGCCGCGATCAAAGTGCGCAACGCAATTCTCGGCGAACACCCCGTATTTACGAGATGTGGCGACGAACAGCCGCACCGCCGATCCCTAAAACACAGAATCCTTTGCAAGAAACATTGGCACGTTCCGGAAAAAGGGTTAAGGTGGCGTCACTGTGTTGCTTGTGTCACTGAGAATCTCTACACGATATGTTGAATTTCGATCCAACCATCTACAAGAATTTTTCCTGCTCTTTGCACTCAGTCTCGGCCAGGGTTCTTCCTGAGTCGCAGTTATCTTTGTTCAAGGAGTTACACCATGTCTAATCGCCAAACCGGTACCGTTAAGTGGTTCAACGATGAAAAAGGCTTCGGCTTCATCACTCCACAATCCGGTGACGACCTGTTCGTTCACTTCAAAGCTATCCAATCCGACGGCTTCAAAAGCCTGAAAGAAGGCCAACAGGTTTCTTTCATCGCTACCCGCGGTCAGAAAGGCATGCAAGCTGAAGAAGTTCAAGTTATCTAACTTGTAGCTTCTTTAGAAAAGAGCCCCGCCCTCAAAAGCGGGGCTTTTTTGTGGGCGCTTGTTTTTGAGCGTAAAAAAGATCGCAGCCTTCGGCAGCTCCTACAGAGGATTGATGTACATCCCGTAGGAGCTGCCGAAGACTGCGATCTTTTGCTTTAAGCTTTTACCAGGCCACGCCAAACCCTGCGGTATAGCGGGTCTTGTTCAAATCGGCATCGTTGGTGCCACTGATGATGTCGCGCTCGGCCTTGAGATTGAGCGAGGCCCATTCGGTGACCTTGTAGCGCAGGCCCAGCTCGGCATCCAGTGCGTAATCGGCGACGCCCGACAACGGCTTGCCGACTTCGCCATTGGTGAAGAACTCGACCTTCTTGCCGATCAGGTAGCGGTTGTAGTCCCACTTCATCGCGACGGAATAGAAGTTGTCCTTGCTGCCATCGCGGTATTCATAGTCGGTGCGGTTAAGCAACGAACCCAGCGAGAACGCGCCCAGTTCGTCGTCCCAGAACTGGTAGCCCGGACCGGTACCGACCACACGCTGACGCGCCAGCTCTTCGATGTGATCACGCTTGTAGTTGATGCGCCCCTGCCAGAACCACTGATCGGTGAGGAAGCGGTCGAGGGAGTATTCGGCGCGCCAGTTGTTGGTGGTGGTTTCCGCATCCTGCACTTCGCGGTTGTACTCGCCCTCAGCGATATGCCGCCAGCGACCATGGCGAGCGGAAGTCTTGAAGCCAACATCGTAATCGTCGGTGTCCTTTTCGGCGCGCTGATAATCCAGCGCCAGGTCGACGTTGCCCTTCCACACCAGGTCGGTGACGATCGGCTTGGGCTTGAGAATCTGCTGAATGCTCGCCAGCTCGACAGTCTTCGGCGCCTCACCATTGGCCAGGGTGACCTTGCCATCGTCGGCCGCTGTGAGCGACTTCGACACTTCGCCAGCGTAGGCGTCCTGCTTCACTAGCAGGTGCTGATCGCTGTCGAGAGTCTTGACCTCTTTCCAGTCAATTGCCACGGCACCGGCATATTTGGTCTGGATCAACAGCTTGCCGCCGTCAAAGACCGTGATAGTGCCACTCAACTTGTCGCCGTTTTTCAACCAGACGGTGTCGGCAAGCAGGGGCGTGGACGTGCTGAAAACAGCAAGGCACAACAAGGTTCTGGGGAACATAAGCAGACCGGGGGCTCAGAGTTGGCGAAAAGGGTCGGCATTATCCGTAGGATTTTGCCCATGACAAGGACTGACCGGACTATTTCAATTGAGTTCATTTCTCAACTGCGCCCCAAGCGATTACCCTTGTCACCATTGTCACGCCAATGCTCAGGAGCCGCGTACGTGAAAGACCCGCTCGACAGCGTCGAAAACGATGCGCAAATCCGACGCACGGCGCTCTACTCGACGCTCGCGCAAGTGCCCGAAGGCAAAGTCGTCAGTTATGGACAGCTGGCCGAACTGGCCGGACTGGGCCGCGCCGCGCGCTGGGTCGGGCGCACCTTGAGCCAGTTGCCCGGCGACACCAGACTGCCCTGGCACCGCGTATTGGGTGCCGGCGGACGCATCAGCCTGCCGGTCGGCACCCCCTCCGGTGATGAACAACGCGCGCGATTGCGCATGGAAGGCATCACCATCCAGAACAATCGTGTGGATATTCGGCGCCATGGCTGGCGTCCGGTAGAGCACAGCGGTTAGAGTGCGCGCTTTGTTTTCGCAATTTTGAGGCAGACTTCAGCCCATGCCCCGTAAAACCTGGCGCGCCGCGCTCGCCGCCTATGCCAGTCCTTCGACGCTCGTGCTGTTGTTGCTCGGTTTTGCCGCCGGCCTGCCGTACATGCTGGTGTTCTCGACGCTCTCCGTGTGGCTGCGTGAAGCGGGCGTAGCCCGTGAAACCATCGGCTATGCCAGCCTGATCGGCCTGGCGTATGCGTTCAAATGGGTCTGGTCACCGCTGCTCGACCAATGGCGCCTGCCCTTGCTGGGCAAACTCGGTCGTCGCCGTTCCTGGCTGGTGCTCTCTCAGGCACTGGTGATTCTTGGCCTGATCGGCATGGGTTTCTGTGATCCGCAGAAGCACTTGTCCTGGCTGATCGCGATTGCCGTCGTCGTCGCTTTTGCCTCAGCCACGCAGGATATCGCGGTCGACGCCTATCGCCTGGAAATCGCCGATGACAGCCGCCAGGCCGCCCTCGCCGCCAGTTACATGTCCGGTTACCGCGTCGCCGCCCTGCTCGCCACCGCCGGCGCGCTGTTCTTCGCCGAAGGTTTCGGCTCCACCGGTTTCAACTATAAGCACGCGGCGTGGACCGGCACCTATGTGCTGTTCGGCGCATTGATGGTGCCCGCGCTGCTGACCACGCTGTTCATGCGTGAGCCGCCGGTGCCGCTGCGCACGCAGTTGCAGGCCGGGCGCTATACGTTCATGCATCAATTGATGTCGGTGTTCGTGCTGATCGTTTTGCTGGTTTCCGTACCGGCGATGTTCACCCAGCTGTACAACACTGATTTCGCTGGCGTGCTGTTCGGGGACATGAGCCCGCTCGACCTGCTGCTCGAAGACCGCGCTTTCCTTCGCGCCATTCTCTATACGCTCCTCACGGGGATGTGTCTGTCGGCCATGGGCCGGCGTGGATTGGCGCCGGTGCTGACGCCGGTCAATGACTTCATCCTGCGTTACCGCTGGCAGGCGCTGTTGCTGCTGGGCCTGATCGCCACCTACCGGATGTCGGACACGGTGATGGGCGTGATGGCCAACGTGTTCTACATCGACCAGGGTTTCACCAAGGATCAGATCGCTAGCGTCAGCAAGATCTTCGGCTTGATCATGACCCTCGTCGGCGCCGGCATGGGCGGCCTGTTGATCGTGCGCTTCGGCATCCTGCCGATCCTGTTTATCGGCGGCGTGGCTTCGGCGGCGACCAACCTGCTGTTCGTGATGCTCGCGGACATGGGGCCGAACCTGCAGATGCTGGTGGTGACCATTTCCCTCGACAACTTCAGCTCGGGCCTGGCGACGTCAGCGTTCGTCGCCTACCTGTCGAGCCTGACCAACCTGAAATTCTCGGCCACGCAATATGCCCTGCTCAGCTCGATCATGTTGCTGCTGCCGCGCCTGATGGGCGGCTATTCCGGCGTGCTGGTCGAGAAGTTCGGCTATCACAGCTTCTTCCTCATCACCGCTCTGCTAGGCGTGCCGACGCTGCTGCTGATTGCGCTGCACTGGTTTCAGGAGCGCCGCCGCGAAGGGCCGACACCGACGCCCGAACCCGCACCGACGCCCGCAACCGAAGAATCGTAGGACACTTCGCCGGTGACGGGAGGAATCCCGCCACCGGACCTTTGCGCCGGCCACACTTCTGTACGTCAGCAAAACTCGCCGGTACACTGCTCCGTCATTTCCAGTCATAGCAACCGACAACGGCCAACCATGCGCACCAGTCAATTTTTGCTCGCCACACAGAAAGAAACGCCTTCCGACGCGGTCGTGATCAGTCATCAGCTGATGCTGCGCGCCGGCATGATCCGCAAGCTTGCCTCGGGCCTGTACACCTGGCTGCCCATGGGCCTGCGAGTCATGCGCAAGGTCGAAGCCATCGTTCGCGAAGAAATGAACGCTGCCGGTTCTCTGGAAGTGTTGATGCCGAGCACCCAACCGGCCGAGCTGTGGCAGGAATCGGGGCGCTGGGAAGAATACGGCCCTGAGCTGCTGCGCATCAAAGACCGACACGGTCGTGATTTCTGCGCGGGCCCGACCCACGAAGAAGTGATCACCGATCTGATGCGCAACGAGTTGAGCAGCTACAAACAGCTGCCGATCAACCTGTACCAGATCCAGACCAAATTCCGTGACGAAATTCGCCCACGCTTCGGTTTGATGCGCGGCCGCGAATTCATCATGAAGGACGCCTACTCCTTCCACGCCGACCAGGCGTCGCTGCAGATCACCTATGACCGCATGCACGAGGCGTACTGCAACGTGTTCACGCGTCTGGGCCTGAAATTCCGCCCGGTAGAAGCTGATAACGGTTCGATCGGTGGCGCCGGCTCCCACGAGTTCCACGTGCTGGCCGAGTCCGGCGAAGACGATATCGTTTTCAGCAACGGTTCCGACTACGCGGCGAACATCGAAAAAGCCGAAGCGGTGCCACGGGAAACCTCGCGCCCTGCGCCAACCGAAGAGCTGCGCCTGGTCGACACACCGGACACCAAAACCATCGCGGCGCTGGTGGAAAAATTCAATCTGCCGATTGAAAAGACCATCAAGACCCTGATCGTTCATGCCGAAGAAGAAGGCAAGCTGATCGCGCTGGTCATCCGTGGCGACCACGAACTGAACGAAATCAAGGCCGCCAACCAGCCAGGCGTGGCCAGCCCGCTGGTGATGGCCTCCGATGCCGAACTGCGTGATGCGATCGGCGCTGGCGCTGGCTCGCTCGGCCCGCTGAACCTGCCGCTGCCGATCATCATCGACCGTTCGGTCGCGATGATGAGCGACTTCGGCATCGGCGCGAACATCGACGACAAGCACTACTTCGGCGTGAACTGGGAGCGTGATCTGCCGGTTCCGACCGTTGCCGACCTGCGCAATGTCGTTGCGGGCGACCCAAGCCCGGACGGTAAAGGCACGCTGGAAATCAAGCGCGGCATCGAAGTCGGCCACATCTTCCAGCTGGGTAACAAGTACAGCAAGGCGATGAAGTGCGAAGTGCTGGGCGAGAACGGCAAGCCGGTGACCCTGGAAATGGGCTGCTACGGCATTGGCGTATCCCGCGTGGTTGCCGCTGCGATCGAGCAGAACAACGACGCCAACGGCATCATCTGGAGCGACACGCTGGCGCCATTCCAGATCGCTCTGGTACCGCTGCGCTATGAAACCGAGCAGGTTCGCGAAGCCACCGACAAGCTGTATGCCGAACTGACGGCGGCCGGTTTCGAAGTGCTGCTGGACGATCGCGACAAGAAAACCAGCCCGGGCATCAAGTTCGCCGACATGGAGCTGATCGGCATTCCACACCGGATCGTGGTCAGCGACCGCGGCCTCGCCGAAGGCAACCTGGAATACAAGAGTCGTTCCGCAGCAGAGGCGCAAGCGCTGCCGGTGGCCGATGTTGTGTCCTTCCTTCAGGCCCGTATCCGCCGCTGAAACCAGATAGAGACGTCATGTTCAAGCGAAACACCTTAGGCCTCGGTGGCGCCGCCCTGTGCGGCGCCCTGCTGGTCAGCGGCTGCGCCAATCACATGTCGCAACGCAGCGAGCACGAAGAGCGGGTCGAGCGAAAGTTGCTCGATCACAGCCTGCAGATCGATGTCGGCGAGCCCAAGGTGCTCGAGCTGCCGCAGCGACGCGTGAAGATCAACGAGCAGAAGACCTTCGAAGTCACCGAGTTCGAAGTCACCCGCCGTTACGACCGCTACACGCCTTACCAACCCTGGCGCGAAGTCTATGAGATTCCACTGGGCGCGGTGGCCGTGGTCGGTGGTGTCGGTGCGAACGTGGTCAACGTGTTCGCCCTCGGCAACCTGCCGGACAGCGTCACCAAGGATTGGCTGAGCTACGGTTTCGCCGGGCTCAACCCGTTCATGAACGCGCAGTCCAACGGTCGCGCGCAGCAGAACCTCGCGGGCATCGACGAAGTCCAGCGCGACAAGCGCACGGAGTATTCGAGCCTGCCATGGAGCGAGCGCCCGGTGCAGGTGAAGGCCGGCAAGCAGACGTTCGACATGACCACCGACCGCAACGGCGTGCTGCGCTTGAACCTGCTCGACAGTCCTTTCGCCGAACATGACCTCAATCATATCGGCCGCTTGCAGATCAGTGTCGAAGACGCCAAGGATGACGTGCACTCCGACTCGACGCTGATGCTCAGCGGCCACCTGCGCGGCAAGTTGCTGGAAGCGCACGGGCTGATTTATGACGATCTGGAAGATGACGAGGTGAGCCAGTGGGTGCACCGGGTCAAACGCCTGTCGGAACTGGGCCTGGAAGAGGAAGCCAGCGAACTGGAACAAAGCCTGATCGAACTGACGCGCAATGATCCGGAGTTGCAGACTGAGTTTCTCAAGTCTTTGGCCAAGGATGCCGGGCGTTTAGTGGCTGATCCGGGGCCGAATTAAAAGCAAAAGCTTCGCGAGCAGGCTCGCTCCCACAAGGGATTTGTGAACGCCGCAGATCCAATGTGGGAGCGAGCCTGCTCGCGAAGAGGTCCTGACAGACAACGCAAAATTACCGCTCAAACAACTCCATCTGCTCAAACCCGCCGCGCAAATCCTCCAGCCTCACCCCCACTCCCAACAACCGCACCGGCTTGCCGCCGCGATTGAACGCCTGCGTCAGCAGCAACTGATAACTGCCCAGGTCCCGCCCTGCCCCGGCCTGTTCCAGTGTGGTCTGGGTAAAGTCATGAAATTTGACTTTGACGAACGGCTTGCCCGGTCGGTAACTGCTGTCGATCCGCGCCATGCGGTTTTTCAGGGTGTCGAGCAGCTCGGGCAATTTGTCGAGGCAGGCGCGCAAATCCGGAAGATCAACGTCGTAGGTGTTTTCCACGCTGATCGACTGACGCCGACTGTCGTTGTGCACCAGGCGGTCATCGATCCCACGGGCGAGATTCCACAATCGCTCGCCAAAACTGCCGAATTGACGCACCAGCGCCAGCCTGCCCCATTCGCGCAAGTGCTGGCAGTCGACGATGCCGAGCTTGCCGAGCTTGTCGGCAGTGACCTTGCCAACACCGTGCAGCTTGCTGACGGGCAGACCGCTGACGAAATCCTCGACCTGATCCGGGGTGATCACGAACAAGCCGTTGGGTTTCTTCCAGTCGCTGGCGATCTTCGCCAGAAACTTGTTCGGCGCAACGCCAGCGGAAACGGTGATGTGCAGTTGATTGGAAACCCGGCGGCGGATGTCCTGGGCGATGCGCGTGGCGCTGCCGCCGAAATGCGCGCTGTCGGACACATCCAGGTAAGCCTCGTCCAGCGACAGCGGCTCGATCAGATCGGTGTAGTCGGCGAAGATCGTATGAATTTCCTTCGACGCTTCCCGATAAGCGTCCATGCGCGGCTTGACGATGGTCAGGTCCGGGCACAGCTTCAACGCATGCCCGGAGGCCATTGCCGAGCGCACGCCATAGGCGCGCGCTTCATAGTTGCAGGTGGCGATCACCCCGCGACGGTCCGCCGAACCACCCACCGCCAGTGGCTTGCCGGCCAGACGTGGGTCGTCGCGCATCTCGATGGCGGCGTAGAAACAGTCACAGTCGATGTGGATGATTTTTCGCTGGGTCATGTCGGAAAAAGCAACGTGGCAAGCCGGAGCGGCAGTATCTCATTGGCACCTGTATATAGCACCAGTGGTTGAATGTTCTTTTCCGACCGTAGGATATTTCCGACGAATTTATTTTCTCAATCAAGGATCGCCGACCAATAGAGCTGAAAGCCTTGCGCGGCCTGCCCTGCGTGCCGATCACCGGATCCCGAAAAGATCCTAAGCGCTTGAACCTCAACAGATTTATCCAGATCGAAGGTTGACACACTCGCGAACCTCTGTAGAATGCCGCCACACAGACGCGGGATGGAGCAGTCTGGTAGCTCGTCGGGCTCATAACCCGAAGGTCGTCGGTTCAAATCCGGCTCCCGCAACCAAACATCGAAAAAGGCTACTCGAAAGAGTGGCCTTTTTTGTGCGCGTCTGTTTTGTCCAGCCAGCGTCGTGCGACACGGGTTGAGGAGAAACAGGATTTCTTTGGATTTCCGAAACTTAACGCGCGCCTGCGACCGTTTGCCGCGATTTCGCAGTTATTTGACCCATTCCTGGATTAGCGGTTGACACCTCGCCGTTCGCCTGTAGAATGCCGCCACACAGACGCGGGATGGAGCAGTCTGGTAGCTCGTCGGGCTCATAACCCGAAGGTCGTCGGTTCAAATCCGGCTCCCGCAACCAAACATCAAAAAAGGCTACTCGAAAGAGTGGCCTTTTTTGTATCTGTCGAAAAAGTCCTTTCGCAACAATGATCTGTCACTGTGCAGTGAACCGCTGGGGATCATCAGAAGTGCTGTGTTGCGACTATGCTTGAGTCGTAGACAGGCTTTCTGCAATCCAGGAACTGCCCTCGCCGATGCCCGACGAGAGGCGTAGTATTTTGTGATTATTTTTTTCTACAGGGATTGGTAACTTGGCTGGATACCTCCATCCTGTCGCGCACAATCCAAGAGGTGATTGATGCGCGCCAACTCGTCTGATCCACAAGACACCGTTACAGCAGAACAACCGATCAAACCCCAGCGTTTGCGCTGGCTGGATCGGTTAAGCAAATACCGTCAGCCGATCGGTCTGGCGGTGACGTTGCTGCTGTTTGCCATTGCCCTGATTGCCTGCCGCCATCTGCTCGCCGAGCTCGATCTCGACGCGTTGCATGACTCGATTCTCGACGTACCGAAACCGGCCCTGCTCGGCGCCATCGGCGCGACCGTGGTCGGTTTCATCATTCTGCTCGGCTATGAATGGTCGGCCAGCCGCTACGCTGGCGTGAAACTGCCGCCGCGCACGCTTGCCCTCGGCGGCTTCACCGCGTTTGCCATCGGCAATGCGATTGGCCTGTCGCTGCTGTCCGGCGGCTCGGTTCGTTATCGTTTATATGCGCGGTTGGGTGTCGGTGCGTCAGAAGTTGCGCACATGACGCTGTTCGCCAGCCTCTCGCTGGGCTGCGCATTGCCGCCGCTGGCTGCGCTGGCAACGTTGAGCAATCTGCCTGCTGCCTCGCAAGCGCTGGGACTGTCGGAAATCTTGCTTGGTTCGGTCGCCGCCGCCGTACTGATCCTCGGTGCCGTGTTAGCGGTCGGCATCTATCGCCGTCGTCTGCCGGAACAACCTTACCCCGACAATCTGCTGGTCCGCGCCGGTCGGCGCACCTTGCGTCTACCGGGTCGACGCCTGACCCTTCTGCAACTGCTGATCACCGCTCTCGACGTCGCGGCTGCTGCCACCGTTCTGTATTTGCTGCTGCCGGAAGCGCCACCGTTTGCGCCATTCCTGCTGGTCTACCTGTTGGCGCTGGCCGCGGGCGTGCTCAGTCATGTGCCGGGCGGCGTTGGCGTGTTCGAAGCGATTCTGCTTGCCGCGTTTGCCGATAAGCTCGGCGCCGCGCCGCTGGCCGCTGCCCTGCTGCTCTATCGCCTGATCTACGTGGTGTTGCCGCTGCTGGTCGCCTGCGTGTTGCTGCTGATCAACGAAGGCCAGCGCCTGTTTCAGACCCAGACCATGCGCGCCGCGTCCGGTCTGGCGGCGCCGATTCTGGCGGTGCTGGTGTTCCTGTCGGGCGTGGTGCTGCTGTTTTCCGGCGCAACCCCGGAAATCGACACGCGCCTGGAGCACATCGGTTTTCTGATCCCGCATCGACTGGTCGACGCCTCTCACTTCGGCGCCAGCCTGATTGGCGTTTTGTGCCTGTTGCTCGCCCAAGGCCTGCGTCGGCGCCTGTCGGCGGCGTGGATGCTGACTACCATTCTGCTGCTGGTCGGCGCCCTGCTTTCGCTGCTCAAAGGCTTCGATTGGGAAGAAGCCACGCTGATGACACTGACGGCGGCACTGCTGGGTGTGTTCCGCCGCTCCTTCTACCGCCCGAGCCGTTTGACCGAGCTGCCGTTCTCGCCGCTGTATCTGGTCGCCAGCCTGTGCGTGCTGGGCGCTTCGGCCTGGTTGCTGCTGTTCGCCTATCAGGACGTGCCCTACAGCCATCAACTATGGTGGCAGTTCACCCTCGACGCTGATGCGCCCCGCGGCCTGCGCTCGCTGCTCGGCGCGGCGGTGTTGCTGGTGATCATCTCCCTGACCTGGCTGCTGCGCACCGCACGCCCGGTGATTCATTTGCCGACGCCGGACGAACTCGACCGCGCAGCGAAAATCCTCATGGCCTCGTCGCAACCCGATGGCGGCCTCGCACTGACCGGTGACAAGGCACTGCTGTTTCATCCCAACGACGAGGCGTTTCTGATGTACGCCCGGCGTGGCCGCAGTCTGGTGGCGCTGTACGACCCGATCGGGCCGAGCCAGCAACGCGCGGAAATGATCTGGCAGTTCCGCGACCTCTGCGACATCCACCACACCCGCCCCGTGTTCTATCAAGTGCGCGCGGAAAATCTGCCGTACTACATGGACATCGGCCTGACCGCGATCAAACTCGGCGAAGAAGCCCGGGTCGATCTGCGGCGCTTCGATCTGGAAGCCAAGGGCAAGGAGATGAAAGACCTGCGCTACACCTGGAACCGTGGCACCCGCGACGGTCTGTCGCTGGAAATCCATGAGCCGGGTCAGGCGCCGATGGATGAGCTGAAGGTCATTTCCGATGCCTGGTTGACCGGCAAGAACGTGCGCGAGAAAGGCTTCTCCCTCGGCCGTTTCAGCGACGATTACCTGAAGCATTTCCGCATCGCGGTGATTCGCTTCGAAGGCCGTCCGGTGGCGTTCGCCAATCTGCTTGAGACTTACAGCCACGATCTGGCCAGTCTCGACCTGATGCGCGCGCACCCGGAAGCGCCGAAGCTGACCATGGAATTCATGATGGTCGGCCTGATTCAACACTATAAGAGTCACGGATACGCGCGCTTCAGCCTGGGCATGGTGCCGTTGTCGGGGTTGCAACCCCGCCGTGGTGCACCACTGACCCAGCGGCTGGGCTCGATGGTTTTCCGCCGTGGTGAGCAGCTGTACAACTTCCAAGGCTTGCGTCGCTTCAAAGACAAGTTCCAGCCTGACTGGGAACCCCGTTATATGGCCGTGCCCGCCGGACTCGATCCGCTCGTGGCGCTGGCCGACACTGCTGCCCTGATCGCGGGCGGCTTGACTGGATTGGTGAAACGCTGATGATTCAACGCTCCCTGAAGTACATCCTGGCCGCCCTGCTGGTGCTGGCCGTGATTGCCGGCGGCGGTTACTGGTACCTGAAACGCCCGGCACCGGAACCGACCGTCGAACAGCTCAAACCCGCCGATGGCGCGGCCATGACCCGGGTGATTCCGGGCAGCAAGCCGAAGGCTCAGGTGTTGGTGGCTGTCACCGACGAACAGCAGCTCTCCGAGAAACAACTGACCACCCTCAGCCGCAGCGCTTCGGCGCAGATCGTTCAGGTGATTCTGCCCAAGGACTGCCTGCTGCAAAGCCGCGCACTGCAATCGGGCCTGCGCGAACTCAACGGCCCGGCCACTCTGGTCAGCGGCATCGGCCCGGGCGCCGTGCTGGCGTGGCGCTGGCTCGCGGAACAGAAAGACGACAAGGCCCAGGCCATCTCCGTCGATCTGGCCCTGGAAAAGCCCGGCTGCACCCACCTGCTGCCAAAATCCGCCGCCCACGGCCACTGGCTGGTGGCGTGGAACGACAACCCGGACGACGCCAGCGCAGGTTTCGTCCGCGATCAGCCGAACGCCGAAACCAGCATCAGCGACTACGACATCAACCTGCCGCAAGTGCTGAACAACGAACTGCGCAAAATCCTCGTCGGCGGCGACAAGGCCAACGGCGGCCTGGCGATCCCGGTAGTGGAAGTCCCGGCCGGTCAGGCCAACGACACCGTGACCCTGTTCCTCTCCGGTGACGGCGGCTGGCGCGACCTCGACCGCGACGTCGCCGGGGAAATGGCCAAGATCGGCTACCCGGTCGTCGGCATCGACACCCTGCGCTACTACTGGCAGCACAAGAGCCCGGAACAAAGCGCCCTCGACCTCACCGAACTGATGCAGCATTACCGGCAGAAATGGGGCACCAAGCGCTTCATCCTCACCGGCTACTCGTTCGGCGCGGACGTCCTGCCAGCGATCTACAATCGCCTGCCAGAGAACGAACAGCAGCGCGTCGACGCGATCATCCTGCTCGCCTTCGCCCGCACCGGCAGCTTCGAAATCGAAGTCGAAGGCTGGCTCGGCAACGCCGGCAAAGAAGCCGCCACCGGCCCGGAAATGGCCAAACTGCCAGCGGCCAAGGTTGTGTGCATCTATGGTGAAGAAGAGACGGATGAGAGTGGCTGCACCGACAAGACTGCCGTTGGCGAAGCAGTGAAACTGCCCGGCGGACATCACTTTGATGAAAACTACCCGGCGCTGGCCAAGCGCTTGGTGGACTTGATCAAGAAGCGTCAGAGCAAGGACTCCGTCGCCGAAGAGTGATCTGAAACGCCCCCACAAAAAGCCCCCGCAACTTCGCAGTTGCGGGGGCTTTTTACATCTCGGACGATAAACCCATTCCCCTGTAGGAGTGAGCCTGCTCGCGATAGCGGAGTGTCAGCTACCTAGTTGCCAAATGACACACCGCTATCGCGAGCAGGCTCACTCCTACAAGGAATTGCGTGTCCGACGTTTAGTTTCGTTTACTTCCAGTCTCGCAATATCAGATGACGCCCACGGACCTTGTAGGCAAACTCCGAAACTCGTGTTCGGGCGCTGTGCCGCTCTATTGCGCTGTTTTCTGACGGGATACTCTCCGGACGTCGCTGACCCATTCAGTGATCGGGCTTGGTAACCCGGTGGAATAAGGCGCAACAGCGCACCCGACACGACTCAGGCGAAATCCCGTCCGAGCCCCTGTGTTATGGCAGCTGTGTGTGGGACGCTTTCGAGCGTGCCGGTTTCCTTGGTTCCCCGGTTTACCAACCTGCGCACAGCTGCCACCCATTCGCTTGGTATCGGATGTGGCAGCTCTCGAAATCAAGGGAACTGACCATGAACAATCCATCTGATCTTACAACCATCGGCTTCACCCCTTTCCTCTACAACTCGGATCAAGCGTTCTTCAACGTCGCTCCGGCATCCCGATCATCAATGCCTTGTCCCAATCCTCCGACCTGCTGTCCCTCGCCAAATCCTTCGCCGAGGACGCTGCCTTCATAAAAGACACCGACCGCCATGCCTGGGCCGCGCATTACCTGACAGTGATGGGCAAAGCCTTGATTGATGACGTGATCCAACCGTTGATGCCGCGACCTGCGCGGACGAAGACCGAGTCTGAATGAGAGATGCCTGAAAGCTTGTAGAGGTTTGCAGATCAAAAGATCGCAGCCTTCGGCAGCTCCTACATGGAATGCGAAACCTGTAGGAGCTGCCGAAGGCTGCGATCTTTTGATCTGAAGTTGCCGCCGACAAAAAAGCCCCCGCCAACCACAAGGCTGACGGGGGCTCTTTTTATAACGCGAAGTTACATCTCCACCTGCGTTCCCAACTCAATCACCCGGTTCAACGGCAAATTAAAGAACCGCAGATTGCCATTGGCATTCTTCAACATGAACGCAAACAACGCCTCACGCCAACGCGCCATGCCCTCGAGTTTCGAGGCGATCACCGTCTCGCGACTGAGGAAGTAAGTGGTACGCATCGGGCTGAAGTCGAGGTCTTCGAGGTGGCACAACTTCAACGCCTGTGGCACGTCCGGCTCGTCGGTGAAACCAAAGTGCAGGATCACCCGGAAGAAGCCCTCCCCGTGCGCTTCGACTTCGAAGCGACGGGATGGCGGCACACGCGGGATGTCTTCGTAGACCACCGTCAGCAACACCACTTGCTCATGCAACACCTGGTTATGCAGCAGGTTGTGCAACAGCGCGTGCGGCACGGCGTCGGAGCGTGCGGTGAGGAAGACTGCGGTGCCCTGCACGCGATGCGGTGGTTGCACGCGGATGCTGCTGATGAAGATCGGCAGCGGCAGCGCGCCTTCGTCGAGGCGTTCGACCAGCAGTTGCTTGCCGCGCTTCCAGGTGGTCATCAGCACGAACAGGGCGATACCGGCGATCACCGGGAAGGCGCCGCCCTGAACGATCTTCGGCACGTTGGCGGCGAAGTACAGGCCGTCCACCAGCAGGAAGCCAAGCAGCACCGGTACCGCAAGAATCGGTGGCCATTTCCACAGCAGCAGCATGACCGCCGACACCAGAATGGTGGTCATCAGCATGGTGCCGGTCACCGCCACGCCATAAGCCGAGGCCAGTGCGCCAGAGGATTCGAAGCCGATCACCAGCAGCACCACGCCGACCATCAGCGCCCAGTTCACCGCGCCGATGTAGATCTGGCCCTGCTCGTCGCTGGAGGTGTGCTGGATGTACATGCGCGGGATGTAGCCGAGCTGGATCGCCTGACGGGTCAGGGAGAAAGCGCCGGAAATCACCGCTTGCGAGGCGATCACCGTGGCCAGTGTCGACAGGCCGACCAACGGAATCAGCGCCCAGCTCGGTGCCAGCAGATAGAACGGGTTGCGCGCGGCGTCAGGATTTTCCAGCAGCAACGCACCCTGGCCAAAGTAATTCAGCACCAGCGCCGGCAGCACCAGCAAGAACCAGGCGCGAGCGATCGGCTTGCGGCCGAAGTGGCCCATGTCGGCGTACAGCGCTTCGGCGCCGGTCAGCGCCAGCACCACGGCGCCGAGAATCGCCACGCCCATGCCCGGATGCACGATGAAGAAATTCACCGCCCACATCGGATTGATTGCGTGCAGCACTTCCGGGGTATGGCTGATGCCGTACACGCCGAGGGCGCCGAGGACGACAAACCAGGTGACCATGATCGGCCCGAACAGGATGCCGATCCGCGCGGTACCGTGGCGCTGGATCAGAAACAACGCGACCAGCACGACCAGGGACAGCGGCACCACCCAGTGATCAATGCCGTCGAACGCCAGGCCGAGGCCTTCGATCGCTGATAACACGGAGATAGCCGGGGTGATCATGCTGTCGCCGTAGAACAGCGCCGCGCCGATCAGCCCGCAGACCACCAGCAGCGTGCGCAGGCGCTTGCGCCCCGCCGCTGCCCGCCGTGCCAGTGCGGTGAGGGCCATGATGCCGCCCTCGCCCTGGTTGTCGGCGCGCAGCACGAACATCATGTACTTGATCGAGACCACCCAGATCAGCGACCAGAAGATCAACGACAGAATGCCGAGTACGCCGTCGTGATTGACCGGCACACCGTATCCGCCGGAAAACACTTCCTTGAGGGTGTACAACGGGCTCGTGCCGATGTCGCCATAAACCACCCCGACCGCCGCGACCAGCATGCTCAGCGGTCTACTCGCCGAACCCTCGGCGCCCGCCGCATGACTACTTGCCTGACCCATCCAACACTCCTGATCTCGATACCGGCTTCTTTGAAGGAAGCACTATGCTTTGTATTGCAGCATGCGCTGTTTTACCTGTTGTTACAGACCAATGATTGACTGCAAGAAATCGGTAAAGCTCAACGGCGCGAAGCATAGCGCAGCACTCGTCGTATTTCCCCGTATAAAGCTGGTCAAGTGCGTTGCCCGCCGCTAGAATTGCGCACTTTTTGATCAGAGGCGCGCCCTAAGCGCCCATCCGTCGGTTTGCGCATCAAGCAAGCGACGTCACAAAACACCGAGGTTAGACATGTCCACCACTCCTGCGCCGGCCAATCCCAAGGTTGGCTTTGTATCTCTGGGTTGCCCGAAAGCACTGGTCGACTCCGAGCGCATCCTGACCCAGCTGCGCATGGAAGGTTATGACGTGGTGTCCACTTATCAGGACGCCGACGTTGTAGTCGTCAACACCTGCGGTTTCATCGATTCGGCCAAGGCTGAGTCGCTGGAAGTGATCGGCGAAGCGATCAAGGAAAACGGCAAGGTCATCGTTACTGGCTGCATGGGCGTGGAAGAAGGCAATATCCGCGACGTGCACCCGAGCGTGCTGGCCGTGACCGGTCCGCAGCAGTACGAGCAAGTGGTCAACGCCGTGCACGAAGTGGTGCCGCCGCGTCAGGATCACAACCCGCTGATCGACCTGGTGCCGCCGCAAGGCATCAAGCTGACCCCGCGCCACTACGCGTACCTGAAGATTTCCGAAGGCTGCAACCACAGCTGCTCGTTCTGCATCATCCCGTCGATGCGCGGCAAACTGGTCAGCCGTCCGGTGGGTGATGTGCTCGACGAAGCTCAGCGTCTGGTCAAATCCGGCGTCAAAGAGCTGCTGGTGATTTCGCAAGACACCAGCGCTTACGGCGTTGATGTGAAATACCGCACCGGTTTCTGGAACGGCGCGCCGGTGAAAACCCGCATGACCGAACTGTGCGAAGCCTTGAGCACGCTGGGCGTCTGGGTCCGCTTGCACTACGTTTACCCGTACCCGCACGTCGACGAGCTGATCCCGCTGATGGCCGCCGGCAAGATCCTGCCGTACCTGGACATCCCGTTCCAGCACGCAAGCCCGAAAGTCCTGAAGTCGATGAAACGCCCGGCGTTCGAAGACAAGACCCTGGCGCGCATCAAGAACTGGCGCGAAATCTGCCCGGACCTGATCATCCGTTCGACCTTCATCGTCGGCTTCCCGGGCGAAACCGAAGAAGACTTCCAGTACCTGCTCAACTGGCTGACCGAAGCCCAACTCGACCGCGTCGGATGCTTCCAGTACTCGCCAGTGGACGGCGCCCCGGCCAATGATCTGGATCTGGAGATTGTTCCGGACGAGGTCAAGCAGGATCGTTGGGAGCGCTTCATGGCGCACCAGCAGGCGATCAGCTCGGCCCGTCTGCAAATGCGCATTGGTCGCGAGATCGAAGTGCTGGTGGACGAAGTCGACGAGCAAGGCGCGGTCGGCCGCTGCTTCTTCGATGCGCCGGAGATCGATGGCAACGTGTTTATCGACAACGGCAGCAATCTGAAGCCGGGCGACAAGGTCTGGTGCAAGGTGACTGACGCTGACGAATATGATCTGTGGGCTGAGCAGATCTGATCTGAAGATCAAAAGCCCCTCACCCTAGCCCTCTCCCAGAGGGAGAGGGGACTGATTGAGGTGTTCTTGCAAGCTTCACCGACCTGAGCCTTCCAGTCGAACTCAGGTTTTGAAAAGCACAAAGATCAGCTCCCTTCCCCCTCGCCCCCTTGGGGGAGAGGGTTGGGGTGAGGGGGAGAGCTCTTGCCGGCGACAGAAATAGCCAGCCAGACACCGCAACAAAAACAAAAAGCCCCACTCTTTTTACAAGATGCGGGGCTTTTTTGCGGCTATCGTTTAGCGGGGGACGGACTCCCTTGAAACGTACAAGAGGCACACGCACATGCGTCAGCATTCGGTCATTCACACACCGAAAATCAGCGATTACCAAGAATTGACCCGGGTCTGGGAGGCCTCGGTCCGGGCGACTCATCAATTCCTGCCGGACAGCTACATCGAGCTGCTGCGCAATCTGGTGCTCACCCGCTATCTCGATGCGGTGATGCTGATCTGTACCAAAGACGCCCAGCAGCGCATCACCGGGTTTGCCGGAGTGGCGGCGGGCAAGATTGAAATGCTGTTCATCGATCCCGATCATCGTGGTCGTGGTTTGGGTAAACAGTTGCTCAGATATGCGATCGAACGGCTGAACGCCGACGAACTCGACGTCAACGAACAGAACCCGCAAGCCTTGGGCTTTTATGAAAAGCAGGGCTTCGAGGTGATTGGCCGCTCCGAGGTCGATGGCATGGGCCAGCCCTACCCGTTGCTGCATATGCGCTTGCGGCAGAATCAGCAGCGCTCAGGCAACGGCTGACACACCACAACCCTGTAGGAGTGAGCCTGCTCGCGATAGCGCCAGACCAGCCGACAACAATACTGAATGTCATAAAGCAATCGCGAGCAGGCTCACTCCTACAAATAACGATACCGAAATGGAACCGGGCTTAACCGCTTCCACACAGGTACAATGCCCACCCCTTTTTTGTTACGGCCCTGTCATGACTGACCCGATTCGCCTCTCCAAACGCCTCATCGAACTGGTTGGTTGCTCCCGCCGGGAGGCCGAGCTGTTCATTGAGGGCGGCTGGGTTACCGTGGACGGCGAAGTCATCGATGAGCCGCAATTCAAGGTTGGCGATCAAAAGGTCGAACTCGACAAGGACGCCAACGCCACCGCGCCGGAGCCGGTGACCATCCTGCTCAACGCCCCCGCCGGCATGGATGTCGACAGCGCAATGCAGTCGCTCAGCGCCGAAACCCTCAGCGAAGAGCACCGCTACGGCAAGCGCCCGTTGCGCGGACATTTCCTGCGCCTGACCGCCAGCGCCGACCTGCAGCCCAAGGCCAGCGGCCTGCTGGTGTTCACCCAGGACTGGAAAATCCTGCGCAAACTCACTGCCGACGCCGCGAAGATCGAGCAGGAATACATTGTTGAAGTAGAGGGTGAGATGGCTGCCCACGGCCTCAATCGCCTGCAGCACGGCCTGACCCACAAGGGCAGGGAGCTGCCACCGGTCAAGGCCAGCTGGCAGAACGAAAACCGTCTGCGCTTCGCCATGAAAAACCCGCAGCCGGGAATCATCGCGCAGTTCTGTGAGGCGGTCGGTCTCAAGGTGATCGGCATCCGCCGCATCCGCATCGGCGGCGTCTCGATCGGCAAGGTTCCGCTCGGCCAATGGCGCTACCTGTCCGGCAAAGAGAAGTTCTGACACTTCCACCGCCGTCCCACATTCCGGCAGCGCTCGCGAGCGCTGCCCACAACGCATCAGGAATACCGACATGGTTCATAACGACGTACTGCGCAGCGTGCGCTACATGCTCGACATCAGCGACAAGAAAGTCGTCGAGATCATCAAGCTCGGCGGCCTCGACGTCACGCTCGCCGATGTAATCACCTGGCTGGACAAGAAAGAAGAAGACGAAGAAGGTTTCGTGCGCTGCCCGGACGAAGTCATCGCCCACTTCCTTGATGGCCTGGTGATCTTCAAACGCGGCAAGGACGAAAGCCGTCCGCCGCAGCCGATCGAAGTGCCGGTGACCAACAACATCATCCTGAAAAAGCTGCGCGTGGCCTTCGAACTGAAAGAAGACGACATGCACGCGATTCTCAAGGCTGCCGAGTTTCCGGTGTCCAAGCCTGAGCTGAGCGCGCTGTTCCGCAAGGTTGGCCACACCAACTACCGCCCGTGTGGCGACCAGTTGCTGCGCAACTTCCTCAAGGGGCTCACGCTGCGCGTGAGAGCTTAAAAGCAGCTGCAAGCTACAAGTTGCCACACCGCGTTACTTGTAGCTTGCAGCTTGCCACTCGAAGCTGGCCGCATGGCCCCTCATTCCCTCTGAAAATAGTGGCTCCGCTTTTCGCGGCTGGCGACTAGGGTGTATTGATCCCTAATCTTCAGGACTCGCCATGCATCCCTACTTTTCCCTGCAAGGCCGCACCGCTCTGGTGACCGGCGGCACCCGTGGTATCGGCAAAATGATCGCCAGGGCCTTTGTCGAGTCCGGCGCCCGAGTCTACGTCTGCTCTCGCGACGCTGAAGCCTGCCATCAAACGGCTGAAGAACTCAGCGCCTTGGGCCAGTGCCACGGCGTGGCGGCGAACCTGGCGACGGAAGAAGGTGTGCAGGAGCTGGCTGCGCGCCTGGGGGAGCAGATCACTCATCTGGACATTCTGGTGAATAACGCCGGCACCACCTGGGGGGCGCCGTTGGAGAGCTACCCGGTCAAGGGCTGGGAGAAAGTCATGCAGCTCAACGTAACCTCGGTGTTCAGTTGCATCCAGCAGTTTCTGCCGTTGTTGCGCAAGGCTGGCTCGGCGGCGAATCCGGCGCGGATCATCAATATCGGTTCGGTGGCGGGAATTTCGTCGTTTGGCGAGCAGGCTTACGCCTATGGGCCGAGCAAAGCCGCGCTGCATCAGTTGTCGCGGATTCTCGCCCGGGAACTGGTGAGCCAGCACATCAACGTCAACGTGATTGCGCCGGGGCGCTTTCCGAGCAGGATGACGCAGCACATTGGTAATGATGAGCAGGCGTTGGCTGAGGATACTGCGCTGATTCCGATGAAGCGCTGGGGGCGTGAAGAGGAGATGGCGGCGCTGGCGATCAGCTTGGCGAGCACGGCGGGGGCCTACATGACGGGGAATATCATTCCGCTGGATGGTGGGTTCAGTCTGTAGGTCGGCGGTGCGGCCTTCGCGAGCAGACTCGCTCCCACAGGATTTGTGCACGACATAGATCCACTGTAGGAGTGAGCCTGCTCGCGATGGCGTCAGCCCAGTCGCCACCTGCCATGAGGTCTGCCGGGTTATCATGGCCGCCCTACCCCGCTTCGATCCCAAACCATGACCTACAGCGTTTCCCCCATCGGCTTCGTGCGCTCCTGCTTCAAGGAGAAGTTCGCCATTCCCCGCCAGCCCCAACTGGCCCCGGCTGCCCGGGGCGTGCTGGAGCTGGTCGCACCGTTCGATCAGGGTGACGCCGTGCAGGGGCTGGAACAGGTCAGCCACGTCTGGCTGTTGTTCCTGTTTCATCAAGCCCTGGAAGAAAAGCCGCGCCTGAAGGTGCGTCCGCCCCGGCTGGGCGGCAACAAGTCGATGGGCGTATTCGCCACCCGCGCCACACACCGACCGAACGGCATCGGTCAGTCGGTAGTGAAGCTGGACAAGGTTGAAGCCCATCGGCTGTTCATTTCCGGGATCGATTTGCTCGACGGGACCCCGGTGCTGGATATCAAGCCGTATGTGCCATACGCCGACATCATCCCGGAGGCGACCAATGACATCGCCAGCGCCGCGCCGCAGTTGATCGATGTGCAGTGGGCGGATTCGGCGCTACAACAGGCGCACATACACGCACAGCGCCTCGACGAGCCGCTGGTAGAGCTGATTGAGCAGTGTCTGGCGCAGGATCCACGTCCGGCGTATCAGACACCGGCGCCGGAACGGGAATATGGCGCGCAGTTCTGGGATCTGGACGTGCGCTGGCATTACCCGACGCCTGCGCAGATTTGCGTGCTGGAAGTCATCCCGGCTGGCGAATGACACCCGCAAACGAAAAAGCCCGCGCTGCCTTCTCAGGCTACGCGGGCTTTTTGCTTTTCTGTAGGAGTGAGCCTGCTCGCGATTTCGGTGGATCAGTCAAGATGGATTTCGACTGACGCGGCCCTATCGCGAGCAGGCTCACTCCTACAAGGGGTGTTATTTTTCGACGAACGCACGCTCGATCAGATAATCACCCGGCTCGCGCATCCGCGCCGAGATCTTCAGGCCGAAGCTGTCGAGCACTTCGCTGGTCTCGTCGAGCATGCTCGGGCTGCCGCAGATCATCGCGCGGTCGTCCTGCGGGTTGATCGGTGGCAGGCCGATGTCGCTGAACAGCTTGCCGCTGCGCATCAGGTCAGTCAGGCGGCCCTGATTCTCGAACGGCTCGCGGGTCACGGTCGGGTAGTAGATCAGCTTGTCACGCAGCGCCTCGCCGAAAAACTCGTTCTGCGGCAGGTGCTCGGTGATGAATTCGCGGTAGGCGACTTCGTTGACGTAACGCACGCCGTGAACCAGGATCACTTTCTCAAAGCGCTCGTAGGTTTCCGGGTCCTGAATGACGCTCATGAACGGCGCCAGACCGGTGCCGGTGCTCAGCAGGTACAAGTGCTTGCCCGGGTTCAGGTCATCAAGAACCAGCGTGCCGGTAGGCTTCTTCGAGATGATGATCTCGTCGCCTTCCTTCAAATGCTGCAGCTGGGAGGTCAGCGGACCGTCCTGTACCTTGATGCTGAAGAACTCGAGATGCTCTTCCCAGTTCGGGCTGGCGATCGAGTAAGCGCGCATAAGCGGGCGGCCGTTGGGTTGTTGCAGGCCGATCATCACGAACTGACCGTTCTCGAAGCGCAGGCCCGGATCGCGGGTGCACTTGAAGCTGAACAGAGTGTCGTTCCAGTGATGAACACTGAGGACACGCTCGTGGTTCATGTTGCTCATGTACGTTTGACTCCTGGAGATTGGTCTGCGCGGCTCGATGAGGCTTAACGTGCGCAATTGCATCGCATTCTAATAGCGACGACAATATCTGTTAACTGGATTATTAAGATAAGGGTTATCGGTTATATCGATATGCGATTTACTCTCCGTCAACTGCAAGTCTTCGTCGCCGTCGCCCAGCAGGAAAGCGTATCCCGTGCTGCGGGTCTGCTCAACCTCTCGCAATCGGCGGCCAGCACTTCGATCACCGAGCTCGAGCGCCAGTCCAGCTGCCAGCTGTTCGACCGCGCCGGTAAGCGCCTGAGTCTCAACGCCCTCGGTAAACAGCTGTTGCCGCAAGCGGTGGCCCTGCTCGATCAGGCCAAGGAAATCGAAGACCTGCTCAACGGCAAATCCGGTTTCGGCTCTTTATCAGTGGGGGCGACGCTGACCATTGGCAACTATCTGGCAACCCTGCTGATCGGCAGTTTCATGCAGCGCCACCCCGAAAGTCAGGTCAAGCTGCACGTGCAGAACACTGCCAATATCGTCCAACAAGTCGCGCATTACGAAATTGATCTGGGTCTGATTGAAGGCGATTGCAGCCATCCCGACATCGAAGTGCAGAGCTGGGTCGAAGATGAGCTGGTGGTGTTCTGCGCGCCACAGCATCCGTTGGCCAAGCGCGGCAGCGCGACAATGGAAGAGCTGACCCATGAGGCGTGGATTCTGCGGGAACAGGGTTCCGGCACGCGCCTGACCTTCGATCAAGCCATGCGCCACCACCGCAGTGCGCTGAACATTCGGCTGGAGCTGGAACACACTGAAGCGATCAAACGCGCGGTGGAGTCAGGGCTGGGGATTGGCTGTATCTCGCGGCTGGCGCTGCGCGATGCCTTCCGCCGCGGCAGCCTGGTGCCGGTCGAGACGCCGGATCTGGACCTGGCGCGGCAGTTCTATTTCATCTGGCATAAACAGAAGTACCAGACCTCGGCCATGCGCGAGTTTCTCGACCTGTGCCGCGCGTTTACCGCCGGGGTGCAGCGCAGCGACGAGATCGTCTTGCCGACCATCGCTTAAAGCAGAATCACCGCCCACACCAGCGCGATCATGCTCAATGCCACGAACTGCGCGGCGCTGCCCATGTCCTTGGCATTTTTAGACAGCGGATGCAATTCCAGCGAGATACGGTCAATGGCCGCTTCCACCGCCGAGTTGAGCAGCTCGACAATCAGCGCCAGCAAGCAAACCGCGATCAACACGGCCTGCTCGACTCGGCTGACATTGAGGAAGAATGTCAGCGGAATCAGCACCACGTTGAGCAGCACCAATTGGCGGAACGCTGCTTCGCCGGTGAAGGCGGCACGCAAGCCGTCAAGCGAATAGCCGGACGCGTTGAGGATGCGTTTCAGGCCGGTCTGGCCCTTGAAAGGTGACATAAAGAAGAAACCAACCAAAAAGGAGTGGGGAAGCTAGATCAACGAAAGTCAAAAAAGCGTGAAACAGCCAGTCATCACTGGCTCGGAATTGACTCAAGTTGTTGCAGCAGTAAAGCCGCTTGCGTGCGAGTGCGCACATTCAATTTGCGAAAGATCGCCGTGACGTGAGCCTTGATGGTCGCTTCCGACACGCTCAACTCGTAGGCGATCTGCTTGTTCAGCAGGCCTTCGCAGACCATGGTCAGCACGCGGAACTGTTGCGGCGTCAGGCTGGCCAGACCATCGCTGGCGGCTTTCGCCTCATCCGACACGCTCACCGCTTCGAAGGCTTGCGGCGGCCAGAACACATCGCCATCGAGGACTTTGCGCACCGCTTGCTGGATCACGTTCAAGTCGCTGGACTTGGGAATAAAGCCGCTGGCACCGAACTCGCGGGACTTGACCATCACCGAAGCTTCTTCCTGGGCCGAGACCATCACCACCGGAATCTGCGGATACTGTCCGCGCAGCATGACCAACCCGGAAAACCCGAAAGCGCCGGGCATGTTCAGATCCAGCAGGACCAGGTCCCAGTCAGACTTTTCGGTCAGGCGTGCTTCCAGTTCGGCGATGCTCGCCACTTCCACCAGCCGAACATCCGGGCCAAGGCCCAGCGTCACCGCTTGATGCAGGGCACTACGAAACAATGGGTGATCATCGGCAATCAGGATGTCGTATGTGGCCATTTTTCAAATGATCCTGTTTTTTGATGGCAGACCCGGTGCATTCCGGTCTGGCCAAAACAACTCAAGATGTCGCGTTTGAAGCGATATCCACAGGGGCACGTTCAACGCCAATCAACTGCAAAAACGGCGTTTCAAACCTTGGCCGCACCCTAATCGGCGCCAAGCATGCCCAGCGAAGCCGGGGTGGTCAAGCAAGATGGCCAGCGCTGTCGACAGTATGGGCCACTATCGGGCCAACTCCGGCTGCGGCTTTCGTATATAAGGCAACAACTCGGCGTGAGCGGCAGTTGATTCATTCAAGTCCAGTTGCTGCTTGGCACCCAGGTAATGCTGGCTGAACACATCGAAATAGGCGTCCAGTGCCGATGCCGCATCGCTGTCACCGGCCAGTTCCAGACATAACGCGGCGACTTCAGCGGTACACAAATGCTCGCTGCGAGTCGAGCGGCGCAAGCGATAGCGCGAGAGTTTGTCGGGCAGCAGACTGAGAATCGGCAAACGATCGAAATACGGACTCTTGCGGAAAATCTTGCGCGCTTCGGTCCAGGTCGCATCAAGCAGAATGAACAACGGACGCTTGCTGCTATCGACGCTCACCGTGTTGGTTACCCGCGACGGCTCGACATATTCACCCGGAAACACCAGATACGGCTGCCATTGCGGATCGTTGAGCAATGCGAGCATCTGCGGGTCAGGCTCGGTGCGCGACCAGATAAACGCGTGGTTGTCGCGCACGACGTCGGCAATCAGCCAGCCGGTGTTGCTGGGCTTGAACACTTCCTTGCCGGTCATGATCAGGCACACGCCGGAACGGGTGTCGACGCTCGGCCGCCACGCGCACAGGCAATGGCTGATGATCACTCGGCAATCACGGCAGCGCTCGGAGCGGAACCCGCGCGCCTGAATCGGCTTGATGCCTTCATCTTCGCGCTGATCGCGCAGGCGGGCCACGGCGTTGGGGGCATGGTTCATCGCAGGCGACACCGGCAGACAGGGAAACTCGACACGAACGACACTCGGCAGGGCAATAAAGGCCGGCAGTTTACCAGAGCGACGGCTACAAGCCTGTACCGTCCAGACCGGCTCCCCTATAATTCGCCGCCACTGAACGCACCGCCCCGTGACGGGTCGAACCACCAGTCACCGAATCAGGAGAGTTTCATGCTGCGCCTTATCGTTCCCACCGCTGCCATTCTGCTGGCGACGTCCTTTACCGCTCAGGCTGCGTCCCTGAGTGAGCAGAATCTGAACCGAGAGCTGCGCAACGTCGCCGCCCAAAGCAGCGTCGGCACGCCACGGGCGATCAATGAAGACATTCTTGATCAAGGCTACACCGTCGAAGGCACGCAGCTGATCAATCATCTGAGCGTGCAGAAGAGCCACGCCGACAAGATGCGCGCCGATCCCAAGGCTGTGTACTTCCAGTTGGGCGCGTCGGTCTGCAATAACCCGTCGTACCGCAAGCTGATGGCCAAGGGCGCGATCATGCGTTACGACTTCACCGAAGTGAAAACCAACAAAGCGATCGGCTCGGCGAGCTATCAGGAATCCGATTGCCCGAAAACTGCGCCCGCCAAGAAAAAGTAATCAGCGTGAAGCGTTAGCGCGCCGCTGTTCATCCTCGGCGCGCAGTTCCGCCACCAGCGCCTGCAGATAACGCGAGCGACGCTCGCCGCCAGCCAATCGTCGGCAGCACTCTTCCTCGAGACTCAATTGATTGGTCTTGGCCGACTCCTGCAACATTCGATACAGTTGCGTATCGATCTCCAGAACCACTCTGGCCATGCATCCCGCCTCCTTGCCACCCACGAATCCATGAATTGCCGGCCTTGCGCAAACGCAAGGTTGTCTTGCGACATCTGTATTTGAGTAAATCAGAGTGATGGCCCTTCGCGACACGTTCAGACGAGCGGCGAGGCTTTGTTGCAATTCAGTAAGCGGTTGCCACGCAAAACGTTACAGCGCACTGTTCAAGTCGGCACGAATGCGTGGGAGGGTCTAGATTCAGAGTATTCCCGATCATTCGTTAACGGCAGAAATGGAACTGCCGGCCCTGTGTGTTTTTGCAGTGCGGCTCGGACGTTCTCGTCAGAGTCACTCGCTCTGTGCAGAAGGAGACGTTGAATGCCCTATCAACCGAACGACCTCTTGAGCCGTCATTTTCAGGAACGCGGCGACCTTATCAGCCAGGTCGAAGCCCAACTCGACCATGTTTCCCCCAACAGCCCGAACATCCCCATCTACCGCGACATGATCCTGACTGTGCTGCGTATGGCTCAGGAAGACCACAACCGCTGGAACGCCAAGATCACCCTGCAAGCCCTGCGTGAACTGGAGCAGGCGTTTCGCGTGCTTGAGCAATTCAAGGGCCGGCGCAAAGTCACCGTATTCGGCTCGGCACGTACGCCAGTGGAACATCCGCTGTACGCGATGGCCCGCGAACTCGGCGCAGCGCTGACCCGTGCGGACATGATGGTCATCACCGGCGCCGGCGGCGGCATCATGGCCGCCGCCCACGAAGGGGCCGGGCGAGATCACAGCCTGGGTTTCAACATCACCCTGCCCTTCGAACAACATGCCAACCCCACCGTCGATGGCACCGACAATCTGTTGCCCTTCCACTTTTTCTTCACCCGCAAACTGTTCTTCGTCAAAGAGGCCGATGCGCTGGTGCTGTGCCCGGGCGGTTTTGGCACCCTTGATGAAGCGCTGGAAGTGCTGACGCTGATCCAGACCGGCAAAAGCCCATTGGTGCCGGTGGTGTTGCTGGATGTCCCGGGCGGGACGTTCTGGCAAGGCGCGCTGGATTTCATCCGCAACCAACTGGAAGACAACCGCTATATCCTGCCGACGGATATGAAGCTGATGCGGCTGGTCTACAGCGTTGAAGACGCGGTGGAAGAGATCAATCAGTTCTACAGCAACTTCCACTCCACCCGCTGGCTCAAGCGGCAGTTCGTGATACGCATGAACCACAAGCTCCGCGACCAGGCATTGGCGCAAATGCAAGAGGAGTTCGCTGATCTGTGCCTCAGCGACCAGTTTCATCAACACGCCTACAGTGGCGAAGAACATGATGATGCACAGTTCAGCCATCTGGCGCGGCTGGCGTTCGCCTTCAATGGCCGCACCCATGGTCGTCTGAGAGAGTTGGTTGACTTTATCAACCTGCCGGAAAACTGGGCAGACTCAAAACCGCCCACCGCACAACGCTCGCGCGAACCTTCCAATGTGATCTGAAGGCAAAAAAAAACGGCCCGCTATTTTTAAAAAATAGCGGGCCGTTTTTAGTTGAATCGGTTTAATCGTCCATCTCTCGACCGCTGAACAGTCGGTTGATCATCTCCATCGAGAACCCCCGATACGCCAGAAACCGGCCTTGCTTGGCTCGTTCTTTCGCATCAATCGGTAAATGCCCGGAAAACTTGCGTTGCCACGTGTCCTGAAGCTGCGCCTGCCAATTGATACCACTTTCGCGCAGAGCGACTTCGATATCGGTACGTTGCAAGCCCCGCTGGCTGAGCTCCTCACGAATTCGCAATGGGCCATAGCCGGAACGGGCTCGGTAGGAAACAAAACTTTCAAGGTATCGCGCTTCTGAAAGCAGTCCCTCTTCCGTCAGACGGTCGAGGGCTGTTTCGATCAGCTCCGCCTCGGCGCCCCGCTGACGCAGCTTGCGCGTCAACTCGACGCGACCATGCTCGCGGCGTGCGAGCAGGTCCATGGCGGTTCGCCGCACCGCGACGAGGGTATCCAGTACGGCGGTGGTCATCGCTGCGATCAGAGGTCAGCGTCGGCCAGGTCGTCTTCGGTCTCTTTGACCGCCGAGGCCTTGGAGTCTGCAATCACTGCTGGCGACAGCAGCTTGTCACGCAGTTGCTTCTCGAGCTTCGCGGCGATTTCCGGGTTGTCCGCCAGGAACTTGGCCGAGTTGGCCTTGCCCTGACCGATCTTGGTGCCTTCGTAGGCGTACCAGGCGCCGGACTTCTCGACGAAACCGTGCAACACACCCAGGTCGATCATCTCACCGTTGAGGTAGATGCCCTTGCCGTAAAGAATCTGGAATTCGGCCTGACGGAACGGCGAAGCCACCTTGTTCTTCACAACCTTGACGCGGGTTTCGCTGCCGACCACTTCGTCGCCTTCCTTCACCGCGCCGGTACGGCGGATGTCGAGACGAACCGAAGCGTAGAACTTCAGCGCGTTACCACCGGTGGTGGTTTCCGGGCTGCCGAACATCACGCCGATCTTCATACGGATCTGGTTGATGAAGATGACCAGGCAGTTGGCGTTCTTGATGTTACCGGTGATCTTACGCAGCGCCTGAGACATCAGACGTGCTTGCAGGCCGACGTGCATGTCGCCCATTTCACCTTCGATTTCAGCTTTCGGTACCAGTGCTGCCACGGAGTCGACGATGATCACGTCAACGGCGTTGGAGCGCACCAGCATGTCGGTGATTTCCAGGGCCTGTTCGCCGGTGTCCGGCTGGGAAACCAGCAGGTCGTCGACATTGACGCCCAGCTTGCCGGCGTACTCTGGATCGAGCGCATGCTCGGCGTCGACGAATGCGCAAGTCGCGCCGGCTTTTTGTGCCTGGGCGATGACCGACAGTGTCAGTGTGGTTTTACCGGAGGATTCAGGACCGTAGATTTCAACAATACGGCCTTTTGGCAGACCGCCGATGCCGAGTGCGATGTCCAGACCCAGAGAGCCAGTAGAGATGGCCGGGATCGCCTGACGGTCCTGATCGCCCATACGCATTACGGCACCCTTGCCGAATTGACGTTCGATCTGACCCAGGGCCGCAGCCAAGGCTTTCTTCTTGTTGTCGTCCATTAAAGTCCTCACGTAATCAATAAGGCCTGACGGCCAACACCTGTATAAGTAGCCAGTATTATTCCACAGCGTTCGAAGATCGCCTACCCCTGATTTTCGATTTCTCGTGCCGCTAGTCGCACAAGCCCCTCTAGCGCGGCCTTCACCGTTTGTCGGCGGACTTCATCACGGCCGCCGGGGAAGTGCTGAACCTCACTGTAAACCGCATCGCCCACACCCCAGGCGAGCCATACCGTGCCCACCGGCTTGTTCGGCGTGCCGCCGTCGGGGCCAGCGACGCCGCTGACCGCCACGGCAAAATGCGCCAGGCTGTGCTGCTGCGCACCGCGCACCATGGCCTCGACGACTTCGCGACTGACCGCGCCGACCGTTTCGAACAGTTCGTCCGGCACATTCAACTGCCGGGTTTTCTGCCGGTTGGAGTACGTCACGTAACCGGCTTCAAACCAGGCTGAGCTGCCTGGTATCCGCGTAATGGCCTCGGCAATCCCGCCACCGGTGCAGGACTCTGCAGTGGTGACGTGAGCATTGAGCACTTGCAGACGTCGGCCCAGTTCAGCGGCCAGTTGGGTGGTCTCTTTCACGGCGAGCTCCGGATCGTGTGGAATGTCTTCACCGTACACGAGCCGGCCATGCTTTCAATACACAGAATCATTCAAGATGTTCGGGCGCCAGTGCTCTGACATAGGCCTGACAGGCCTGCAAGGCAATCAATCCGCGGTCGCCGGTGTCGGTGATGGCGATAATTCGTTGAGCATGCGCCGGGTCAAGTCGGGCGCGTACGGTTGCAGAATCCACGCCGCCGGTGCCGGCGGTGGCTGGCACCGCGCAGCCGTGGGCAACGTCGGCGGCGTCGAGAAGGACTGACAACCGGACATCGGCAGTAGCAAGGCGATCGCGCAGGCGATCCTGATCACGTTGGGCATCGCTCAGCGCTCGATAATGGGTTTGTTCACTGGCCGCGAGTCGTTGCTCCAGCGCCAGGCGTTTATCCTGCTCGGCCTGTTGTGCGCTCGCGGCAGTTTGAGTGAGTTGACTCTGCGTCTCGGCGTTTAACCGCGCCTGCTCGGCCAATTGTCGCCCGTAGCGCCAGTCCTGAAATTGCCACGCCGCAGAGAAAACCCCGGCCGCCAGCAACAACAGGCCAATCACACGCCAGGAGCCGGACATAGCACCGTCCTCGCCCGCGCCCAGATTTCCAGACGATCCTGCAAGCCATTCAACCCGCCGTTGATTCGGCGGGTGATGGTGTTGAACTGGTCCGCGTCGGCCAGCTCGTTCAGGCCCTTCTGCGCCCAGAACCACGCCGCCGATTCGGCCGCCCATTGCGGTTGCTCGAGCAATTCGGGCAACGACAACAGACGCTCATCGCCAAACAAGTCGAGGCTGCATTGGCGGTAGTTGGCGCGACCGGTAATTTGTATGAGCCCACGGCCCCGGTATTTTTGCCCGTCGCCGTCCGCCTCGGGCGTATTGCCCAGACGCAGCGCCAGGGTGCCGGTGTCGTACTTGCTCAGGTATTGGTTATTGCCCAGTTCGCGCACGTAGCGCAATTGCCCCGACTCGTGACCGACCTGTGCGAGAAAGGCAGCGATTCGCTTGGGCGTATCGATGCGATGCCTGGCCATGGCAGTGTTGAGTACAGAAACAAAAACGCCCGCTTGGGAGCGGGCGTTGGGCATGATGTCGATAAGGTTGTTTTCGGTTATTTGCATGCTGCTTGATCCTCCCTGGATGTTGCTCCGATTCAATCACGGATGGCGACTTATGCTTGCCAGCCATTGTTTTCCGGAGTTTTCAGGCAATGAAGCCTGTGATCAACGCTGCTTCAGATTGCAGCGATCAACCACCCCGGAGCCACCGGCCGATGCTCGCTGAACGGGAAGAATGATCCCTGCGGCCAGTCCCGCAAGTCACGACGATAGGCCTGCAACTGTGCGTATTGCTCGGTAGTCAGCGTGGTACCGCCACCGTCCTCGAGCTCGTCCCGGTCACGCGCTACCAAACCGTCAGTGGCTGCCAACTGTGCCGTGCGCCAGGCGCGCTCGGCATCAGCGGCTGCATCCGGCGAAGGTGGCGGTGGATCGACCAGAATCGGATAGCCGTTAGTGGCGCTCACGCCAATCATTTTTGGCGTGACCGCCAACTGTTGCAGCAAGGAGATCCAGTAGCCCTGGGGAATCTCGATAACGTCGTCGGGAATGTCCGTCGAGTTGATACCCGGTACATACGCGCCGCAGGTGCTGGCGCTGAATAAAACATTGAAGGGGTTCATTCAGTAGCCCTTTGCAAAATAATTCACCGACCAGCCGCCGCTGACTTGACCTACGGCATTGCGAATTCTCAGCGTGCAGCCCTTCGCGCTGTACGCAGTTACCGCAACCATCGCCGCATCGCCACCGGTATGTGTCGCCACCAGCGAGAAATATCCCCTCGGAAACGTCAGCGGAAATGTCACGTAGACATCCCCCTCGGCATTCGAAACCCCCGTGCCCCACTGATCGATATTTCCACTGGCGTGTTTTTGATACCCGGGATTGCTGACCATCCCGGAAAACAGCGCGGCGTATTTCAGACTCGCGGTCCCGTAAACGGTCCAGATGCCACTCTCTCTGACAAAGTTGGCGCTCTCCCCGCTGTTCATCACTATCGAGCCCAAATAAGCGCCCTGTGGACTGATCTGCGCACCGGATTTACTCGCAACCGTAACCGGGGCGCTGTTGCGGCAGTGCAGCCCGATGGTCGCGCCATCCGGAACAGAGGCTGCGTCAGGCAGGGTGACGGTATAGGAAACGGTCCCCCCCATTCCGATCGAGCAACCGATATCAGCGCCCGTCAGTTGCGTTGCGGCGGATATTCCCCGTGCACTTGCGTAATTGCCTAACGCGCGCTGAACAAACTCAGCAGTGGCCACTGACCGACCTTTATCAAACTGGGCGGCAGTCAAAAACAGCGCCGGGCTGCGCAGTGCGCCCAGCAATTGATTATTGGTCGTCTCGTCCGGCGTTAAACCCGCCGCCTGCACAACACTCAGAATTTCCTGCGTTACACCATTTCCCCACACTGCAGGAATCAGCGAGCCCGGCGCTCCATTGGCAGGGTTTTCATCCACGAATCGGCCATTGACCAGGCCGATATTGGGCACGCTCTTTGGATAGTCCATTTTTCGTCTCCGGCTGTTATTCATTCAACGCCGAGTGGGCACGCCGCCGGCCTGGTCTTTCGACCGCAGCTGCAACCAGCAAGGAATGCTGCGCACGGCTGCCGGGGCTGATGTACTCGGCTCATGCAGCAAACATTCACTCGGGCTGCGTGGGCCAATCGATCGCACGAGGAAAAGCGGGCTGACTCTCGATCCTGGAAAGCAGTACCCGGTACTTTCTCCAGAGATCAAGCTGCGCCTGAGTCATCGGCAACTGCGTGATCTCTTCATTTGTTGCCATGTCCAAAGCCACGGAGTCCTGCAGGGTGCTGAGGTCACTCTGCAACTTTGCGATCATCGATGACGCCAATGCCGAGAGCCCGGAAGTCTTCATCCGCACTGCATCTTTCAGTGTCTCTTCGTCGGGTTCAGCGATCTCGCCGTATTCCAGCGCAACCGCCCGTTCAAACAACTCTCGACCGTGAGGCTCCGGATCTTTCGGCGAAGCCGTAAACGGTATTTCACCCAATGAATCGCTGGTCTCCTCGAAGGTGACCAACAGGTTCAACGAGGTATGTTCCACGTCGTTCCAGCAGGGCTGACGCGCACTCACAATTGTCATCATTTCAATAAACCCTCACGCATAGAGTGGTGGAGTCAGGGCTGGCCCCGTCAGAGTTTCGGATAGCTCCCATGATTCGCCAGGTGCCGGCAGGTGCTCCACCCCAGGCAGAGCCATCGGTAGCCGTGAACCGGCAGTTGACACCGGCGGCAAGCGCGCCCGGCCCCGTAGCGCCACCGCCGCCAACGACCAGCAAGGCATAAGAACCGACTACTCCAGCTTCTGCGGTGGATTGCGCGGCAACCGCTTTGGCATTACCGATGCCGTCGGTCCAGATGCTGCCCAGATCAGTTGCATCGACCTGTACCCGCAGAGACGAACCATCAGCCGCCCAGCCAATCATCACCGTGTTGTTCGACTGGAAGTTTCCCCCGCCCTGGCGAACCGGTGTAAACCCCAGACGCGGTTGCAACAGATAGACACCGTTATCGGCAGCACGCCGCATGTAGGGCTGATTCGGATCGTTGCTGGCAAACCCCGCCCAGGTGATGCCATCACTCAGAACTCGCGCATTGACTTGACCGGTGATCTCGGCACGCGTCATGCCATCCGTGATGCCATAGCCGGCGAGGGTCGAAGCTGTTCTCGCCAGCATCACGACTTCGTTATTGTTCCTGTTCCGCATATACGGGGAGGCGGGATTGCCACCTGCGAAACCGGCCACCGAACATGTATCCGAAGCGATCTTGGCGTCCAGCAAGCCATTGGTTGCACTCTTGCTGTAAACGTCCGTCACATTGGCCTTGGTGGCGGGGTCAAAGTTGGCCGAACACCACAGGTTGCCGAAACTGGTGGCATCAACCTGGATCAGGATGTTCTTGCCATCCCAGCCAATGGACACCGAGTTGCCGAGTTGTCCGGCACCACTGCCTTGTTTCACAAATGCACTGTTGGCAGCCACCTTGGTGTAAGCATCCGCGATGCCGTAGCCATCAAGAGTGGTCGGGTTAGAGCCGGCGGTTACCTGCCCCCGTGCATTGACCGTAACCTTGCGGTATTCGCCAGAGGCTACTCCGGTGTACCCCGCCAGTAATTCAAACGTCAGCGCTGTGGAGCCGACCTTGATCGGGCCTGGTGTGGTCAGTTGCCAAAGGCGAGACTTGTTCACCACGCCTTCATCGGTCGCAATGATAAAACTGCTGGTCACTTGGTAGTCCTGCGCCGCATCCACTGCGCGCGACCATGAACCGGCAGCCACCACGTAAACACCGTTCTGCGAGGCATTGGCCTGGTCTTTCACCAGCACTCGATCTGCCACGGCCAGTTGTACACCGTCGATGTCCTGCAAACCGCTGAGGGCAATTGTTCCCGTTGTCGCTACCCGCACCGAGTTCTTGAAGTCATGGGCGGCAAAACTCTGGATGGCCTGCAGCAACTGCGTTGAAACATCTTCTTCGGGCTGCATGCCAGCCGCTTTGATCACGTTCAGGATCTCTTGCGTAACGGCATTGCCCCAGGTTGCGGGGATCAAAGAGCCTGGCGTTCCTGCCACCGGGTCCTCGTCCACGAACTGTCCATTCACCAGCCCGACACCGGGGGTGCTTCTTGGGTAATCCATAGTTTTCAACCTCTAGTCGTAATTGATATGCACGCGGGTATGAGCAGGTGCACTGCGGTGGATAAGGCACTCCAGGGCGCTACCGGGATTCACGCCAAAGCGTTCGCCCCAATAACTGGCGCCAAACCGGCGACCGATGAATTGCCGCCCTCCGGTGTTGAGTGTCCACATGAACTGTGCCTGCCAGCTGCCAAAGTGCCCGCTACCAAACCGTGAGCGCCCCATTCGCGGCGCCCTCAACTCAGTCACGGTGGCGTTGGGATAGCCTTGGCTTCGGGCAATTTCAACGAAGTAGCCAATGTTCTGGCTGCCTACTGCTAGCAGGCGCCGGCGCACAGCCAGACGACGGTCGTCGAACAAAGGCTTCTGTCCAAGGCACGGGTCAGGCAAATTCATGACCTGCTCCCAATCGGGTACCAGCTCGCTGACGCCCGCCGGATCCATTTCGTTTTGCAGGTCGACGGCGCGCGCGTCCAGACGCGACAGTTCCAGGGAAATGCTCCCGAGCACTGCATCCAGTTCCGGCACTCGCTCCGGATCCCAGGCCGGACCACTGGGCAGCAGGTTGCGTAGCTGGGCCTGATATTGCGCAGCTGTTCTCATGCCTCCCATACGCAACCCCCAAAGGTCAGTAGCTGGTGTTCGGTTGGCACGACATTACCGACGGGCGCAATCAATTGGTGGTCGTACTCGCCGGTGGCACTGCTGATCGCTTCGCGAATGTGACTCTGCAGCAAGGTATCCCCCAAGCCGGTTTCGCGGTTGTGCAAGTCACGTAACTGCGCTTCCACCGCCGCACGGACAGCGCTGGTATCGGGGCTCAAACGCAATTCATAGGTGACCGGGACCTGCTCCGGTGCCAGCACATGCAACTCGGCGGTGACCGGACGCAATGGCTCGATATAGGCCTGAACCTCGGCCAGTTGCTCTGCCGCGGGAATCGGCTGCGTGTCGTCATCGCGCATGATGAACAGGCGGACAATGCCCATACTGCCCTCACCGCCACGGCACCACGCCCGCGTCACACCCGGCACTTCCAGTGCCCAGGTTTCGTAATCGCTGGCCGCGCCGCCGTGGGGAATCACCCGATAGGAACGAATCACCCGCGAGCGCAGTGACTCGAGGCTTTCGCGCGCCACGCCACCGCTGAGGCCCGGCGCCAGCACCACGAAGCTGTTGCCGACGATGCCGGCAATCGGTTGCACCGGGGTCAGCGTCAGACCGGCATCAGCGTTGCCCAGGCTGCCGGCCTCCAGCGCCGCAATCGTGGTGCTGTTACTGCCACTGACGGTGGTGCGCGCGGTGGTGACTTTGTAGGTGCGGCCATCGTTCGCTTGCAACAGCGTGTCAACGTCGAGCACGGCGCCAGGCGTGGCCGTAAAGCTGACGCTGCCGGTAGCCACTTGTGCAGCTTTGCGCGGCTGGTTCAGGCGCAGCGCGGCGATGCGTTCCAGGGTCGACTCGTCAGCCTTGTCGGGCAGGATCTGCTGGGCAATCCAGTCGAGATAACCGTACAGGCCATAAACGGCGCCGCCGAGGGTACGGGCCAGCACTTGCGCATCGGACTGGCGCAGCGAATCGCCGGCCAGGTCGCTTTGGGTGCGCTTGATCAGCACCGGCAGCGAAGGGGTTTCAAACGGCATAGATCACCTGCCAACTGTTATCGGGGTTGATGTCCAGACGTTCGCCGTCGGCCAGCGTCAGGACCGTGCGCAGGTTCAGGCGCTGGGCATCGAGGCGTTCGCTGATGATGTCGATGGCGCTGCAGTGGCCGTCGTCGAGCAGCCACTGCAGGGCTTCGCGGGCATAGAACTCGGCGTCCATTTGCGTCTGCCGGGTCAGCTTGACCCGGCGTAACAGCCACAGCCGCGAGCCGATGCGATCGTCTGCAACCGTAGGAAAACTGTCGCCCCACCAGCCGAAGCGTTCATCGTCATCAAGGGCGTCGTCATCGGCGGCGCGACGCCAGGTGAACAGGCTGATGAGCACGGCGCGGGTCAGTGCGGCGTGGAGGTTCTGGCTGATAAACATCATTGCCCTCCTGCCGGCGCGCCGGTCTGACCGTTACCGGCCTGCACGCCAACGTGGACGTGTTTGATCTGGCTGATGCCGCCGGCCAGTTGATCACCGGTGGAAACGATCTTGCCGGTCTGGTTGATCACCGGCGTATCGAAATTCACCGCGCTGCTGGCGCGGATGTTCAGCGTGGCGGTTTCGATGTCGATGATCCGCCCGCGCTTGAAGTGAATCCTGTCGCCCTCATCGGTGTAGATCGCCACTTCACCGGCAGCCAGTGCTTGCAAGCGATAGCGTCGGTCGGCGATGACCAGGGCGATGGCGTGGGAGCGGTCGCCGCCGATGAAGGTGACGATCCCTTCTGCGCCAGCCAGCGGATGGCTGGTGAAACCGTAGGGTTCGAAGTGTTCGAGGTCGTCGTTGACTTCACCGGCGGTGAGGCGCATTTGCAGCGATTGCAGTTTCGAAGCCGAATTGGCGAGCACGACAGTGCCGCGCGCCAGCAGGCGTGTCAGTAGGCTCATGGTTTTTTCTCAAAAAGGTGGGCACAACGCGATCAACTGTAGGAGTGAGCCTGCTCGCGATGGCGGCATGACAGTCGACACTTCTGTGTCTGTTGAACCGCTATCGCGAGCAGGCTCACTCCTACAGGGGGCGGTGCAAGGCTCAGGTTTGCTTCGGGGGAGCCGGATCAGGATCAAAGGTATGCGGCGGTGCCACTTGCAACGTGGTTACCGAACCCTGCGCCGACAACGAATAAGTGACCTTGGAGATCAGCATGTCGCCATCGAAATCGAGCACCGGATCCTTGACCTTCACCAGCGTGTTGTGGCGCCATAAATCACCGTTGCTCTGCCGCCAGCCCTGCACCTGATAGGTGGTGGCCTGAGCCCGGCCCATGCGGGTCGCGCTTTCCCATTGCGCACGCTGTTGCGCCAACTCAAAGGTCAGCTGCGTGCCTTCATTGATCACCGTGGTGCGCCGACGTTTGAAGCTCAGATCCGCCGCCGTCGACTCGACTTCGCTGACCGCCGCGCCGCTTTTCGCATCCGAGCCCTTTTGCTGGCCGATCACCCGGTATTCGGAGAACACCTGGCTGAAATCCATCGGTGCATTGGCCGACAGAATGTTCTTGCCCAGCTCCAGCGCATCGCTGGCACGCCCGCCGCTACCGGGTTTGGCCAACACCAACTGGCCCAGCTCGTTGTCGGTGGAAAACACCCGCAGCAGCGACAGCAATCGATCGATCGACTGGAATACGGTTTCACCCGGCACGATGGTGTGTTTGCTCAGGCGTGTGGTTTCGCTGATTTGGTTGACCACCGACAGACCGTACTCGCTCACCAGATCCCGGGCGATGGTCAGCAAGGGTTGTTGCTGCCATTGGCTGGGCAGGTTACGGGCGGCACAATCGACCAGATCCTGGGTCTTGGAACTGCCCTCGATGGTCAGGCTGATCTGTCGCCCGTCATAGCGTATCGGCGCCTTGAATACGTAGCCGGTGAGCACCAGATCCTTGCCGATTCTTACCTCGCAGGGGTCGCCGGGCTTGATCCTCTGGTCCACGGTCTGCCCAGGCCATTGCCAGGTGATGTCGAGTTTGAAAGTGCGGAACTGACGCTCAAGATCAGCAGTGATTTCGACGCTTTTCCAGCCGCCGTATTGCATGTCGTTGACCGTCAGCGTGACGTGATTGTCCATCTCGTTCATGGCGTCACTCCCGCGAGACTTTCACGTCATTGGGCGAGAAACCGGGATGGGTGATCCCGTTGCGCTGAGTCACTTCGTCGACTCGCGTGGCGTCGCCGAACTGCTTGTAGGCCACGACCACTGCCGGAAAGCTTTCCTGAAACGACTTGCTGACTTGCCGCACGCCGGAGGACGCCACCGCTTTGAGATGAGCCACCAGCGCCTCCTTGACATCATTGATGGCCTGGAAGTGCGCAGGCCCGGCTTTCGCCAGCATCGGATCAATGGCGGCAGTCACCGCCGTGCGCAGGGCTTGCATATCATCGCTGACAGGCACTTCCTGACGGCTGACCGGTGATGTCGACTGTTGAGCCACCGACGGTGTCGACGCCAGTTTTACCGGCGTGGTCGCCACCGGCATCGAGGCCACCCACTGCGCGACTTTGACCAGCATCGTGTCTTGCACCAGATCGGCCATCGCCTGCGCTGCGGCATTGGTGTCCTTGCCCGTGGTGATCTTCGGCGCATCGGCTTTGCGAATCGCTTCGAGTTGCTGCGACACGTCGGCAATCACGCCACGGTAGCCTTCCTTGGCGAACGCTTTCAGTTCCTTGATATCGCCGAGCAAACCCTTGAATTCCGCCGCCACTTCCTTGGGCAGCTCCTTCACGGCTTTGACCAGTTCAGTGATCTGCCGATATTGCTCGATCAACGGTTTCAGTTGCTCCTTGATCACCTCGTAGACGCCGGTAAGGCTGTTGCGCAGGTTGGTGATGCCGATTCGCGCAGCCTTGATCAGCGTCATCGCCTGTTCGAAACGCGCCACCGCCGAACCCAGCAGACCGTCGGCTTTGGCCAGCAGCACTTTCTGTGTGCTGACCGTGGCCGTCGGAAACGGCAGCGGCTGATCGGGATAAAACTTCAAGGCGAACGTCACCAGCCCACCATCCTGGCGAGTGTGGGTCATGTCGCATTCGCCGACCTTGACTTGCAGGCGTCCGAGCCACGGATGCACCAGCTCGCCACGACCCTGCTCCAGCGCCTTGAGCAGCTTGTCGCGCTGCTCCAGGCAATCGGGGCCGATGATGAACGCGGTCAGATCGTGGGTCTTGGCCTGCTGGCCGAGGTCCTCGAAAAAAGGCAGGTCGCGCTGCGGGTATTCATGCAACTGCCCTTTGCGACCGACCGGGGTTTTCGCCTGGTCGATCCAGAAACCGACCCCCCGAAAGGATGCCGGCAACAAACGGTCACGCCAGTTCATTGGAACCTCCTGTCGACAGCGAGCGATAGCCGATGCGCGAGGACAGCGCCAGCCCGGGTTGATTGCTTTGCGGTTGATCGGTGCGCAACCCGGCCGGCGCATTTTCGAAGCGTACGGTCAGGCCACCTTCGAGTTGCGTGCGGTTGTTGGCGGCGCTTTGCTGGATCAGCGCGCTGGAGGTTTGCGGCAACGAACCGCTTTGCAGTGCACCGTTGCCAGCAGGCGCCGGACTGGCAGCGAAGAACGCCGGTGCCAGTTCGCCTTTGCCTTCGGCATTGGTCTCGCGTTGCGCTTGGGTCAGCGTTTCGACCTTGCCGGTGACCTTGGCGATCAGTCCGGCGAAGCCACCCTCGAACAACTCCTTGATAGGCGCAATGACGGTTTGCAGCTTTTGCCACAACTCGCCGAACCACTCAGTGATCGGCCCCCAACTCTCGATGATCTGATCCAGAGGTTTCCATTCGAACAGACTGTGCAGAAAATCCACGACCGGCGCGGAAAGCGCCAACACGACGCCCCAGATCGCCGAAAAGACCTCACCGATCGGCTGCCAATACTGAGCAATCTGCTCCAGCGGCGACCACTCGAACAGGCTGGTGAAAAAGCCTCTGACCCGCTGCACAGACGTTTGCAGCGCCATCCAGATCGGTTCGAAGAACCCGACAATCCCACCCCAGGCGCTGGTGAGCATTTGCATCGGGAAAAAATCGAACAGTGCCCGCAAAGTATCCCGGGTGCTTTGCACAGCCGATTGCAGCGTCGTCAATATCGGCTGGAAATACGCAACAACGCCTCCCCAGGCGCTGGTGATCATCTGCATTGGCGAGAAGTCGAACAGCGACACGAGGAATTCTTTAGCCGGTAGCGCGACTTCTCGCAGGCCGCTGAACATCGGTTCGAAGAACGCGACAACACCACCCCACGCATCGGTAAGCATCTGCATCGGCGAGAAATCGAACAGGTTTCTGAGAAATGCCATCACCGGCACACTCAAGGTCTTGAGCAATTCCCAGATCGCCGAGAACAGGCCGGTCAGCGGCCCCCAGTTTTCAATGATCACCCCGGCAGGCGACCACGAGAAAACCGACTTGAAGAAGTCGATCACTGGCGCCGTCACGGCCATCACCTTGTCCCAGACTCCGGAGAAAAATCCCGTGACCGGTTCCCACAACGCCGCCAGTGCCGCCAGCGGTCGCCAGTCAAGTACCGAGCGCAACGTCGCCATCGCACTCGCCCCGGCGTTTTTCACGCCCTCCCAGATCCCGGTGAAGAACGCGCTGATCGGCGTCCAGTTGGCCACGATCAAACCGGCCGCCACGGCAATGCCCAGGGCGATCAGCATGATCGGGTTGGTCTTGAGCACCATGCTCATGACGTCCATCACCTGCGTCATACCGGTGACCGCGGTTTGCATGGCGGAGAAGGCAATCGCCCCCGCCGCCAGGCCTTCGACCAGTTTCGGGTTGTCGGCGAGCAGGCTGCCAACCTGCGTCAGCATCGGCTCAAGCCCGACCACCAAGGCCCCCACCGCCGGCACCAGCGCGGCGTCCACCGCCGCCGAAACCTTTTGCATCGACGCGCTGAACACGTTCATGTTCTGTGTCGCTGCTGTCGGCGCGGCGGGCAGGTCGACGGTTTTCGCCGTGTCGCTGACTTCGCTCAATTTGCCCTGGAACGCTGCGGCCGATTTGATGCCGTCTACAAACGGCGTGATCACGCTGCCGCCGTTGAACAGACCACTGATGTCCAGTTTGCCGAGGCCGGTCTGCTCGAGATTGTTTTTAAAACTCTCAACCTTCATGCGCAGGGCGCCCAGTTTGGGCGAGAGTTCATCGATGCCGGTGATCAGCACCGGTTTCGGGGTTTTCTTCTCTTCGTCTGCCATCACTGCACCTGCTGCATCGCATTGATCCGTTGCGCGTGCTCCAGCGATTCGCGGAGCACATCCAGTGGCCTGGCCATCATCTGTTCGGGGTCAACCTTCCAGAACCAGGCCAGGTCATAGGCGACAGCGATCAGGTCGGTGATGGCTCCGACGCCGCACTCATGAAAAAACTCGCAACGGCCCAGCTCAGCGCGTTGAGGTCGGCCAGATCCAGCTGGTTGACCGACGACGGCGGGATGCCGGCGCACACGGCGATGTATTTGGCCGCCACGTCCATGTCGAGGCTGACTTCTTCGCTCTTGTCGATCTTGTACGGCAGCGCCTTGATCGCTCGCACTTCCTGCACCGTCGGACGGCGCAGGACGAGTTCGGTCAGGGGCTCGCCGTGGGCTTCGATCGCCACCTGAAGCTTCACTGCGCCGCTCATTGCCAGGTCCCCTTGATGCCCTCGAATTTCAGTTCGATGGTGGCGTCGTCGCCTTTGGAGACCGGTTCCTCGACCAGGTAAGCGCCGGCCAGTACGTAGACTTTGCCGTTGCTGAATTCGCAGGTGACGGTGATATCGGTGCCTTCGATCAGCTTCTTCAGCGGGAAGTCGGCGGTGTGCAGCGCGGTCACTTTGAACGACGGCGCGATATCGGTTTCCTTGTAGAAACCGGGCACGACGGTTTCACGTTTGACGGCCATCAGCAGGGCTTCGCAGCCGCCATTGATGGTCAGTTGTGCGCCGTCGACCTTGACGTAGCAGGTGCCTGCAATCAGTTGACCCATGGTGTTTCTCCCTTCAAATAAAAAGCCCACGCGAGGTGGGCTGAATGCTGACGTCGACTGCGCAAATCAGGCCGCGTCGTCGTACTGCAGACGGAACTGGTTGAGCAGTGCGAACACGCGCAGGCCGTTGATGTAATCCGGCGGGAAGAGCACGTTCACGCGGCTCGGGTCCTGCACGTCGCGTTCGACGATCAGGTGCTCGGCGAACAGCTCGGCGTTTTCCACGTGGCCTTCCAGTTCAAGCTTGGCGTACTGCGCGATCAGCTCACCGCGAATGGTCGCTGGCGTGACGATCGGCTGGCCGGCGCCGAAACGGGTGCCGTCGGAGGCCAGTTTGTGCCGACCGTACTTGCTGGTGATCACGCTTTGCAGACGGCGCACGATGAACGCCGACTGGTGCATGGTTTCGCTGTCCAGATAAGAGTTGTCGGCCTGACCGTAGGCGTTTTTCTGGTAGGTGGTGATCGAGCGCTGGATGCGCACATAACCGCCTTCGTAGTAAGCAGTGGCGATGCCGTAGTTGAGCAGCGACTGACGCTCGGTCAGGGTGAAACGCTCGCTTGCCGGCGCCGGGTCAACGCCCGGCAGACTGCCGCTTTGCGTCGGACGGCTGGCGTCGGCGGAGATGAACACCGCGGTGCGCGCAGCCAGTGCCGCCGCTTGTACCCAGAAGGGTTGCGGTACGCCCGGTTCCAGCGCCTGAATGGTCATGTGCTGATCGTTGCGCGCCTGGCCTGCAGCGACCAGCGTGCCGACGGTGCCGCGTTTGGCACTGTAGACGTGACCGAACAATTGCTTGGCCCACGACCAGCGCCCGGTGCTGTCATCCATGACCGCTTGCCAGACATTCAACGTAGCCAGATCGGACCATGGCAGTGCGATGAACTCGAACGGCTCATCACCCAGTGCCGCGACGGCGGCGATCTGATCCGGCACACCGGCGCCGCCGGTCATGGCGGTGATTGCGCTGGTCAAGCCAGCCGGGGTTTCTTCGCCATTGCTCTTGCCCAGGCGATTGAATTGCAGGCTGATGTCGTTGCCGCTGTCGCCCGTCCATTTGGCAGTCAGGGTGACGACACCTTCGGCAGCGGCAGCGCTCACCGGCAAGTCGGCAGTGGCATTGATTTTCTGCGCCAGCGCAGTGGCCGCTTGAGCAGCAGTGGCGCCATTGACCACGGTGGCCTGCACACGCACGCCGCCGACATAAAGGTTGAGCATGCCAGCCTGGGTCGCAGCTCCGGTCAGGGTCAGTACACCTTTGGCGATGGCGCCTTCGGTGTTGTGCAGCGGCAGGCACCAGATCTCGCCGATCGGGTCAGCCTTGCGGAAGGTTTCGTACATCGAAGCAAGCATCGAGCCCTGGCCGCCGATGCTTTTCGCCAGCGCCACGCTGGAGACCAGCACCAGTTTGCCGACTTCGGTCGGGGCAATGTTGTCGTTGACCTGCGCGACGATCAAACGGCGCATGGCCGACGTCGCGCTGTTGGCGGCCGAGTTGTCCATTTCGGCATAGAACAGCGGCACACGAATGTCCGCCGGGATGTTGCTGAATCCGATCGCCATTATTTGGCTCCCTGTGGTTTAGCCGCTTTTGCGGTTTTGAGTGTGATGTCGCCGTCCGCCAGACGACGGCGCCACCAGGCGCTGTCCGACACTTCACGGCCTGTAGTCGGCAGCAGATCGCCCGCCTCCGGGTCAGGTACGACTCGGCCGGTGGCCGGCACAACGGTGATGCGGTTGCTCATGGGATTACGTCTCCAGAGAAAGTCATTTCCACCCGGCCATCCGGGCCCGGGCGTTGCAGGTTGGGGTCGGCCGGATCGATCGCGTCGACCCGCACCGTCATCCCGGTAAAGGACGACAAAGCGTCCAGTTCGCGCTCGTGCCAACTCTCCGCAGGCTGACCGGGCAGATTGCGACCGAGCTGGAACTCGGCATAAAAACGCAGGCGATAGAACACGCTGCTGGTGTTGATCGACACCAGCTCACCGCCGTCATAGACGATGGCGCTGTAGTCGGAGTCGGGCTTGAACCCCACCAGCGCGCGCCACAGTTCGGCGCGCAGGTCGTGCAACAGATCCAGCGCTTTTGTAGGGTCAGAGGCATCAAGCGCCAGGACGATTTCGAAGCGCTCGCGGATCGGTTGGGCGGTGAGGTTCTGTGCGCTGCCGACACTGGCCAGATCGGCCAGCGGCAGAACGTGGGCCGAGGGTGTCGGGAGATCGGGGTTGCCCTGCAGCAACGCCAGATCGACACCCACCGAAATACGGTTGGCAAGGCTGGGGCATTGCCCACGCAAGTGCGTGAGGATCGGGGTGATCTTCATGGGGTGTTCCAGATTATGAAAATGACCACAGGCCCCTGTAGGAGTGAGCCTGCTCGCGATAGCGGTGGGTCAGACACATTGATTTTGGCTGTGGCACCGCTATCGCGAGCAGGCTCACTCCTATAAAGGAACCGGGTCGCTGCGGAATCAGTCTTTTAAATCAGCCTTGGGATCCAGGCCCGAGGCATCAATCAGGCAGCGATAGCTGTTCTCGCGACTGCCGCTGGCGGTGACCTTGTCGATCGACCAGCGCCCGCGCATGAAGTCCGGCCAGCTCTCGTCGAGCAACACCAGACCTTCGGCGGCCAGCCGTGGATCGCCCGGGCAGGTGATTTTCACCTTGTACTTCTGCCGCAGCATCTTGCGCACTTCGCCCTCGCCTACTGCGATCGCATCGGCTTCGCTGGGCTGCTTCTGGCGCAAGGTCTTGAACGGCGCAACCCCCGTTTCAACCCAGCGCAACACCCCGGCCGCCGCATCCCAGAAACAGGTCTTGCAGCCCTTGGCCTGCTCGCGGGCAGATTCTTCGAGCGTGGCGCTGATGAAGGCGTGATCGCCGGGTCGGTTATTGTGAGTAACCGACAGGGTCACGTCCGGCAGAACCTGTCCCGACAACGACTTGGTCTGCCCGGGCCGCGCCAGCACGTATACATCGCCATACGGCTTGGCGACGACGTTGTACTTTTTCGCCAGACGGGTGACAAAGCCCATATCCGTTTCGTTGGACTGGTCGATGTGCTCGATGCGGATCAACGAAATCTCAGGCGCGACCCGCGGCGAAAAGCCGTGCGGCTCGACCAGCTCGCGAAATAATCCACCCAGCGTCGTCGGCCCATGACTGACGGTGCGGCGCTGCTTGAAGCCGGTTTCATCGTCCTTGCTGAACGGCGCCGCAGTGGCCACCAGGGTGAGGCGAAACGGAAACAGTGTCGGCGTCAGACGCGTCACTTTGAACAGGCCTTTGTCGACCATTGCGGTTTCTCGATAACCGACTTGCAGGCCGATCCTGCCGCCCAGATTCGGCAACCCCTCAAGCCCCTCCAGATCGATGGTCAACGTCAGTTGATCGGACTCGAAACCGGCGGCGTCGATGTGCTCCCAACTGATCAGGCGCTGATTGAGCAGGGCCGCGTTGGCCCCGTAAATATTCACTGCCGGCGTAAATCCCAGTGCCATGCAACCTCCTAATCCCAGGCCGTCGGCGCTTTGACCACGGCGGGTTTCACATCCAGTTCCGGCAGCCCGATCCAGATGCCAGCAGGCAGCACCGGCCCGTGCTCGGCCAGGGTCGGGTTGAGCTTCCACAGCGCTTCTTCGGCAGCGTCATCACTGCGCCCGGTTTCGCGGTAGAGCAGCAGATTCACCGAATCACCGGCCACGCTTCGTGCTTTACGCATTGTTGAACTCCGCCAATTCAATCACCCAATCGACCACCATCGCGGTGCCGTCATCGATGATCTGGGTCTGGGTTTCCTGAACGCTATTGATCCGCCACAGGCCCCAATTACGACCGATGCCGTCGATCAACGGCAGAGGCATGCGCAGCGCCTGCAAGGCTCGTAATTCATCGAGCCGATCCATGGCTACGGCGTACATCGATTTGCCGGTGATGGTCAGGGTTTCGGGCTTCTGGCCAGTCTGGCTGGACTTGGGTTTGCTGGTGAGGATCTGTATTTCGGTCCAGCCGCCATCAGCCTTGCGCAGCAACTGGTGATACGCAAAGTTGCGCGACAGGCCGAAGATGAAAGTGCCCAGTGCCATTTGTTGTTTCATGTAGCGGCTCCGTCGGTGAGGGCTGCGTCGCGGCGGGTGGCGAGGGGGTTGTTGGTCAGCAGCGGGGTCATTTGCATAAATTGGTTTTGCAGATGCTGTGCGACCAACATGCCTATCTTGTCCGAGCTGCCGGGATCGCTGCAGTAGACCTGGACAGTGGGTGCATATGTCAGGGGCTGACCGGGTAGCTGGGCAGTTGTCAGCTCTTTGCTGACTTGTTCGGGCGCAGAGAGCTTGTCCGGTGGTGGCACTACAAGTTTCTCTCCCAGCGAACTACCGCCCTCCGAGCCAAGCCATCCGCCGATGAGGCCTCCAATGAGGCCTCCCAACGCCATACCCGGTGCCAACCCGATGCTGCCGATCGACGCACCGATGGCGGAGCCAGCCACCGCACCAGCCCATCCGCCGCCCGCAGCGCCAAGACCTGAAGCAATTTTCCGCTTGTCACCGCTGGCTACGCCTTCGATGACATCGGCGGTTCCGATTGCCACCTTCGCAGGCCAAGGCATCATCCGTGACACTGGCCGCATTTCAGCGACCGCAACGCCGAGGCGCGGAGCATTGGGCCACGCTGCCTGTTCAAGTATTTTCAATCCATTGCTGGCGCCGGAAGCCCTATTGGCAATCGGGGGAACTGCCCCTGGAGTGAGCGAATTCACCTCAGCACCTGCTGATCCCGCGGGTTTCCAGCGATCAGGAATGCGGCTGGCGGCTTTATCGACGATGCCTTTGCCTAAACGTTCTTTCAGTTCCTCGCCAACGGATTCAAGTACGAAGTCGAGCACCGGTTTAGCCCACGCAGCCGCCGTTAGAACGGCACCTGTGGTTTTCGGATAGGTTTCGGCCAGTTCACTCAACATATCAGTCGAATGTGCATCACCCGGCTTTTCGATATCGGGCGCCAGAGCATTGCCCTTGGCAACCGACAAGCGCTCCTCGCGCGCATTCTTGATGTTCAACTGTCCTTGCTGGGTATTGGCGAGCGCCAGCGCGGACGCTTTCACCGAAGCGTTGTTGCCCAGTTCCGAAGTCGCATATTGACGTTTGTCCGCGACTTGCAAAAACGCTTCGTTGACCAGACCCAGGTTCTGCGAAAGTGCGAGAGCGGCGTTGCTGCTGTCCGCGAATAACGTGCGGGCCAATGCCGTCCGTTGCTCAACGGGTTTGGCGTTCAGTGCAGCCAGTACGGTCAGCACAGTACCTTGTTGCGTGCCCTGTTGCTCGGGGTCACGCAGGGCTTGTGCAACTGCTTTTGGATCAAGTTTCAATTGTTGCCAGGCAGCCGCTTCGGCCGCAGAAGCTTGATCGCCTCTGCCCAACGCATCGGCAATGTTTTTCAGCGCAACGCCGGCATCATCCTTTTTCGTGCCTGTATTCAGCAATGCTGCCGACAACGCAGCTGCCTTTTCGGGTTGCAGGCCTGCGACCACTGCTGATTCACCCGACTGTTGCAGGACAGCACCGATATCGGCTGCCTGGACATCCCCGGTCAGCTTGCCGAGGTGGTTGACCGCGTCTGCCAGATCAACCGCTTGATCCCGCGTGAGCTTCATGGAGGTGCGCCAGACCTTCGCCATTTCCGCGACTTCGAGCGCTGGGAGTTTGAATGCCGACGCCGTGATAGCAACGTCATTGGCAAAGGTCAGCAACTCGAGCTTTTTGTCGGATGCATTGGCATTTTGGCTGCCTATTCCCGCCTTGGCGCCCACGCTCGCGACATTGACCAGATCCTCCCCGGTGGTGCCTCCGGCGGCTACTAACGGGGCGCTAGCCATCACCAGACTGGACTGAGCAATGTCTTTACCGTCATCACGGGAGATCTCGGCGACACTGCTGAGCGCGGCTGCCGCCGTATCCATTGCCAGTGCCGACTTGCGGGTTGCTGGAAGCTCGGCGTTCGCTGAGTTTTTTTCTGCCGTTTTGTTTGTGGCGGATGTTTCGCTCTTCACCGCAGTATTCGCTGTCAGTGGCAAAGAACGCAGGGCGGCGAGCGTCACATTCAGCGCATCGATCGCTGTTGTCAGCACACTGATCTTGCCGCTGGCGATCAGTAGTACCTGACGGAGCCCACCAGTCTGGTCTGTGGCGAGAGGTGGTCCGTTCGCTGCTCTCAGCGTTGCTGCGCTCAGGCTGATATCGCCCATCGCGACACCCTTGTTGTCGCCAGCATTCGCCAGCACAAATTGATTCGCTGCCATGCCGCTCTACTCCTGTTTCACGCCAAGGCGAGTGATCGCTATGTCGTAGCGGCGCAACGCCTTTTCGGCGTCCCATTCCAGAATCTCCGCCTCACTTACCGGGTAAATGAGCGGGACGATATCGAGGATTACTTCGATGTCGCGTTCCGAAAGTAGGCCGCCGGCTGGTTTAAAAAATCGTCGATGCGCACCTGCAATTGCGTCCAGTCGGGGACGGTCAGATGGGCCAGATCGGGGATCATCAGGCCGGTGCAGTGAGCGGTGATGAATTCGGCGCGTTCCTTGGCCGTTTTCAGTTTCTTCATCACTTTGGTGGCGCGCAGCACGGGCATTTCCAGCGACAGCGAGGTCACGGTGCGGCCGGTCACGGCGAGCGGTTGCAGCAATTGCACTTGATCGGGATCGTCGGATTTCTCCGCGTCTTCGACCTGTTCAAGAAAGTACGCACTCGGGCGGGTCGACATCTCATGGACGTACTGAGCGATGCTCACGTAATCCGGGCGTTTGAGTTGATCGAGCTCTTTGACCGACAGGCCGGTGGCGAGCAGCGCCAGTTCGAAGAACTGATCGTCTTCATCGTCGCCGGCGCGTTCCAGCGCTTCCTTCTGTGCGGCGTAGAACAGCGGTTTGAGCTGGATCTTTTCGATCTGCGAACCGTCATCGCCGGTGATCGGCGACAGCAGTTCGTGTTGGGGTGGCATCCACGGCATGTATGAATTCCTTGGTGATTGGGGTTTCGCATCCCCTTGTAGGAGTGAGCCTGCTCGCGATAGCGGTATTTCAGTCACATTGATGTTGCATGTGCTGACCTCATCGCGAGCAGGCTCACTCCTACAGGGTTTTGTGTTGTGCCGAGGGTTACGGCATCAACACCGCACGTCGTGCATCACCGAGGATGTCGACGCCGTTGAGCACGAATTTCTGCGTGCGCACGTCGATGTCGATCACCTGCACGCCGTTTTCCAGGCGGTTGTAGGTGCGGCAGGACAGTTCCAGATTGGTCTTGGGTTTCTCGCCCATTTTCACCGCGGTTTCCTCAAGGGATTTCAGCTGGCCGCCGACGGTGTGGTAGGTGAACCAGGTGTTGCCGTCCTGATCCTGACCGGCTTCACGCACGTTCAGCAGGATGTCGTCGCCCAGCTTTACGCCCAGCGCCAGCAGCACCTCGGCGCCGAGACCTTGCAGGGTCAGCTTGGCGCCGAGCGCTTTGCCGCCCTTGGCCATTTCTTCGACGATGAAGCGCCCGCCGCGCATCTCTTCCATGTCGAATTCGATTTTCGGCGGGGTGAATTCCTCAACGGTCGCCGACAATGGCAGACCTTGCAGGGTGGCCGCGATGGCCTGTCTTACGCGGTTGGTAAACATTAGAGAACGTCCTCCAGGAACTGCTCGATGATTTCATCGCGGGCGTTGAGTTGATAAACCATGTGTTCGTTCGGCGCGTAGCGGCCGTAGTCGATGACCACGTACCAGGTGCCGTTCTTGTACTTCTCGACGCTGTTGAGTTCCGGGTGCAGATACACGCTGCCGCCAGGAATGGTTTCGTCGGCAACCAGGGTCTGCAGCCAGTCGTTGATGCGCTTGACCTCTTGATCCATGAAGGATTTGGTGAGGTTCTTGGCCATGGCTTTCTGGCCGGCCTTGACCAGCTTGCGGCTGATCGCGTCTTCGAGGCCGACGTAGCTGATGAACTTGCCGGTGACCGAGCGGTTACCCAGCAGCGAGAAGCCGCCAAGCACGGTGCGGGCGTAGTAGCTGACGCCGTAACGGTTGAGCAGATCGCCTTCGGTGGACGTGTCGAGAATGTTGTATTCGACGACGCGCGAGACGTCTTCGGCGTAGGTCACCTGGTTGCCCGGGCTCTCCCATTGCTTGACCTTGGCCAGCGCGGCAATCGCCAGACTGGACGGCGACAGGAAAACGTTTTTCTTCGCTGCTTTCGAATACACGGCGGGCATGTTGTGCACCACCAGGCAACGGTCGAAACCAAGGTCGGCGCCGCCGAGTTCCTGGCTGTACAGCACCTGATCGGCGACGGACACGTCCTTGCCGTCCAGCACCACACGAGCCTTGATGCGCTTGCCGAACGAGGCGAACTCGCCGGCCACCGCTTTAGTGCCGGTGAAGCCCGGCGCACCGATGATGGTCAGGTCTTCCGGAACACTGCCCAGCGCCGCCAGACCGAGCTTGCGACCGGTCGCCGGCTCGACACCGCCGATCACATTGTTGACCGTGTCGGCCGGCGTCGCGCCGGCCTCGACGATGACTACGTACACCGGCACTTTGACCACTTTGAGGATCTGGTAGACCGCGTGATACAGCGTGCCCTCTTCCGACCCGGTCGGATCGAGCAGCGCATGGGTGGTGAAACTGTTGATGCGAAACGGTGCGTTGCGCGGAATCAGCGGATCGGCTTTCGGCGCGGTGCCGACCAGCCCGATGACGTTGTCACCCAGGCCACCCATGGCCTCGGGGGATTCGCTGGCATTCACAGTAATGCCGTTGTGCTCGAAGTTCAGAACCTCAGCCATGTTCAGTCAGCCTTCTTGGCAGCGGCCTTTTTGGCCTGGGTGATAGGGGTTTTCGGTTCGAGTCGACCGGCAAAGTGCAAGGCACTGGCCTCGACATCGAGCAGATCGAGTTCTTGACCAACGCTCGACCAGTGCCCACCGCCGGTGGGAAATGGGACGAGCACGGTGTAGGTTTGGCGGGTTGCCATTTTTCGTTTCTCCATAAACGGGAAAGCCCCTCGGAGGGAGGGGCTTTGGCGGGTAAGAAAACGCCCCGACGGTGCGGGGCGTTTTATAGAAGCGTCACAAATCAGCCTCAGTGGATGGCGGTAAACCCGGCCAGCCCTCAGTCAGCATTTCGGGACGATAATTTCCACGGTCGATTGCCTGCAGCAAGTCGTGCTCACGATCAAAACAGGCCTGGACGTGGGTACGTACAGCCTTGGCGATTTCAAGAATTCGGGGCGCATCCAGTTCGACAAAGCCTTTGGCAGTCTTGAAGTTGCATCGGTACAAAGGATCGACAATTGCGGATAAACCCATTCCGGCAATCAGCGTTTGGCTGTCACGTGTGGTCTCGATGGTCAATCCATCAAAACTGACACCAGCGGCCTCCCGCATAAAGCGTTCGGCGGCAACGGCGTCTGCCTGTGCTTCAGGCAGGACAGTCGGCGAAGCTTGCGGCGAGAACAACCACTCACCGTCATGCTCCTTTGCTGTCCAGCCTTGGCGCGGACGTGGATCGAGATGATCGACGCACACCCATACCAGCGTCGGTGGGTACAACGTCGAGATATCGTCATTGGTTTCGGTCTGTTCGACGACCGTGCCGGCAAAAATACGTACATAGGTGCTCATCAGGTCCACTCCTCGATAATCACGATGCCGTCACCACCATTGCCACCCTTGAGGTTGGTCGGACACGACGGCTTGGCCAACGCGCCGCCACCACCCGCACCAGCGTTCACGGCTCCCTCGCCGTCCCGGCTGGCGCCGCCCGAAGGGTTGCCGCCCGGACCGAAGTTGCTGAGGCCTCCTTCGCCGGATGTGCAAAAAGACAACGTCGGCCCGGTCACTCCGCCGCCACCTTGGCCGTTGGCATTGATGATGGAGCCGCCTGTTGCGAGCTCGGAGTTTGGGCTTCGGCCAAGCTGTAGAGGCGGCACTGCGTTGGGCGAGAACCCTCCGCCGTGTCCTCCGGGTGCAGCGATTCCGGCAAACGATGTTGTGCCCCCGTTGGAACCGATACTTGCAGTGACGCCCGCTCCTCCCTTGCCGAGAGTGATCTGCTGACCGTCGAAACCCTGGGTAAGCCAACCTTCTGCATAGGCGCCGGCAGAACCACCGCAACCGGCAGAAAGCTGAGTATTGGCTGTCGACACTGCCCCGCCGCCAGCACCACCACCGCCTTGCAGCCTGTATTTGATTTTTTTGGTGCCAGGACCCGATTGATAGATCTCGTTGGCCTTGAAAATCCGCGTCCTTAAATAACGGCCGGATGCATTGCGAACTTCGTCAGCGAGCGCCGCGATATCGATGTTTCCCTGATTGACCGGAGCGTTCCAGGCTTTGATGCACCACATGACGGCGAGGTTGCGGGGGCGGGTTTCCGCTCCACCTGCGTTCACTGTCGTAACAACTGTCACCGTCTGCATGGTAGTTCCGGCATCTACAGCAGAAAGAAATGCACCTGTAGATATTGCTGCTGCAGCACCATTGACCTTCCCACCCTGCCACTCGCCGGCGGGATCCAACGTAGCACCGGTTTCGTCAAAATAACGGTGATTGTGTGATCTGAAGGACTCAGCCTGAGTACTTCCCAAAGCTCGCCCGGCATCCACTCCTCGGCCATGATCCCAACCCCGCAAAAACTCCCCACGCGCTTCCGGCAAGCGGAAGTTCCCAACTCCCTCATCGCCCCTGTTGAACTTGCCACCCAGATAAGCGCTCAAGTCCGGGTAAGTCGCACTGCTTTTGACGCTGTTATCCAGCTCCAGAAAGCCCGGTGGTGGCACATCAACCGGGAACGCCACAATCGACCCCACCGGCAGCGCCGAAGCCTTGGCGATCAGCGCTTCAACTTCGGCCTTCGTGTACGAATCCTTGATGCCAAAACCGGCCAGCGTTTCAGGGTTGGCCCCAGCCGTAGCGCGGCCATATTCGTCAACGGTCAGACTTTTATAAGTCCCGGCCGCAATCCCGGTGCGCCCCGCGAGCATCTTGAATGCCAGCGCGGTCGTGCCGAGAGTGATCGGCGCGTTGGTAGTCAGGTGCCACAGCGAATCTCCGTTCGCCGTGCCCTCCTCCACCATCACCGTCAGGCCCGGGGTGACCTTGGCGCTGGTGCTGGCATCGGTCGCCCGCTGCCAGTCGCCATTGGCGACGATCCACAGGCCGTTGTCCTTGGCCAGGGTCTGGCTCGGCAACAGCACGCGATCGCCGGCCACCACGGCAACACCATCGATCTGCTGGGCGCCGTTGAGTACGATATTGCCGGTAGCAGCGACGCGTACCGACTGCTTGCCATCGAGCTTGCCGAGTTCTTCGGCCAGATAACTCATGACCCAGGCACGCGTGGCCTTGACCACCGTGTCATCGATCAACAAGGTCACCAGCGAGGCATTGCTGGTCTCGAAAATCGAGCGAATATAGAACTCTTTGCCCGAGCCCGAGGTGGCGAGCACCGGTTTGAACGACTCCGGATATTTGACGATGGCGTAGAGAATGCCGGTGTCGGTCCACAGCCCGGCCTCTCGCACGTACCAGCCGCCGACATCCGGCGGGATGGTGACTTCGGCGAGCAGCCAGCTCGGATTTTTCTCATCCTGAAACAGCGCATTGAGCGGTCCGCGCCAGACTTCGCGTTTCAGTGCGGTTGCGGTGGCGGCCGGGTTGTAGACCGCGCCGCCGCCGTCGCCGACGGAAATCTGCGTCAACTTGATCGGCGTACCCGCGGCCTTGCACGCCGTTTCGTAGGCAATCCCTGCGTTGGTGAGCAGGGTGTAATAGTCAGCCATTCAGGCCCCCTGAGGATAAATAGTGGATGTTTCGACGGTGTACAACGCAGCGGCCATGAACGCCTCGCCAGAGGTTTCAAGGCCCTCGATGAACACTGGATAAACCGTGGTCAGTTCGCCGCAAAACGTCGCGGCGCCGATGACGTGATTGCCGAACGCGCTCAAACCCACCGACACCGAGAGAATGTCCCGCTCGCTTTTCGCATCGGCCAGGCGTCGGTCGAGACGGGCGTCGATGGCTTCGCTGTAGGGTTGTTCGCTGAAGGCACGCACGGAAAAGCTGTAGGGCACGCCGGGCGGTGTCTGTTCGTACCAGGCGCGGATTTCCGGGCGCAGTTGCAGACCTTTCGCGGCGTTTTCCAGCGCTTTGCGAGTGCCGGCCTGACGCGCGGTGGGCCAGGCCAGTTCGACGGTCAGGCGCTTCTCCGCTTCCGGCGCATCGGTACTCCATTCGGCGACGCCACGATCGGCAGCCAGATAAGGCAGGAAGGCCACCGGCGTTTCGCTGGGGTTCATCAGTTCGGGGAACGGCGGTGCGATGCGATCGAGCAAGGCACCGAAGCCCAGATCCAGTCCGCGTTCCAGTGCCGAGCTGTTGGCGGGCAGCAAGGACGGGCGCTGAGTTTTTTCACTCATAGCGTCAGCACCTCGACTTCGACCGCGGTGCAATACGGCGCCTGAAACGCGGTCGTCACGATCGGCGCCAGCGGTTCGAGAATCTGCAGTTGCACGGCGCCGGCGCTGTGCAGCGTGTAGTCGATCCAGCTCGGATCGACCCGACCTTCCAGGCGATGACAGCTATCGGCATACGCCTGCAATTGTGCTTGCGCCGCGACCTTGGTCAGGCCCGAATCGGGGCCGGAATTGATCTTGGCAATGACGCGGATTTTGTAGCGCTGGATCTCGGCCGCCTTGACGGTGACGAGGTCGGTTTCCGGGCGCACGTCGGGACGAGCGAAGTGCTCACGGACGCCCTCGAGCAATGCATCGGTAGGCGTGCCATCGCCTTCTCGCGAAAGCACGGTGACCTGCACTTCCCCCGGTGCGGTGCGCCGTCCGTTACCATCCTTGACCTGCGCGGCGAGGCCGTCCGGGTTGAAGGTGTAGGTGACGTTTACCACGCCGGAATCAGCAGATTCGACCTGCACCGTTGGCCGCTCGCCAAGCGTGAACACCTCGCGGCGATACTGCATCCGCGAGCCGGCTGCCGGTGCATGGGGGGCGAGGTAGTAGCGCAGGCGCGCATCGTCATCGCTCTCGTAAATTGCCGGCACCGGCGGGAATGCCGCCGGGTCGCCGGGGTCGAGCAATTGCCGCTCCAGCCCCATGTCCGCCAGCCGCGCATCCAGATTGCTGCCGGTCGCCCACCACGCCAGCATCTGCTTGATTCGTGCGTTGTATTTGCGCTCATGGGTTTGCAGACGCACGCAGAACGCTTCCAGCGCGAGGGTCAGCAATTCGCTCTGGTTTTCCAGGCTGGTCTTGAGTTTCTCGGCGCTGGTCGGCGAACGTGCACCGACATACTCGACGACGAAAGCCTTGAACTCTGCGAGCAGGTCTTCGAAGGCCTCAACAGTGATCAGTGAAGGTTCGGCCAACTGATTCTGGCCAGGGATCAGCATGCTCATGTCACCACCTCAAAAGTCTGTTGCCGGTTTTTCCAGGTGCCGGCAAACCGCAGCAACAGACCGTCGCCGTGACGACTGGCGACAATTACTTGCGGCAGAAAATCGTCGATGCCGTTTTGCGGGTTGTAGAACGCCTGCGCGGCGTGGCTCTGCGCCAGAAGCAGAACGTCGTCACCGAGGTTCTGCCCAAGCAATGTAGGGATCAGCGATCCATACAAAGGGCGTTTTTGCCGGGTGCCCAGCGGCGTGGTCAGGGCCCGGGTCGCGCGCTGCACAAACTGCAGCCAGTCGTCGACCGTGGCCCCGTTGTCTCTATCGATTCCAATCATGGCAAGCTCTTGAATCAGGGGCTGATGATGCGGCCCTGGTGGTCGACCAAGGGGCCACTGAAGTGCACGCCCGAGGCGTCGATGCTCAGGCCGACGACGCCGAGTTGCAGGGTGATCAGTTGTGGCGTCATGGCCAGACGAGCCGGGCCGATGCTCAGTTCGAGCGACTCGCGAGACCCGATGAATTGCGTGGGTCCGTTCAGCCAGTGCAAGGCGTGGCTGGCGTCGTCGTAACCGCTTTCACTGCCGTCCTGATGCACCCGACGGGTCAGCGTCGGTACAGTCGAGGCCGGGGGGAAACGGTCACTGTTCAAGCCGAATAACGCGACACTCTGCGCACCGCTTTCACCGCTGCCATAGTTGAACAGCAGGCACTGCTCGCCCACGGTCGGGATGCGCGATTCGCTTTGCGTACCGGCACTGGGGTTGAAGAACTTGATCGCCGGCGTGAGCAATCCGCCATGGCTGACCTGGCAAGTGTTGCTCGCCGCATCGACCGACTGACAGATACCAATACGGCAGAAACTCTCGGCGCGGCGATGCAGGTCTTCGATTTCCGCTTCCATTTCCGCCAGACGCTCAATGATCGGGCCGAGCTGCATGCGCAGTAATGCGTCGAACATGGGTCAATCCTCCAGCGCGGTGTATTGCTCGGGATCGTCGATATTGCTGACTTCCCAGGTGCGGGCAAATTTGGGCACGCCGAGCGGATCGTCGAGCAGGGTCGGACCGAGGTAGAGGGTCTGCTCGAAGGTCAGGGTCCAGGCCTTGTATTGTTGGTCGGCACGGATAAGCAACGAGGGCAATCCGTCAATATTCATGGGCAGATCGCATTGGTCGCCGGGCAATCCCCAGCGATTGTCGGTGATCAGGTTTTTCAGCACAGCGATCAGGTCGCACGCGGCAAAAGCGGTCGCAGAAAGCGCCGGGACGACTTGCAGTGACAACGTCATTACATGAGCGATACGCCTATCAGCGGCGCGCACGCCGGATGCATTCCGGTCAAAGTCGATCAGTACCCAGGCCTGATCGCCCGCCGCTGTGAAGTCATCGTGACTGCCGACATTGACGTTCAAACCGGTGGTGTTACGCAGGGTCGTCGCGATGGCTGTAAACAGGTGCGACGGCTGTTGGATCGGTGTGGGCATACATGACCTCCTTTTCAATCGTCCACGCGCAGCCCTGCCGCCAAAATGGCGGCACGGAGAAATATTCAGGGTTAAGGGTGGTCGCGCGGCGGGACTTCGCAGACGCCGATGCGCTTGGCCGCCCAGCGTTCGTAAAGACCGATGGCGACGTCGGCGCCGGCCATGGCCGTCAGGCAGCCAAACGCGCCAGCGGCCCAGATCGACAAGCCTGCGGCATACAGCAGCATGATCGCCGAGACGCCGCAGATCATGCAGGCGCCGGAGCGCAGGGCCAGACGCCGCACCAGCGACCAGCCGCGTGCGCCCTCCTTGTCGGCGCGCCACATTTCGCCGGACACCCCACCGATCACGGCGAGCAGGATGACCAGCCAGATCGGCATGTCCGCCAACGCTTGTTGCTCGTTTGTCATGTCACGCCTCCGTGGGCAGTGGGTGATAGATGGGAATTGAGTTCAAATAATGTCTCTTCAGGCAGGCATTCCAAAAAGCCCGGCCTTGCGCCAGGCTTTTCAGTAATGCGGTCCCGCCGATCGATTACTCGGGCTGGAATCAGTAAGGTGCGACTGGCCACGTGATGTTCGCCGGATAACCCGACTGCTGATCGATGTCGCTGAGGGCGATGCAGTATTGCTTGTGGGCCAACAGCCGAGCCCTGTCGTTTATGGCACTTCAGGCCAAATGACGCTCAGTGGATAGCCCGGCTGTTTGTTGACTTGGCTCATCTCGATGAAGAACTGCTTGTAGGCGAGCAGTGCGGCCTCTTCAGCAGGTGTTGCCAGCCCCAGTTCGACTTTTTGTACCAACGCTGACGATGCCAGGGTGAAGTTGACTTTATCGAAGCGAGTCACTCGTTCGTTACGCATGCGAATAGCCAACAGTGTCGGTTGCCCCCACATGTCGCTATCGGTAAATGTCCAGACGCCGTCGGTGTTTACCGCATTCCAGGAATAATCGATCTTGGGCAATGCGCTGACATCCACCCAGACCTGGTCCGCCGGAAACTCATCGGTGATCGGGTTAGCGGTTTCATAAATGTTATCGACTTGGCCAGCAACGACACGTGCGTATTTCTTCATGCTCATTATCCTTATTGAGTGCCGGCATTCCGGCGTTCAGTTCCTGCCCGGGTAGGCATTCCAAAAAGCCCGGCGCTTGCACACCAGGCTTTTCAGTAATGCGCTCCTTCGCCTTCCTTCAAAATCCTGTGTCCTGGAAGGAAGTTGACTTTTCGGCGCTACTGGCGCGGTACGAGTCCGTTCAAATTGTTTTTCCGACCGCGGTCCCTGCCCGCCGGATAACTGCTTCTGGTGCTTTACGCTGCACACCCGGGTCAGTTGCCAACCCTCTGAACCGTTGAGGCCGGTTCATCGCTGCCTGTTCTTGTGGAACTAAAGAGCTTGTCTTGCCAGCCGCTTTGTCGAGCGGCTTGGTGGCAAGAATATGCATGGATGCATATACAGTCAATGCATAAATGCATTTATTTATGCATTTGTTTTGCACGCATGCATGGAAGCCGCGCCGGACAAGGGCGGAATGGATTTCTGCAGGCGAAAAAAAACCTGCCGAGCGGCAGGTTTCAGTTGGATCGAAAGGGTTAGCGGGCGTACATGCCCCACCAGAAGACGTGACCGAGGATAACGATCTGCTCTTCCTGGATTTCCTGGAAGCTGTAGTCCTCGTCCGGATGCTCGTCGCGATTGAAGCTGCGCAGACGGATGCCGGTGGGCAGTCGATAGAGTTGCTTCACGCGCAACTGGCCATTGTGATTGATCGCATACAGGTCGCCATCAATTATGTCGCCAATACCGCACTTGCCGGCGTTGACGCCGACAGTCGCGCCATCGCGCAGGACCGGTAACATGCTGTTGCCGCGCACCGTTACGCATTTGGCCTGGTCGAACTGCACGCCATTGTGGCGCAGACTGCGCTTGCCGAAGCGCAGGCTGGAGCGTTCGCTCTCTTCGATGACGAATCTTCCTGATCCAGCTGCCAATTCAACCTCGCGTAGAAAGGGCACGGACACTTCGTCATCCTCGACGGGGGTGTCATCGTCCCACAGCATGATGTCCTTGAGTTCCGCATGCACGTCTTCGCGGGCGCCGCCCGCGGTCGATGCAACGTCCGCACGCCCGCGCAATTGATCGGTGCTGACGTTGAAGTATTCAGCGATCTTCGAGATGTGCTTATCCGAAGGATCGACAATCTTCCCGCTGAGAATCCGCGAGAGCGTGGATTGAGGCACGCCGGTGCGACGGTGGAGCTCCGTGGGGGAGATCCCGTGCTGGTCGAGCAGTGCTCTTAAGACGGAGGAAACGTTGCGTTTTTGCATAACGCGCATAGTGCTTGAAGTTTTTCGTGAAGACAAATGCTGATTTGCATAAATCGTGCATGGATCAACTTTTCTCTGCAAGTAAAGCCTCTCCCGACCGCAGCGCCTGCGTCAGGCAGACCGCCCATGGTAACCTTGCGCCCATCGCGGAAAAGCCCGGCCACTGCCCGCGCTTTGCCCTACATCTTCTAACGAGTTGCCCGACAATCCGATGAATAAAGCCGTCTCCGACCTGTCCTCCCACACTCCGATGATGCAGCAATACTGGCGCCTGAAGAACCAGCACCCGGATCAGCTGATGTTCTACCGCATGGGCGATTTCTACGAGATCTTCTACGAAGATGCGAAGAAAGCCGCCAAGTTGCTCGACATCACGCTGACTGCGCGCGGGCAGTCGGCGGGTCAGGCGATTCCGATGTGTGGGATTCCTTACCATGCGGCGGAAGTGTACCTGGCGAAACTGGTCAAGCTCGGCGAGTCTGTGGTGATTTGCGAGCAGGTCGGCGACCCGGCCACCAGCAAAGGCCCGGTCGAGCGCCAGGTGGTGCGGATCATCACGCCGGGAACGGTCAGTGATGAGGCGCTGCTGGATGAACGCCGCGATAACCTGATTGCAGCGGTATTGGGCGATGAGCGTCTATTCGGTCTGGCGGTGCTGGACATCACCAGCGGCAACTTCACCGTGCTCGAGATCAAAGGCTGGGAAAACCTGCTCGCGGAACTGGAGCGGGTCAACCCGGTGGAATTGCTGATTCCGGATGACTGGCCGAAAGACCTGCCAGCAGAAAAACGCCGTGGCGTACGCCGTCGCGCGCCGTGGGATTTCGAGCGTGATTCGGCGCTGAAAAGCCTTTGCCAGCAATTTTCCACTCAGGACCTGAAAGGCTTCGGCTGCGAGAACCTGACCCTGGCCATTGGCGCTGCCGGTTGCCTGTTGGCCTACGCCAAGGAAACCCAGCGCACAGCCCTGCCCCATTTGCGTAGCCTGCGTCACGAGCGTCTCGACCACACCGTGGTGCTCGACGGCGCCAGCCGGCGCAATCTGGAGCTGGACACTAACCTGGCCGGCGGCCGCGATAACACCCTGCAATCGGTGGTCGATCGCTGCCAGACCGCCATGGGCAGCCGCTTGCTCACTCGTTGGTTGAACCGGCCGTTGCGCGACCTCACCGTGCTGCTGGCACGCCAGACGTCGATCCGCTGCCTGCTCGACGGCTACCGCTTTGAAAAGCTGCAACCGCAGCTCAAGGAAATCGGCGACATCGAGCGGATTCTCGCGCGGATCGGTCTGCGCAATGCCCGCCCTCGCGACCTCGCACGTCTGCGTGATGCCCTCGGCGCGCTGCCCGAACTGCAAGCGGCGATGACCGATCTGGAGGCGCCGCACTTGCAGCATCTGGCGGCCACCACCAGCACCTATCCGGAATTGGCTGCATTGCTGGAAAAAGCCATCATCGATAACCCGCCAGCGGTGATCCGTGACGGCGGCGTGTTGAAAACCGGTTACGACAGCGAACTCGATGAACTGCAATCACTGAGCGAAAACGCCGGCCAGTTCCTCATCGATCTCGAAGCCCGGGAGAAGGCCCGCACCGGTCTGGCCAATCTGAAAGTCGGCTACAACCGCATCCACGGCTACTTCATCGAATTGCCGAGCAAGCAGGCCGAATCGGCGCCGGCCGACTATATCCGCCGGCAGACGCTCAAAGGCGCCGAGCGCTTCATCACCCCTGAGCTGAAAGAATTCGAAGACAAAGCGCTGTCGGCCAAGAGTCGTGCGCTGGCCCGGGAGAAGATGCTGTACGAAGCGCTGCTGGAAGATCTGATCAGCCAGTTGCCGCCGTTGCAGGACACCGCGGGGGCTTTGGCCGAACTGGACGTGTTGAGCAACCTCGCCGAGCGTGCGCTGAACCTCGATCTGAACTGCCCGCAATTTGTCAGCGAGCCGTGCATGCGCATCACCCAGGGTCGTCACCCGGTGGTCGAGCAAGTGTTGACCACGCCGTTCGTGGCCAACGATCTGAGCCTCGACGACAACACGCGCATGCTGGTGATCACTGGCCCGAACATGGGCGGTAAATCCACCTATATGCGTCAGACCGCGCTGATCGTATTGCTGGCGCATATCGGCAGTTTCGTACCGGCCGCCAGTTGTGAGTTGTCGCTGGTCGACCGGATCTTCACCCGCATCGGTTCCAGCGATGACCTCGCCGGTGGCCGTTCGACCTTCATGGTCGAGATGAGCGAAACCGCCAACATCCTGCACAACGCCACCGAACGCAGTCTGGTGCTGATGGACGAAGTCGGCCGCGGCACCAGCACCTTCGACGGTCTGTCGCTGGCGTGGGCAGCCGCCGAGCGCTTGGCCCATCTGCGCGCCTATACCCTGTTCGCCACCCACTATTTTGAACTGACCGTGCTGCCAGAAGCCGAACCTCTGGTAGCCAACGTGCATCTCAACGCTACCGAGCACAACGAGCGCATCGTGTTCCTGCACCACGTTCTGCCCGGGCCTGCCAGCCAGAGCTATGGCCTGGCGGTGGCGCAATTGGCGGGTGTGCCGAGCGAAGTGATCCTGCGCGCGCGTGAGCATTTGAGTCGGCTGGAAGACACCGCCCTGCCCCACGAGGCGCCGAAACCTGCAGCCAAGGGCAAACCGTCGACGCCGCAGCAAAGCGACATGTTCGCCTCGCTGCCACATCCGGTGCTGGACGAATTAGCCAAAGTCGACCTCGACGACATGACGCCACGGCGTGCGCTCGAAATGCTCTATGCACTGAAGAACCGGATATAAGCACTGAAGAAGCGGATATAACGCAAATCGCTTCAAGCTGTTAGAATCTCGCGCGGTTCGGGATGCTGCTGGCTCATAGCCTGGTCAGCAGGTATCGCTCCCGAACCTGGCGACCCCAACCGTGAAGGGGCTACGCTGCCGCCGCCTGAGGAGAAAATTAGAAATGACCTTCGTCGTCACCGACAACTGCATCAAGTGCAAGTACACCGACTGCGTAGAAGTCTGTCCGGTGGACTGCTTTTACGAAGGCCCGAACTTCCTGGTGATTCACCCGGACGAGTGCATCGATTGCGCGCTGTGTGAACCAGAATGCCCGGCTGTGGCGATCTTCTCGGAAGATGAGATCCCCAGCGGCATGGAAAACTTCATCGAGCTCAATGCCGAGCTGGCGGATGTCTGGCCGAACATCACCGAGCGCAAGGATCCCCTTCCGGAGTCTGCGGAGTGGGATGGCAAGCCGAACAAGATCGAACAACTCGAACGCTGATCTGCCCCGCGTTCGAATGAAAAGGCCCCTTGCGGGCCTTTTTGCTTTTTGCAGAGATTACTTTTCTGCAGGCGAAAAAAGGGGCGGTATGACCCGCCCACATTTTTTCCCTATTCCCTGTATTCCTTTTCATCGTCCTGATGAATCGCCTCCTGCGATGTCCGTTCCCCTCTTCCGTGAAGGGCATGTCTGTCCGTCGACACAGTTGAGATATTAGAGAGTTTCCCGAGACGAGCAATTGGCCTCAGGCACGCGCTCGCGCTGTCATAAGCGCATAACATTTACATGAAACCCAATAAAAACAGACGGTTGCGTAATGGAAGCGAACGCAATCGCCTTCCACCGAAGTGTAAAAATAACGAACACTTACGACACAGTAAGCAAAGGCTTACAGCGCGAGACTACAAATTCAGAAATTGCCAACCGCTTGTCTGGTGGCTGCCGAAAGCACGATTTGCCTTGCTCGAAAAACAAAAAGCCCCGGCTGATCAAATCAGCCGGGGCTTTTTGCGGGCGGTCGGGCAAGCGCTTATTGAAACAGCGACTCGCTCGACAGGCCATTTTTCTCAAGGATCTCGCGAAGGCGCTTGAGGCCCTCCACCTGGATCTGCCGTACCCGTTCACGGGTCAGACCGATCTCCAGGCCTACGTCCTCCAGCGTGCTGCTTTCGTGACCGCGCAGGCCGAAGCGGCGGATCACCACCTCGCGCTGCTTGTCGGTCAGTTCCGACAGCCATTGATCGATGCTTTGCGACAGGTCGTCATCCTGCAGCAGTTCGCACGGATCGGTTGGACGATCGTCAGTGAGGGTGTCCAGCAGGGTTTTATCCGAATCCGGACCCAGCGAGACGTCGACCGAAGAAACCCGTTCGTTCAGACCGAGCATGCGCTTGACCTCGCCCACCGGTTTTTCCAGCAGGTTGGCAATTTCTTCGGGTGAAGGTTCGTGGTCGAGTTTTTGCGTCAGCTCCCGTGCAGCCCGCAGGTACACGTTGAGCTCCTTGACCACATGAATCGGCAACCGGATGGTCCGGGTCTGATTCATGATCGCGCGTTCGATGGTCTGACGGATCCACCACGTGGCGTAGGTCGAGAAGCGGAAGCCGCGCTCGGGATCAAACTTTTCTACCGCGCGGATCAATCCGAGGTTGCCCTCTTCAATCAGATCCAGCAGCGACAGCCCCCGATTGACGTAACGCCGGGCGATCTTGACCACCAGCCGCAGGTTACTTTCGATCATGCGCTTGCGTCCGGCCGGGTCGCCACTTTGCGACAAGCGCGCAAAATGAACTTCTTCTTCCGGGGAGAGCAGAGGGGAAAAGCCGATTTCGTTGAGATACAGCTGCGTGGCATCAAGTGCCCGGGTGTAGTCGATGTACTTGTGTTGTTTAAGTGAAGCGGATTGTCTGGATTTGGAACGAACGGAAGGTGGAGCAGCCCCTTCATCATTCGACATCGAAGATTCCGAATCGATGCCGGCCTCCATAAGGAGAACCTCATCGTCGATGTCAAACTCCGGCACTTCTTTACTGAGAGCCATTGTTATAGTCCTTTGGTGAGTTCGACCCCAAGCTCAAGCGACGCCTTTATCCTTGGCAACGCTGGAGCCTGTCCCCTCTACGCGACGGAACAGGCTGGCCTTCAAATCAACGTCTTGGCAGGAACTGCAGCGGATCCACTGGTTTACCTTGGCGGCGAATCTCAAAATGCAGTTTCACCCGGTCTGTACCCGTTGACCCCATTTCGGCAATTGTCTGTCCGACCTTGACCTGCTGCCCCTCCCGAACCAACAGCCTGCGGTTATGTCCGTAAGCACTGACGTAGGTTTCGCTGTGTTTGATGATGACCAATTCGCCGTAGCCCCTTAAGCCACTCCCGGCGTATACGACGGTCCCATCAGACGCAGCTAAAACAGGCTGTCCCAAATCTCCGGCGATATCAATTCCTTTATTCAAACTACCGTTTGAAGAGAATTTTCCAATCAGAACGCCATTAGATGGCCATCCCCAGCCGGTCGGGGCCGGGCCTGCCGGAGGCAGTGGAGCGGGCCCCGGTTTGCTCGCGACGGACGGTACAACCCCTTTGGAACCGGTGGTTGTAGTGGTGGTGGTGCCATTCGCCTGGCGCCGGATTACCGTGGTTTTACTCGACGAAGAAGGTGAAGAACTGGAGTTGCTCACCACCGCCGTCGGTGTTGAACCGCTGCGGCCGTCAAAGCGAATTGTCTGACCCGGATGGATCGTATACGGCGTAGGAATGTTGTTCCGCGCGGCGAGGGTTTTGTAGTCCCAGCCGTAACGAAAGGCGATCGAAAACAAGGTATCGCCGGGACGGACTACATACTGCCCGGTGGTGACGGTAGGACGTTGCGCCACCGCATTGTTGCGATCAACAACGCGCACGTTGCTCGATTTGGTGCTGGAGCAACCGACCAGCAAGGTGCTCAAGACAAGGCCAGTCACCAGGCGCTGAAAGCTCGTGTTACCCATACGCTGCGCAATGACTGTGAGACTCACCCGCCGCTCCCTATGTGGTGGCTGAAAATTCTGAATGCCGCACCGCGGCATGAGGTGTCGCAAGTATAACGGGCCGAAACGGCTTTACCTTTAATGAAGCGAAATCGCCGGGCGCACACGTTTGCCAGTGGCAAGTACGCTGCGTTTAATCTCTGGCTGCCGCTGTAAGACCGGCGCCGTTGAAAGGAATTCAGCGCCTGTCTGCAAATGCTCAGGCCAGTGGCCCGTTGAGCAAAGGCACGAAGCGGACGGCCCCCAGAACGTGTCGGGAAAAGCCGTGCTCTTCGCGCACGATCAGCATCAGTTGTTGCACTTCACCGGAGCCGACCGGAATCACCATGCGCCCACCGGGCGCCAGTTGATCAAGCAACGCTTGCGGCACGTCGGTCGCCACAGCGGTGACGATGATGCCGTTATACGGCGCCAGCGCCGGCCAGCCTTCCCAGCCATCACCCCAGCGAAACACCACATTACGCAGGTTCAACTCGACCAGACGCTCCTTGGCGCGATCCTGCAGAACCTTGATGCGCTCCACCGAAAACACCCGCTCAACCAGTTGCGACAATACCGCCGTCTGGTAGCCGGAGCCGGTGCCGATCTCCAGTACCTTGTCCAACGGGCCCGCCTCCAGCAGCAGCTCGCTCATGCGCGCCACCATGTAAGGCTGGGAAATCGTCTGGTTGTTGCCGATCGGCAGCGCGGTGTCTTCGTAAGCCCGGTGCGCCAGCGCCTCGTCGACAAACAGGTGACGCGGCGTGCGACGGATCACTTCCAGCACTTTGGCGTTCGACACGCCTTCTTCATACAGACGCTGGATCAGCCGCTCGCGGGTGCGCTGGGAAGTCATGCCTATGCCGCTGCGCAGGCGATCATCATGCTCACGCATCAGCTCAATCCTCCCAGCCAGCCATCGAGACTTCTGAACGCATCATTGAAGGTGCGATCGAGCTGCAACGGCGTGATGGACACATAGCCTTGCATGACGGCATGAAAATCAGTGCCCGGGCCACCGTCTTCGGCGTCGCCGGCGGCGGCAATCCAGTAACCGGCCTTGCCACGCGGATCGACCACTTTCATCGGGGCCGCCGCGCGGGCGCGATGGCCGAGGCGGGTCAGCTGGATGCCACGGATGTGATCGATAGGCAGATTGGGAATGTTCACGTTGAGCACCGTGCGCGGTGGCAGATCGAGCCCGGCGTGGGCCTCGACCAGCTTGCGCGCGAAGTACGCCGCCGTGGGCAGGTTATCCACCTGACGCGAGACCAATGAGAATGCAAAGGCTGGACGCTCGAGAAATCGTCCTTCAAGCGCAGCCGCCACGGTTCCGGAATACAGCACGTCGTCACCGAGGTTGGCGCCCAGGTTGATGCCGGAAACCACCATATCGGCCTCGCGTTCCAACAGGCCATTGAGCCCCAGGTGAATGCAATCGGTCGGTGTGCCGTTGAGGCTGATAAAGCCGTTGGCCAGATATTGCGGGTGCAGCGGACGGTCGAGCGTCAGCGAACTGCTGGCGCCGCTTTTGTCCTGTTCCGGGGCGATAACCACGCATTCGGTGTAATCCGCCAGCGCAGCATAAAGCGCGGCGAGACCGGGTGCGGTTACCCCATCGTCGTTAGAAATCAGAATACGCATGGGCTGTCCGTCTGCCCCACCGGCACCAGATCAACGAGCTCGCGCACCAATACGGTGGCAAAGCATCCGGCCGGGAGGACGAATTCCAGTTGCAGAATGTCAGGTTGGGGATAATGCCACGTCAACCCGCCAATGGGCAGACGCAGGATGCGACGTTCATGGCTCATGCCGGCGTGAATCAACCAGTCGCGCAGATCCGCTTCGCGGGCGGCGATCGCCTGCTCCAGTTCATGGACTGCGCCAGCGGCCGGCGAGTCACCTTCGCCCCACTGCGGACCGGTCGGGTGCAGGTCGAGAATCGCCAGACGCGGGTCGCTGCACTCGGCCTCACCGGCGGGGAAAAAACTGCGGCTGTCGGTGAACGCCAACAGATCGCCGACCAGTGCGGTATTCCAGGTGCCATCGGCGACGCGCGCCGCCAGCACTTGGTTGAAGAGATAACTACGTGCCGTCGACAGCAAGCGCGAACGCACATTGCGCTGTTCCGGCAAGGCCTTGCGTGCGGCCCAGGCACGCGCATCGACAACGTTGCCGCCGTCATGGCCAAAGCGCTGGGCGCCGAAATAATTGGGGATCCCTTGTCTGGCGATCAGTTGCAGCCGCTGCTCAATCGCGTCTTTGTCGCCATTGAATTGAGTCAGGCGCAGGGTGAATCCATTGGCCGAATGCGCACCGCGTTGCAGTTTGCGTTTATGGCGCGTGGTCTTGAGGATCTTCAGCGTGTCGTTTTCCGCTGCCGACAGATCCGGATCGGCCTTGCCCGGCAGCTGCACGCTGAACCACTGTCGGGTCAGGGCCTGACGATCCTTGAGCCCGGCATAGCTGACGGTGCGCAACGGCACGCCCGCGGCCTTGGCAATACGCCGCGCCGCTTCTTCGGTATTGAGGCCGCGCTTTTCCACCCAGATCCACAGATGTTCGCCGTCACCGCTGAACGGGATATCCAGCACTTCATCGACCTGGAAATCTTCGGCGATGGCCTTCAGTACCGCTGTGCCGAGGGGCTCGCCATAGGCCCGCGGGCCGAGCAATTGCAGTTCATTCATGCGCGCAGCAACAAGGCAACGGAGTGCACGGCGATGCCTTCTTCGCGACCGACAAAGCCAAGCTTTTCGGTGGTGGTAGCTTTGACGTTCACTTGATCCAACTCAACTTGAAGATCCGCCGCGATCAGCGCGCGCATCGATTCGATATGCGGCGCCATTTTCGGCGCCTGGGCAACGATGGTGTTGTCGACGTTGCCGATTTTCCAGCCCTTGGCGTGGATCAGACTGACCACATGACGCAGCAGCACGCGGCTGTCGGCGCCCTTGAATTGCGGGTCGGTGTCCGGGAAGTGTTTGCCGATATCACCCAGCGCCGCGGCGCCGAGCAAGGCATCGCTCAAGGCGTGCAGCAGGACGTCACCGTCGGAATGAGCGAGCAGCCCGAAGCCGTGTGCAATCCGCACGCCGCCCAGAGTAATGAAATCGCCTTCAGCGAAACGGTGCACATCGTAGCCGTGGCCAATACGCATAAAAAAACGCCCCGATTTTTGTCAGGGCGTGATTCTACCTGCTTTGTCAGACATTAGGCGCCTAGAGCGCGCGCGTGATGCTGCAAGTGGTCGTCAATGAAGCTTGAGATGAAGAAATAGCTGTGGTCGTAGCCCGGTTGCAGGCGCAACTCCAGCGGATGCCCCGCTTGTTTTGCTGCGTGTTGCAGGGCTTCGGGCTTGAGCTGAGTGGCGAGGAAGTCGTCGCGATCACCTTGATCGACCAGCAATGGCAACCTCTCGGCAGCATCGGCAATCAGCACGCACGCGTCCCACTCTTTCCACTTCGAGCGGTCTTCGCCCAGATAATGAGAAAAGGCTTTCTGGCCCCACGGGCAATCGATCGGATGGGTGATCGGCGAAAAGGCCGACACCGATTTATAGCGCCCGGGGTTGCGCAAAGCACAAACCAGAGCACCGTGACCGCCCATGGAGTGGCCGCTGATGCTGCGTTTGTCGGAGGCGGGGAAATGCGCCTCAACCAGTGCAGGCAATTCCTTCACGACATAGTCATGCATCCGATAGTGACGCGCCCATGGCGCCTGCGTGGCGTTCAGATAAAACCCCGCGCCGAGGCCAAAGTCCCAGGCCTTCTCTGCATCGTCCGGGACATCCGGGCCACGCGGGCTGGTGTCCGGCGCGACGATGATCAGACCGAGCTGCGCGGCCATGCGCATCGCACCGGCCTTCTGCATGAAGTTCTCATCGGTGCAGGTCAGCCCCGATAACCAGTACAACACCGGCAGCTTGCCGCCCTGCTCCGCCTGCGGCGGCAGGTACACGGCAAAGACCATATCGCAATCAAGCACTTCGGAGCGATGGCGATAACGCTTGTGCCAACCACCGAAACTCTTCTGACAGGAAATATTTTCCAGATTCAAGGGATTCTCCCTAGCTGTAAGCTGCAAGCCGCAAACTTCAAGAAAAAGCACGAATGCCTTTACTTGCAGCTTGAAACTTGCGGCTCGGAGCTGCTGTTAGAAATGTATGACGGTGCGGATGCTCTTGCCTTCGTGCATCAGGTCGAACGCCTTGTTGATATCTTCCAGGCCCATGGTGTGGGTGATGAAGGTATCCAGCGGGATTTCGCCGCTCTGGGCCATGTCGACGTAGCTTGGCAATTCGCTGCGGCCACGCACGCCGCCGAACGCCGAACCGCGCCAGACGCGACCGGTGACCAGCTGGAATGGGCGAGTGGCAATTTCCTGGCCGGCACCGGCCACACCGATGATGACCGACTCGCCCCAGCCTTTGTGGCAGCACTCAAGCGCGGCGCGCATCAGTTGCACATTGCCGATGCACTCGAAGGAAAAGTCGACGCCGCCGTCGGTCATGTCGACGATTACTTCCTGGATCGGACGATCGTAGTCTTTCGGGTTCACGCAGTCGGTAGCACCCAGCTGCCTGGCAATTTCGAACTTGGCCGGATTGATGTCGATGGCGATGATGCGCGCGGCCTTGGCTTTCACCGCGCCAATCACGGCCGACAAGCCAATACCACCGAGACCGAAGATAGCCACGGTGTCACCCGGTTTGACCTTGGCGGTGTTGAGCACGGCGCCGATGCCGGTGGTGACGCCGCAGCCGAGCAGGCAGACCTTTTCCAGCGGCGCATCTTTGGAGATCTTGGCCACGGAAATTTCCGGAAGCACGGTGTATTCAGAGAAGGTCGACGTGCCCATGTAGTGGAAAATCGTTTCGCCCTTGTAGGAAAAACGCGAAGTGCCGTCTGGCATCAGGCCTTTGCCTTGGGTAGCGCGAATGGCCTGACAGAGGTTGGTCTTGCCCGATTTGCAGAATTTGCACTGGCCGCATTCAGGGGTGTAGAGGGGGATGACGTGATCGCCGACGGCGACCGAGGTTACGCCCTCGCCAATCGCTTCAACGATAGCGCCGCCTTCATGACCGAGGATCGACGGGAAGATGCCCTCCGGATCTGCGCCGGACAAGGTGTAGGCGTCCGTATGGCATACGCCGGAAGCGACGACGCGCAGCAGCACTTCACCGGCCTTGGGCATGGCGACATCGACTTCTACGATTTCCAGCGGCTTCTTGGCCTCGAAGGCAACGGCGGCGCGTGACTTGATCATGCTGACTCTCCAGTAAATCCAGTGAATAAAAAAGCAGACAAACAGTGTAGTTCAGCGCGCCCTGAGGAATAATCCGGACGAAAGCAAAACATTATTGCCATACAGGGATAATCCAAGTGTCGGAAAACCGCTGGGAAGGCATTGACGAGTTCGTCGCCGTCGCCGAGTGCAACCAATTCACCGCCGCTGCCGAACGTCTTGGGGTTTCTTCCTCACACATCAGTCGACAAATCGTACGGCTCGAAGAGCGTTTGCAGACGCGTCTGCTCTACCGCAGCACCCGTCGCGTAACGCTGACCGAAGCCGGGCAGACTTTCCTGCAACATTGCCAGCGCCTGCAGGACGGTCGTGAGGAAGCCTTGCGCGCGGTGGGCGATCTGACCAGCGAACCGAAAGGCATGCTGCGCATGACCTGCGCCGTAGCCTATGGCGAACGGTTCATCGTGCCGCTGGTGACGCGCTTCATGGGGCTGTACCCGCAACTGCGCATCGATATCGAGTTGAGCAATCGGCAACTGGATCTGGTGCATGAAGGACTGGACCTGGCGATTCGCCTCGGTCGGCTGCAGGATTCCCGGTTGGTCGCGACACGCCTGGCGCCACGGCGCATGTACCTGTGCGCGTCACCTTCCTACCTTGAACGGTACGGGCGCCCACACAGTTTGTCGGAGTTGAGTCGGCACAACTGCCTGATCGGCAGTTCGGATATTTGGCAACTGGAACAGAACGGCCGGGAATTTTCCCAGCGGGTGCAGGGAAACTGGCGCTGCAACAGTGGGCAGGCGGTGCTGGATGCGGCGCTGCAGGGGGTCGGGTTGTGTCAGTTGCCGGACTATTACGTGCTCGAGCATTTGCACAGCGGCGCGCTGATTTCCTTGCTGGAGACGCATCAGCCGCCGAATACGGCGGTGTGGGCGCTGTATCCGCAGCAGCGGCATTTGTCGCCGAAGGTGCGCAAGTTGGTGGATTATTTGAAGGTGGGACTGGCGGAGCGGCCGGAATATCGGGATTGAAAAGCCAAAAGATCGCAGCCTTCGGCAGCTCCTACAGGAAATCGCATTCCTCTGTAGGAGCTGCCGAAGGCTGCGATCTTTTGGTCTTTAAGGGCGGTTCGCCCAACGCTGGCGCAACCACTCCAGATCTTCCGGCCGGGTCACTTTGAGATTATCCGCCCGCCCTTCGACCAGACGCGGCGCCAGACCGGCCCACTCCATCGCCGAAGCCTCGTCGGTAATCACCGCATCAGCGACCAGACTGTCCGCCAACGCCCGATGCAAAGCCCCGAGGCGAAACATCTGCGGCGTATACGCCTGCCAGATCACGCTGCGATCCACCGTTTCAACCACACGCCCGTTTTTATCAACGCGTTTAAGCGTGTCTCGAGCGGGAACCGCCAGTAGACCGCCCACCGGGTCATCCGCCAGTTCAGCGAGCAACTTGTCGAGATCATCACGACTCAGATTGGGCCGGGCCGCATCGTGCACCAGCACCCAATCGTCATCGTCGGCACCTTGCGCATGCAAATGCAGCAAGGCGTTGAGCACCGAACCGGAACGCTCGGCTGCGCCGTCGACCCGCTGAATGCGCGAATCGTTGACGCAGGCCAGGTTCGGCCAATAAGGATCGTCAACCGCAAGACTGACCACCAGCCCCTTGAGGCGCGGGTGATCGAGGAAACAGCCGAGGCTGTGTTCGAGAATTGTGCTTCCGCCCAGTTGCAGGTATTGCTTGGGACGGTCCGCGGCCATTCGGGCACCGACGCCCGCGGCAGGAATCACGGCCCAGAAGGCCGGCAGGGAATCGATCATTGGGCCAACTGGTAAAGGGTTTCGCCGTCCTTGACCATGCCCAGTTCGTGGCGAGCCCGCTCTTCGACGGTCTCCATGCCTTTCTTCAACTCGCTGACTTCAGCGTCCATCACCCGGTTGCGCTCCAGCAGGCCTTCGTTTTCGGCATGTTGATCGGCGATCTGCTGTTTCAGCTCGGCGACCTGCGCCAGACTGCCATTGCCCACCCACAGGCGGTACTGCAGACCGGCCAGCAGCAAGAGCAAAACGAGAAACAACCAGTAAGGACTGCGCATCGAATATCAGGTATCCAGTGAAAAAAGACAGCCACGCATCATGTTGCTGCATCTGATAGCACGAAGCCTGGAAAGATCCAGGCTTGTGCTTAAGGCATCAGATTAGTGGCAAATCCATCGCTGTCACGACTTTTCCGACACAATCCGGTGTCCTTTGATCAGGTTGCGCTTAACCGCGGAACTCGGTGCGGCCGTTGTACTTGGCCTTGCCGTTCAACTGCTCTTCGATACGCAGCAGCTGGTTGTACTTGGAAACGCGGTCGGAACGGCACAGCGAACCGGTCTTGATCTGGCCAGCCGAGGTGCCCACGGCCAGGTCGGCAATGGTCGAATCTTCGGTTTCGCCGGAACGGTGCGAGATCACTGCGGTGTAACCGGCAGCCTTGGCCATCTGGATGGCTTCCAGGGTTTCGGTCAGGGTGCCGATCTGGTTGAACTTGATCAGGATCGAGTTGGCGATCTTTTTATCGATGCCTTCTTTCAGGATCTTGGTGTTGGTCACGAACAGGTCGTCGCCTACCAACTGGGTCTTCTCGCCGATCTTGTCGGTGAGGATTTTCCAGCCAGCCCAGTCGGACTCGTCCAGACCGTCTTCGATGGAGATGATCGGGTAACGCTCGGTCAGACCCTTGAGGTAGTCGGCGAAACCTTCAGCAGTGAACACCTGACCTTCGCCGGACAGGTTGTACTTGCCGTCTTCGTAGAACTCGCTCGCAGCGCAGTCCAGCGCCAGGGTCACGTCGGTGCCCAGCTTGTAACCGGCATTGGCCACGGCTTCGGAGATCACTTTCAGCGCGTCTTCGTTGGACGCCAGGTTCGGTGCAAAACCGCCTTCGTCGCCAACGGCGGTGCTCAGGCCACGGGCCTTCAGCACGGCTTTCAGGTGATGGAAAATCTCGGTGCCCATGCGCAGACCTTCGGAGAAAGACTTGGCGCCGACTGGCTGCACCATGAATTCCTGGATGTCGACGTTGTTATCGGCGTGCTCGCCACCGTTGATGATGTTCATCATCGGTACCGGCATCGAGTACACACCCGGGGTGCCGTTGAGGTTGGCGATGTGTGCGTACAGCGGCAGGTCCTGATCCTGCGCAGCCGCCTTGGCCGCAGCCAGGGACACGGCGAGGATGGCGTTGGCGCCCAGGGTTGCTTTGTTTTCGGTACCGTCGAGCTTGATCATCGCCTGGTCGAGGGCTTTCTGGTCGCTTGGGTCAGTGCCCAGCAGCAGATCGCGGATCGGACCGTTGATGTTGGCTACCGCCTTGAGCACGCCCTTGCCCAGGTAACGGCTCTTGTCGCCATCACGCAGCTCGAGTGCTTCACGCGAGCCAGTGGATGCACCGGACGGCGCGCAGGCGCTGCCGATGATGCCGTTGTCGAGAAGCACGTCCGCTTCCACGGTGGGATTGCCACGGGAGTCGAGAACTTCACGACCTTTGATGTCGACGATTTTTGCCATTGTTGTAAACACTCCAAAGTTGACGAAAACGACGCAGCTAGAGGAAATCTTTATCGTCGGCAAGCGAGGTACAGCGGGCAGACTTGCAGACGACAGCGCTCACGCCCGAGGGCCTGAGCGACAAATCGTGCGGTACTTTACCGGAGAATCGAGCGTTACGCGGTTTCTACCGTCGGAAAACTCTTCACCAGTTCGTCCAGAGCTTTGAGCTGGGCCAGGAATGGCTCCAGTTTGTCCAGACGCAAGGCGCAAGGGCCGTCGCATTTGGCGTTGTCCGGATCCGGGTGCGCTTCGAGGAACAGACCCGCCAGCGACTGGCTCATGCCGGCCTTGGCCAGATCCAGAACCTGGGCACGACGACCACCGGCGGAGTCGGCACGACCACCAGGCATTTGCAGCGCGTGGGTCACGTCGAAGAATACCGGGTACTCGAATTGCTTCATGATGCCGAAGCCGAGCATGTCGACCACGAGGTTGTTGTAGCCGAAGCTCGAACCGCGCTCGCAGAGGATCAACTGATCGTCACCGGCTTCGACGCACTTGTTCAGGATGTGTTTCATTTCCTGAGGCGCGAGAAACTGGGCTTTCTTGATATTGATCACGGCGTTGGTCCTGGCCATCGCGACAACCAGATCGGTCTGGCGCGACAGGAAGGCCGGCAGCTGAATGATGTCGCAGACTTCAGCGACGACCGCAGCCTGATCCGGCTCGTGGACGTCGGTGATGATCGGCACGCCGAAGGCTTGTTTGATGTCCTGGAAGATGCGCATGCCCTCTTCCAGGCCAGGACCGCGATAGGAGGTCACAGAAGACCGGTTGGCCTTGTCGAAGCTGGCCTTGAACACGTACGGGATACCCAGTTTTTCGGTGACCTTTACGTACTCTTCGCAAACCTGCATGGCCATGTCACGGCTTTCCAGCACGTTCATGCCGCCGAACAGGACCATCGGCTTGTCGTTGGCAATCTCGATGTCGCCGACGCGGATAATCTTCTGTGCCATCGGGTTACGCCTTCTTCTGGTGTTGAGCCAACGCGGCTTTGACGAAACCGCTGAACAGCGGGTGGCCGTCGCGTGGGGTCGAGGTGAACTCAGGGTGGAACTGGCAGGCGACGAACCATGGATGATCCGGCGCTTCAACCACTTCGACCAGCGCAGCATCGGCGGAACGACCGGAGATTTTCAGGCCGGCTTCGATGATCTGCGGCAGCAGGTTGTTGTTCACTTCGTAACGGTGACGGTGACGCTCGACGATCACATCCTTGCCGTAGCAATCGTGCACTTTGGAGCCCGGCTCGAGCAGGCAATCCTGCGCGCCGAGGCGCATGGTGCCGCCCAGATCGGACGCTTCGGTACGCACTTCAACAGCGCCGGTGGCGTCTTCCCACTCGGTGATCAGGCCGACAACCGGATGACCGCTGGCACGATCGAACTCGGTGGAGTTGGCGTCTTTCCAGCCCAGCACGTTACGAGCGAATTCGATGACCGCCACTTGCATGCCGAGGCAGATGCCGAGGTACGGAACCTTGTTTTCGCGAGCGTACTGAACGGCAGTGATCTTGCCTTCCACACCGCGCAGACCGAAGCCGCCCGGCACCAGAATCGCGTCGACACCTTCGAGCAGCGCAGTGCCCTGGTTTTCGATGTCTTCGGAATCGATGTAGCGCAAGTTGACCTTGGTGCGGTTGCTGATGCCGGCGTGACTCATCGCTTCGATCAGCGACTTGTAGGCGTCGAGCAATTCCATGTACTTGCCGACCATGGCGATGGTCACTTCATGTTCCGGGTTCAGCTTGGCATCGACCACTGCGTCCCACTCGGACAGATCGGCGCTGCCGCATTGCAGACCGAAACGCTCGACGACGAAATCGTCCAGACCTTGCGAGTGCAGGATGCCCGGGATCTTGTAGATGGTATCGGCGTCTTCCAGCGCGATCACCGCACGCTCTTCAACGTTGGTGAACTGCGCGATCTTGCGACGCGAGGACACGTCGATCGGGTGATCGGAACGGCACACCAGCACGTCTGGCTGCAGGCCGATCGAACGCAGTTCCTTGACGGAGTGCTGGGTCGGTTTGGTCTTGGTTTCGCCTGCGGTGGCGATGTACGGCACCAGCGTCAGGTGCATCAGCATCGCGCGCTTGGCGCCGACTTCGAAACGCAGCTGGCGGATGGCTTCGAGGAACGGTTGCGACTCGATGTCACCGACGGTGCCACCGATTTCGACCATTGCCACGTCTGCATCACCGGCACCCTTGATGATGCGGCGCTTGATTTCGTCGGTGATGTGCGGGATCACCTGGATGGTTGCACCCAGGTAGTCGCCACGGCGCTCTTTGCGCAGCACGTGCTCGTAGACGCGGCCGGTGGTGAAGTTGTTGTTCTGGGTCATGGTCGTGCGGATGAACCGCTCGTAGTGACCCAGGTCCAGGTCGGTCTCGGCGCCGTCGTGGGTGACGAACACTTCACCGTGCTGGAACGGGCTCATGGTGCCTGGATCGACGTTGATGTACGGATCCAGCTTCAGCATGGTGACCTTAAGCCCCCGCGCCTCCAGGATAGCCGCCAATGAAGCCGAGGCAATGCCTTTCCCCAATGAAGAAACAACACCGCCCGTGACGAATATGTAGCGCGTCATGAAAAACCCTAGAAGTCTGCGTTAAAGCGGAACGAGCCGCCGGGGAAAGCGAAGGAAGGCCGAAGCCCCCGATCACCTGCATTAATCACAGTGCACCTTTCGAAAAAACCGCCGCGTTGTGACAGACCGGCAGATGAAACACCGGTACGTTGCTCGCTACACATTTTTTGGAATCGCCCAGCAAAGACTGCTTGGTAATCGGCAACTCCTGCAATTCAGGCGAATCCACAGAAGTTGTATCAAGAAGGGAGCGTAGTCTACCGGAATGCTCCTTTCAGCTCAAACCTTGATCTTCGTCTGTTGGCTGCCATTGCAATGCCCAGCCTTCGTGCATCTGACCGTCGAGACCCGACAGGTTCGCCACCGCGAGCAATTCTTCGCCACGAAACAGCAGCGGCAATCTGCCACGCACGAATGCCGGCACCGCGCGCTCATTGAGCAGACGCTTGAGATCACGACTGCCGCGCTCGGCCAGTTGCATGACCTCACCGCCCTGCCGATAGGCAATGCGCAAAGGCCCGAATGGAGCTTGCCCGTGAAACATGACGCGCCCGTTATCGGCCAAGCGTAGCGCTGACGTCGGGGTCTGCCAGTCGGCGCCGATCACTGCTAGGCGCAGCCAATGACCACTCAGCCACCAGATGCGGCCGGCGCTGCGGTGCAATTCGCCGTCGGCCAGCCGCCAGATCGGAGCGGCGTCGGCGCTGGCATCGCGCAGGTCGATCCAGCCCGACCAATGGTCAGCGTCTGGCAGCCGGGTCAACGGTTCGAGCCAGTGGCTGAGGGCATTTCGCTGGCGCGCGTCAGACAACGCTGCCAACGGCGCCAGCGCCAGGGATGGCACGCCGAGCCAATCAAACTCATGTGAAGTTTCTGCCTGCGCCAGATCGATCTGCGCCAGCTCATCAAGCAAGCCCTGCGCTTCACGCAGATGCGCCGCCGTGCGCGCCATGCTCGCCTGCGCCTGCGGCCAGCGCTCGGTCAGCACCGGCATGATCTGGTGACGCAGATAGTTGCGCGAAAACTGCCGATCCTGATTCGACGGGTCTTCGATCCAGCGCAACTGATGTGTCTGTGCATAACTTTCCAGCTCAGCGCGGCTGACATCGAGCAACGGTCGCACCAGCATGCCCTTCCCCACCGGGCGCTGCTGCGGCATCCCGCCAAGCCCGCGTACGCCGGCTCCGCGCAACAGGCGAAACAGCAGCGTTTCCGCCTGGTCGTCGCGGTGTTGGCCAGTCAGAAGCACTTCACTGGTCTGCGTCAGCGAATTGAACGCGGCATAACGCGCATCCCGCGCCGCCCGCTCCAGGCTCGCCCCGCCCTTCACGGTTACCCGCTCCACTTCCAACGAAACATTCAGGGCGTCGCAAACGGCCTGGCAATGTTGCGGCCACGCATCGGCCGCAGCCTGAAGGCCGTGATGGATATGAATGGCGCTTAGCGCTGGGAGGGATTCGGTTTTCGCCAGAGTGGCGAGCAGATGCAGGAGGACGGTGGAATCGAGGCCGCCGGAGAAGGCGACGCGCCAGTGAGCGACGTTGCGCCAAGGCTCAAGGTTCAGCAGAAGCTGCGACGGCAAATCACTCATGGACTGACCCATAACTTTCTCTTTGCCCCAATCAAATGTAGGAGTGAGCCTGCTCGCGATAGCGGTGTGACAGCCAACACATGGGTTGAATGTTACATCGCTATCGCGAGCAGGCTCACTCCTACAGGGCGTAGCGCTCGACTTAGAGACCGTAGCTCATCAGGCGATCGTAACGGCGCTTGAGCAGCGCTTCGTTATCGAACTGCTTGAGCATCGCCAGTTGCGAGCTCAGCTCGGCGCGGATCGACGCAGCCGCCGCAGCCGGATCACGGTGGGCGCCGCCCAGTGGCTCGCTGATCACCTTGTCGACGATGCCGAGCCCTTTCAGACGCTCGGCGGTGATGCCCATTGCTTCAGCGGCATCCGGCGCTTTCTCGGCGGTTTTCCACAGGATCGAAGCGCAACCTTCCGGCGAGATCACCGCGTAGGTCGAATATTGCAGCATGTTCAGTTGATCGCAGACGCCGATGGCCAGTGCGCCGCCGGAACCACCTTCACCGATCACGGTGGCGATGATCGGGGTTTTCAGGCGCGCCATCACGCGCAGGTTCCAGGCGATCGCTTCGCTCTGGTTGCGCTCTTCGGCGTCAATGCCCGGGTAGGCACCCGGAGTGTCGATGAAGGTCAGGATCGGCATCTTGAAGCGCTCGGCCATCTCCATCAGGCGGCAGGCCTTGCGGTAGCCTTCCGGGCGCGGCATGCCGAAGTTGCGGCGGACTTTCTCGCGTACTTCACGGCCCTTCTGGTGGCCGATGATCATCACCGGCTGGTCTTCCAGACGGGCGATACCGCCAACGATGGCAGCGTCGTCGGAGAAGTGACGGTCGCCGTGCAACTCGTCGAACTCGGTGAAGATGTGCTCGATGTAGTCGAGGGTGTAAGGGCGTTTCGGGTGACGCGCCAGGCGTGCGATCTGCCAGCTGGTCAGCTTGCCGAAAATGTCTTCGGTCAGCGTCTTGCTCTTGTCCTGCAGGCGGGAGATCTCATCGCCGATATTCAGCGAATTGTCATTACCGACCAAGCGCAACTCTTCGATCTTGGCTTGCAGGTCGGCGATCGGCTGTTCGAAATCTAGAAAATTCGGGTTCATAGGCGTCCGTCTTGGGTCGTGTCCCAAGTGAGCTTGGGCCGGCCGGTTGTCTATTCGCGCCCTACCTTAAGGGAGAGGCGCGCTGAGGTCGAGATTAAAAATTCAGGTTGCGGGCAAGCGCAATGATGGCACTTGCCGGTCAACGGTATTGGAGGAAGACGTTGTCTCGCCCGAACTGGTCACGCAGGGCTTGAATCAAGGCATCCGCCGGGTCGATCCGCCAGGTCTCGCCGAACTGCAGCAAGGTCTTCGCATCCGGGCTGGTGTACTCCATGGTGACCGGGCACGCGCCGCGATGACGCTTGAGCAGTTCGCCCAACCAGCGTAGCTGATCGCCTTTGAGATCCTGGGTGTGCAGCTTCAGGCGCAGGCTTTCGGCCAGATTGGTCCGCGCATCCTCCATGCTCATCACGCGCTTGACCCGCAGGCGCAGGCCGCCGGAGAAGTCGTCGTTGCTGACTTCGCCCTCGACCACCACCATCGCGTCAGTCTGCAGCAGTGACTGCGCGGAATGGAACGCATCGGCAAACAGCGACGCCTCGATCCGCCCGGAACGGTCGTCGAGGGTGATGAAGCCCATCTTGTCGCCCTTCTTGTTCTTCATCACCCGCAGGGCAATGATCATCCCCGCCACAGTCTGCGTATCGCGCGCCGGTTTCAGGTCGATGATGCGCTGACGGGCGAAGCGGCGAATCTCGCCTTCGTACTCGTCGATCGGGTGACCGGTCAGGTACAGGCCCAAGGTGTCTTTTTCACCCTTGAGACGTTCCTTGAGGGTCAGCTCCTTGGCCTTGCGATGGGATGCATAAACGTCGGCATCTTCTTCGACGAACAAACCGCCAAACAGATCGGCGTGACCACTGTCGTGAGTACGCGCAGTCTGCTCGGCCGCCTTGATCGCTTCTTCCATCGCCGCCAGCAGCACCGCGCGGTTGCGGTCGATGTTGGCTTGATAGGCTTTCTGCTCGTCATGGAAATACGGGCCGAGGCGATCCAGTGCACCGCTGCGAATCAGGCCATCGAGGGTGCGTTTGTTGATGCGCTTGAGGTCGACCCGCGCGCAGAAGTCGAACAGATCCTTGAACGGACCGGCCTGACGCGCTTCGGTGATCGCTTCCACCGGGCCTTCACCGACGCCTTTGATCGCGCCGAGGCCATAAACGATACGGCCGTCGTCGTTCACCGTGAACTTGAACTCCGAAGTGTTCACGTCTGGCGCGTCGAGACGCAGCTTCATCGTGCGCACTTCCTCGATCAAGGTCACGACCTTGTCGGTGTTGTGCATGTCCGCCGAGAGTACCGCGGCCATGAACGGCGCCGGGTAGTGAGCTTTCAGCCAGGCGGTCTGGTACGACACCAGACCGTAGGCGGCGGAGTGGGACTTGTTGAAGCCGTAACCGGCGAATTTTTCCACCAGGTCGAAAATGTTACCGGCAAGGTCGGCGTCGATGCCGTTGGTCGCGCAACCTTCAATGAAACCGCCGCGCTGCTTGGCCATTTCCTCGGGCTTTTTCTTACCCATCGCTCGACGCAGCATGTCCGCACCACCGAGGGTGTAACCGGCCATGACCTGGGCAATCTGCATCACCTGTTCCTGATACAGGATGATGCCGTAAGTTGGCGCCAATACTGGCTTGAGGCCGTCGTACTGGTAATCCGAGTGCGGATAGGCCAGTTCGGCGCGCCCGTGCTTACGGTTGATGAAGTCGTCCACCATGCCCGATTGCAGCGGACCCGGACGGAACAGTGCCACCAGTGCGATCAAGTCTTCCAGGCAGTCGGGCTTGAGCTTTTTGATCAGCTCCTTCATGCCGCGGGATTCAAGCTGGAACACCGCGGTGGTTTCGGCTTTTTGCAGCAACTGGTAGGTCGGCTTGTCGTCCAGCGGGATAAAAGCGATATCCAGCGGCGGCTCGTTGACCTTGGCGCGGTCGCGGTTGATGGTTTTCAGCGCCCAGTCGATGATCGTCAGCGTACGCAGGCCGAGGAAGTCGAACTTCACCAGACCGGCTGCCTCAACGTCGTCCTTGTCGAACTGGGTCACCAGACCGTCGCCGGCCTCGTCGCAATAGATTGGCGAGAAGTCGGTCAGCTTGGTCGGTGCGATCACCACACCACCGGCGTGTTTGCCGACGTTACGCACCACGCCCTCGAGCTTGCGCGCCATCTCCCAGATTTCCGCCGCTTCTTCATCGACCTTGATGAAGTCACGCAGGATCTCTTCCTGCTCGTAGGCTTTTTCCAGGGTCATGCCGACTTCGAACGGAATCATCTTCGACAGACGATCCGCCAGGCCGTAGGACTTGCCCTGCACCCGCGCCACGTCACGCACCACAGCCTTGGCGGCCATGGAACCGAAGGTGATGATCTGGCTCACCGCGTTGCGACCGTATTTCTCGGCCACGTAATCGATCACGCGGTCGCGACCGTCCATGCAGAAGTCGACGTCGAAGTCGGGCATCGAGACCCGTTCCGGGTTGAGGAAACGTTCGAACAGCAGGTCATATTCCAGCGGGTCGAGGTCGGTGATCTTCTGTACGTAAGCCACCAGCGAACCGGCACCCGACCCACGGCCCGGACCTACCGGTACGCCGTTGTTCTTGGCCCACTGGATAAAGTCCATCACGATCAGGAAGTAACCGGGAAAGCCCATCTGGATGATGATATCCAGCTCGAAATTCAAGCGATCGACGTACACCTGACGCTTGGCTTCGTAGTCTTCGGTGGTGTCCTTGGGCAGCAGCACCGCCAAGCGTTCTTCGAGACCTTCGAAGGAAACCTTGCGGAAATATTCGTCGATGGTCATGCCATCGGGGATCGGGAAGTTGGGCAGGAAGTGCGTGCCCAGCTTCACGTCGATGTTGCAGCGCTTGGCAATCTCGACGGTGTTTTCGATGGCGTCGGGAATATCGCTGAACAGCTCGAGCATTTCCTCGGCGCTTTTCAGGTATTGCTGATCGCTGTAATTCTTTGAGCGGCGCGGATCGTCGAGTGCGCGGCCTTCACCGATGCACACGCGGGTTTCGTGGGCGGCGAAGTCTTCCTGCTTGATGAAGCGCACATCGTTGGTCGCCACCAGCGGCGCGCCCAGTTTGTCGGCCAGTGCCACGGCGCCGTGCAGTTGCTCTTCATCGTTGGGACGGTTGGTGCGCTGGATTTCCAGATAGAAGCGATCCGGGAACACCGCCATCCACTCGCGGGTCAGCGCTTCGGCTTCCGCCGGATTGCCGCCGATCATCGCCATGCCGATCTCGCCTTCTTTGGCGGCGGACAGCATGATCAGGCCTTCGTTGGCCTCGGCCACCCACTCGCGCTCGACGATGACCATGCCGTTGCGCTGGCCTTCGATGAAGCCGCGGGAGATCAATTCGGTGAGATTGCGATAACCCTGAGCGTTCATCACCAGCAGGCTGATGCGGCTCAGCGGCGCATCCGGGTCCTTGTTCGCCAGCCACAGGTCGGCACCGCAGATCGGCTTGATGCCGGCGCCCATGGCGTTTTTATAGAACTTGACCAGAGAACACATGTTGTTCTGATCGGTGACCGCGACCGCCGGCATGTTCATGGCGGTCAGCGCCTTGACCAAGGGCTTGATCCGCACCAGCCCGTCGACCAGGGAGTACTCAGTGTGCAGGCGTAGATGAACGAATGAAGCCGGCATAGTGATCCTGTCCAGTTACATAGAGACAACGAGGCCCGGATTGTACCGGGCCTCGAATAAAACATCAGCCTTGTGCCTAAACCTGCGTGAGGCTTTCCCGCGCCTCATAAGCCAGGCGGACCGGGGCGAACGAGCGGCGGTGAATCGGCGTCGGGCCGAGCCGCGCCAGCGCTTCCAGATGAACGGGCGTCGGGTAGCCTTTATGGCCGCCGATGCCGTAGCCCGGGTAGATCAATTCGAATGCCGCCATCTCGCGATCGCGACTGACCTTGGCCAGAATCGACGCCGCTGCGATGGCCGGAACCTTGCCATCACCCTGAATCACCGCTTCGGCGCGCATCGGCAGATGCGGGCAGCGGTTGCCATCGATCATCGCCAGTTTCGGCTGAACGTGCAGGCCAGCGACCGCACGCTGCATCGCCAACATGGTGGCGTGGAGAATGTTCAGATCATCGATTTCTTCGACCTCGGCGCGAGCGATGCACCAGCTCAGGGCCTTTTCGCAGATCTCGTCGTAGAGCTTTTCGCGCTTGGCTTCGGTGAGTTTCTTCGAATCGTCGAGGCCGAGGATTGGCCGGTTCGGATCGAGGATCACCGCCGCCGTCACCACCGCGCCACACAAGGGGCCACGACCCACTTCATCGACACCGGCGACCAGTTCTTCGACTTCGGCGACCAGGGTGAAATCGAGGCCCATCTGCATGCTTGTCTTGCTCATTGTGGTTTGCCGATCAGGTTAAGGACGGCGTCCGCCGCCTGATTGGAAGCATCGCGCCGCAGCGTGCGGTGGATCTCGTCGAAACCGCGGGTCTGTTCCTCTCCGCCTTCGATCAATGGCGACAGCGTCTGCGCCAACGCCTCGACAGTCGCATCATCCTGCAACAACTCCGGCACCAGCAAGCGCTGGGCGAGTAAGTTGGGCAGCGACACGTAGGGGCTCTTGACCATGCGTTTGAGAATCCAGAATGTCAGCGGCGCCAATCGATACGCCACTACCATCGGCCGCTTGTACAGCAGCGCTTCAAGGGTAGCAGTGCCCGATGCGATCAACACGGCGTTGCACGCGGCGAGGGCCAGATGCGACTTACCATCGAGCAATGTCACCGGCAAATCGCGGCCGACCAGCAGCGCTTCCAATTGCACGCGGCGTTCCGGATTGGCACAGGGAATGACAAAGCGTACGCCCGGACGCATGCCTCGCAGGCGCTCGGCAGTATCCAGAAACAGTGCGCCGAGGCGACTGACTTCACCGCCACGGCTGCCCGGCATCAGTGCCACCAGCGGGCCGTCGGGCAAACCCAACTCGGCACGTGCAGCGGCGCGGTCAGCCTCGAGCGGAATCGTATCGGCCAAGGTGTGACCGACGAAACGTACCGGCACGCCCTTCTCTTCGTAGAATTTCGCTTCGAACGGCAACAGGGTGAGCATCAGATCGCAACCTTCGCGGATCTTCAGCACCCGCTTCTGCCGCCACGCCCACACCGACGGGCTGACGTAATGCACGGTCTTGATCCCGGCCTGACGCAGCTTGAGTTCGATATTGAGGTTGAAATCCGGCGCGTCGATGCCGATGAACACGTCCGGCCTGGCGCCGATCAGCGTGGCAATCAAGTCCTTGCGGCGCTTGAGCAATTCACGCAGCCGACCGAGCACTTCCACCAGGCCCATGACCGACAGGCGCTCCATGGGGAAGTACGAGGTCAGGCCTTCGGCCTGCATCAGCGGCCCGCCGACACCGATGAACTCGATCGCCGGATGTTGTGCCTTGAGCGCGCGCATGAGGCCGGCGCCGAGAATGTCACCGGAAGCCTCACCCGCCACCAGCGCAATACGCAGACTGGCCATGATCAGCGGGTGATGCCGCGGGTCGATGCCTGGATCGAATCGCGGAACACGGCGACTTCAGGGAACTGCGCAGACGGCTCGACCAGCTCGGCCAGCGCCTGCTCGACCGTCAGGCCCTGGCGGTAGACGGTCTTGTAGGCACGGCGCAAGGCGTGGATCGCATCTTCGCTGAAACCGCGACGGCGCATGCCTTCGAAGTTCATGCTGCGCGCCTCGGCCGGGTTGCCGAACACGGTGACGAACGCCGGAACGTCCTTGCCGATCGCCGTGCCCATGCCGGAAAAGCTGTGCGCGCCGATGTGGCAGTACTGATGCACCAGCGTGAAACCGGAGAGGATCGCCCAGTCGTCAACGTGCACATGGCCGGCAAGCGCAGTGTTGTTGACCAGAATGCAGTGATTGCCGATGACACTGTCGTGACCGATGTGGGCATAGGCCATGATCAGGTTGTGATCACCCAGGGTGGTTTCCGAACGATCCTGAACGGTGCCACGGTGAATGGTCACGCCTTCGCGGATGACGTTGTGGTCACCGATCACCAGGCGGGTTTCCTCGCCTTTGTATTTCAGATCCGGGGTGTCTTCGCCTACCGAAGAAAACTGGTAGATGCGATTGTGCTTACCAATGCGGGTCGGCCCCTTGAGGATCGCATGCGGCCCGATCACGGTACCCTCGCCGATTTCCACACCTGCGCCGATGATCGACCACGGGCCGACCTCGACGCCGTCAGCCAGAACGGCGGACGGATCGATGATTGCGCGAGGGTCAATCAAACTCATACTTTTTGTTCCGCGCAGATGATTTCCGCCGAGCAGACCGGCTTGCCATCGACCGAAGCCTGGCACTCGAATTTCCAGATCTTGCGCTTGCAGCTGATGAAGGTCGCCTCAAGAATCAACTGGTCGCCCGGCTTGACTGGCTGACGGAAGCGCAGCTTGTCGGAACCGACGAAGTAATACAGGGTGCCGTCGGCCGGTTTGACGTCGAGCATCTTGAAACCGAGGATCCCGGCAGCCTGAGCCATCGCTTCGATGATCAGCACGCCCGGCATGATCGGATGCGCAGGGAAGTGACCATTGAAGAACGGTTCATTGATGCTGACATTCTTGTAGGCGCGAATTCGCTTGCCTTCAGTGTCCAGTTCCACCACCCGGTCCACCAGCAGGAACGGGTAACGGTGAGGCAGGTATTCGCGAATCTCGTTGATGTCCATCATTTCAGGGGAAAGCCTATGTAAAGATTGGGAGCGCGACTGACGCGCACTCCTCTAGCAAATCAAGGAGGCAGTCTAGAGGCTGTGCACACTTGATATGGAAATGGTATCAGCCATCAGATGAAGCATTGCCGTCAGGGGTCACTTCCCCTACGCGCTTTTCCAGCTGTTTCAACCGTCGCGCGATGTCATCGAGCTGACGGATGCGGGCCGCGCTTTTGCGCCATTCGGCCGCCGGTTGCATGGCTGTGCCGGAAGAATAGGCGCCCGGCTCGGTAATCGAGTGGGTCACCATGGTCATCCCGGTCAGGAAAACGTTGTCGCAGATATCAATGTGGCCGACCAGACCGACACCACCGGCGAGCATGCAGTGCTTGCCGATTTTGGTGCTGCCGGAGATGCCGACACAGGCGGCCATGGCGGTGTGATCACCGACCTGGACGTTGTGCGCAATCTGGATCTGGTTGTCGAGCTTGACGCCGTTGCCGATCACGGTATCGGCCAGGGCGCCGCGGTCGATGGCGGTGTTCACGCCAATCTCGACATCGTCGCCGATGGTCACGCCACCGATCTGGGCGATTTTCTGCCAGACGCCTTTTTCGTTGGCGAAGCCGAAGCCCTCGCCACCGATCACCGCGCCGGACTGAATCACCACACGTTTGCCGATGCGTACGTCGTGATACAGCGTGACGCGAGGAGCCAGCCAGCCGCCCTCACCGATCTCGCTGCGAGCGCCGACCACGCAATGCGCGCCCAGCGTCACCTGTGCCGCAACGCGAGCACCGGCTTCGATGACCACGAACGGGCCAATGCTGGCACTCGGATCAACTACCGCGTCCGGCGCAATGACCGCCGTCGGGTGAATACCCGCAGCAGCTTTTGGCTTTGGATCGAACAAATGCGAGATACGCGCGTAGGCCAGATAAGGATCCGGCACCACCAGGGCATTACCGGCGAAACCTTCAGCGTCCGCCTGCTTGAGCAGCAACGCAGCGGCCTGTGAACCGGCCAGGTATTTACGGTATTGGGGATTTGCCAGAAAGCTCAACTGAGCTGGGCCAGCCTCTTGCAAAGTGGCTAGCCCAGTAATTTGCATCTCGGGGTCGCCACGCAGGGTGGCGCCGAGGTGCTCGGCCAACTGGCCGAGCCTGATAGTTACGGTCATGGGTTACTTCAGCTGATTCATGCGCTCGATAACCTGGCGCGTGATGTCGTACTGAGGTTTGACATCGATGACTGCGCCACGCTCGAACACCAGGTCAAAACCACCTTTCTTGATGACTTCTTCCACAGCGCTGTCCAGTTTCGGCTTCAGCTGCTTGAGCATTTCGCGGTCAGCCACGGCCTTGGCTTCGTTCAGTTCCTTGGACTGGAACTGGAAGTCACGGGCCTTTTGCTTGAATTCCAGCTCCAGACGCTCACGTTCGCCCTGCTGCATCTTGTCGCCACCGGCCATCAGACGGTCCTGAATGCCTTTGGCGCTGCTTTCCAGGGTTTTCAGCTTGGTCAGTTGCGGACCGAACTTCTTCTCGGCATCCACGGCGTATTTCTTCGCCGCGTCGGATTCCAGCAGTGCCATCTGATAGTTCAGCACGGCAATTTTCATGTCGGCGAACGCCGGGCCTGCCACCAGTACGGAGGCCAGGAGAACCAATTGAGTCAACTTACGCACGATGCACTCCTACAAAATCCATTGTCGTTGTCTTGGGTCAGACGCTTAGAACGTCTGGCCGAGGGAGAATTGGAACACTTGAGTTTCAGCGTCATCCGGTTTCTTGATCGGCATCGCCAGGGCGAAGCTCAGAGGCCCCAGTGCGGTGACCCAGGTCACGCCGACACCGACGGAGCTGGCCATGTTGCTCAGGCTGATGTCGTTGCATTTGGTATTGGACGAAGTACCGTTCGCGTTCGTAGTGTCCTTGCACTGCGAGTCGAACACGTTACCGACGTCCCAGAAAACCGAGGTGCGCAGGGAACGTTGATCCTTGACGAATGGCAGCGGGAACAGCACCTCGACACCACCCTGGATCAGGACGTTACCACCGAATGGCAACGGATCCTGGTCGGGATCTCGAGAGGTCCCCGGATTATTACCCTGACTCGGCGTACTGCGTGGGCCCAGAGTGCTGTCCTTGAAGCCACGTACCGAGTTGAAGCCACCGGCATAGTAGTTTTCATAGAACGGCAGGCCGTCGGTCGAACCGTAGCCGTCGCCATAACCGAGTTCGGTGTGCAGACGCATGGTGTAGTTTTCGGTGATCGGCTGGAACAGCTGACCACGGTAGTCAAGTTTGAAGAACGACAGGTCGCTGCCCGGGATGGTGGTTTCCAGAGTCAGGCTCTGGGAACGGCCACGGGTCGGCAGAACACCCTTGTTCAACGTCGACTCGGACCAACCAGCCGACGCCTTGAAGTTCAGGTACTGATCGCCTTCCTTTTTAACGAAGTCGAAAATCTCGTCAACGGTATAGCGACCGGTGTTGATCTTGTCCTGCTGGGCAGACAGACCGAACGTCAGACGCGAAGTCTCGCTGATCGGGTAACCGACGTTGACGCCGGCACCGAGGCTGTCTACCGCATAGCTGGAAATATCGGCATCGAGTTCATCGTAGTCGGTGGTGCGGTAGAACGCGTTGTAACCCAGGCTCACGCCATCGGCGGTCCAGTAGGGGTCAACGTAGCCGAAGTTGTAGCGGCTCTGGTATTCGCTGCGGGTCAGGCCGATGCTGACGCGGTTACCGGTACCGAGAAAGTTGTTCTGGGTGATCGAGCCACCGAGGATCAAACCGGCACTCTGGGCGAAACCGACGCTGGCAGTGATCGAACCGGAAGCCTGTTCTTCAACCGCGTAGTTCACGTCAACCTGGTCGTCGACACCTGGCACGGCCGGGGTTTCAACGTTGACTTCCTTGAAGAAGCCCAGACGTTCCAGACGGGTCTTGGACTGGTCGATCAGGTAGGTCGAAGCCCAGCCGCCTTCCATCTGGCGCATCTCACGACGCAGTACTTCGTCCTCGGACTTGGTGTTGCCACGGAAGTTGATGCGGTTGACGTAGGCGCGCTTGCCCGGGTCGACAGCGAAGAGGATGTCCACAGTGTGGTCGTCATCGTGCGGCTGAGGCACGCCGTTGACGTTGGCGAAGGTGTAACCCTCGTTACCCAGACGACGGGTGATCAGCTCGGAAGTGGTGGTCATCAGCTTGCGCGAGAACACCTGGCCTTTCTGCACCAGCAACAGCGACTTGACCTGGTCTTCAGGAACTTTCAGGTCGCCGCTGAGCTTGACGTCACGAACGGTGTACTTCTCACCCTCGGTCACGTTGACGGTAATGTAGACGTGCTTCTTGTCCGGGGTAATCGACACCTGGGTCGAAGCGATGTCCATGTTGATGTAGCCGCGGTCCAGGTAGTAGGAACGCAGACGCTCCAGGTCACCGGAGAGTTTTTCACGGGCATATTTGTCATCGTTCTTGAAGAACGACAGCCAGTTGGTGGTTTTCAGTTCGAACAGGTCGGTCAGGTCTTCCTCAGGGAACACCGTATTGCCTACCACGTTGATGTGCTGGATGGCGGCAACCGTACCTTCGTTGATCTTCACTTTCAGACCCACGCGGTTACGCGGCTGCGAGACCACTTCGGTATCGACGGTGGCCGAGTAGCGACCCTGGGCGACGTACTGACGTTGCAGTTCGTTACGGACACCCTCGAGGGTGGCGCGCTGGAAGATTTCGCCTTCGGCCAGACCGGATTGCTTGAGGCCTTTCATCAGGTCTTCAGTGGAAATCGCTTTGTTGCCCTCGATTTCAATACTGGCGACCGATGGACGCTCGACCACGGTGATGACCAGAACGTTGCCTTCGCGGCCCAGCTGGATATCTTGAAAGAAACCGGTTTTGAACAACGCACGAGTGGATTCCACCAGGCGACGATCATCCGCCTGCTCGCCGACGTTCAACGGCAAGGCACCAAAGACGCTACCCGCGGAGACCCGCTGGAGGCCATTGACGCGAATATCAGAGATAGTGAAGGACTCGGCGTGAACTTCGGCGATCATCAATACGGTGAGAACCGCAGTTAGCAGCAGACGTTTCATGAAGTCCTTTCTTATTCCAACTGGCAATAAACAAACTGCCGCAAAATGCGGCAGATTCGCAATTCAGCGAAGCGTTACAGTCGACCCAGATCGTTGACCAGAGCAAGCAACATCACCCCGACCACCAAACTGATACCGATCTGTATCCCCCAACCTTGCACCCGATCCGACAAGGGGCGACCACGCACCCACTCGATCAGATAAAACAACAAATGCCCCCCATCCAGTACAGGAATGGGCAGCAAATTCAGAACGCCCAGGCTAATACTCAGATAAGCAAGGAAATTCAGGAAATCAGCGACGCCCGACTGGGCAGAAGCGCCCGCCACTTTAGCAATGGTTATCGGTCCACTCAAGTTTTTTACCGAGAGCTCGCCGAACAGCATTTTCTTCAGTGAATCCAGCGTCAGAATGCTCATGGTCCAAGTGCGACGGGCACCCTCGCCGATCGCGGCCAGCGGGCCGTAGCTGACCTCGCGGATCATTTCCGGCGGCCAGTCGATGGCTTTGACGCCAGCACCCAGATAACCGCTCGGCGCTTTGCTTTCACCGCGCGCCGCCAGCGTCACCGGGACGTCGATTTGAGCATTGTCGCGCTCGACGCGCAGCATGATTTTGGTATCAGGACGCGTACGAACGGTATCGACCACTTGCTGCCAGTCATCGAGCGGCTGGCCATCAAGCGCCAGCAGCCGATCACCGGTTTTCAGCCCGGCTGCCTGGGCCGGGCCCTTCGGGTCAAGCTCGGCAAGCACCGGCGGCAACGCCGGACGCCACGGGCGAATGCCCAGCGAGCGGATCGGATCCGGCTCGTCGGCCCCTTTGAGCCAGTTATCCAGTGCCAGCGTGCGCGGCGACTCAGCGCTCGAACCCTGCTCGCGCACCAGCAGTTGAATGGCGCCGCTCTCACCCAGACGACGAACCAGCTGCAAATTGACCGCAGCCCAGCCCGACGTGGGCTCACCATCGATCGAAACAATCTCCTGACCGGCATTCAGACCGGCCTTGGCGGCAATGCTGCCGGACTCGACCGCACCGATGACCGGGCGCACCTGCTCGCTGCCGAGCATGGCCAGCACCCAAAAGAACACCAGGGCCAAAAGAAAGTTGGCAATCGGTCCGGCGGCGACAATCGCGATACGCTGCCGCACCGACTTGCGGTTGAAGGACTGATCCAACTGATCGACCGGCACTTCGCCTTCGCGCTCATCAAGCATCTTGACGTAGCCGCCCAGCGGAATCGCGGCAACCACGAACTCGGTGCCTTGCTTGTCATGCCAGCGCAGCAGCGGCATGCCGAAGCCCACGGAAAAACGCAGAACCTTGACGCCACAGCGACGCGCGACCCAGAAGTGGCCGAATTCGTGGAAGGTGACCAGCACACCCAGGGCGATCAGGGTGCCGGCAATCATATAGAGCGCGCTCATCTACTTTCTCCGCAATCCTGTTCAGTGCCGCGTGTCGCCATTGTGTTTGCAAAAACTATCGGCCGTGCCGACTCAACCATTGCTCGGCCAGCATTCGCGCTTTCGCGTCCGCCGTAAACACCGCATCGAGGTCGTTCAGCGCCACCACTGGCTCCAGATTCAAGACTTCCTCGATCATACTCGCGATTTCCAGGTAGCGAACCCGTCCATCGAGAAACGCTGCCACTGCCACTTCATTGGCCGCGTTGAGCATCGCCGGCGCGCTGTCACCGGCTTCGGCGGCCTGCCGGGCCAAACGCAGGCACGGGAAACGGCTTTCATCGGGCGCTTCGAAATCCAGTCGCGCAATGGCAAACAGATCCAGTGGCGGTACGCCGGAATCGATGCGCTCCGGCCAGGCCAGGGCGTTGGCGATCGGTGTGCGCATGTCCGGGTTACCCAACTGCGCCAGCACCGATCCATCGACATAATCCACCAGAGAGTGGATCACGCTCTGCGGATGAATCACCACTTCGACCTGGGCCGGCTTGGCATCGAACAGCCAGCAGGCTTCGATCAGCTCCAGACCTTTGTTCATCATGCTCGCCGAATCCACGGAGATCTTGCGCCCCATGGACCAGTTCGGGTGCGCGCACGCCTGTTCAGGCGACACATGCGCCAGCTCGGCCAGCGGCGTCTGCCGGAACGGGCCGCCAGAGGCTGTCAGCAAAATCCGACGTACCCCTACCGAACTCAAGCCGCGCGCGAAATCCGCGGGCATGCACTGAAAAATCGCATTGTGTTCGCTGTCGATCGGCAGCAGCACCGAGCCGCTCTTGCGCACGGCCTGCATGAACAGAGCGCCGGACATCACCAGCGCTTCCTTGTTCGCCAGCAGAATCTTCTTGCCCGCCTCGACTGCCGCCAGGGTCGGACGCAGCCCGGCCGCACCGACAATGGCCGCCATTACCGCGTCGACTTCAGGCGCGGAGGCGACCTGACACAGGCCCTCCTCGCCGACCAGTACGCGAGTCGGCAAGCCGGCTGCACGCAGGTCATCCTGCAACCCGCGCGCTGCGGCGCCTTCGGGCACCACCGCAAATTGCGGCACATGCCGCACGCACAACGCGAGCAATTCGCTGAGCCGCGAGAAGCCACTCAAAGCGAAAACCTGATAACGCTCAGGGTGGCGGGCAATCACATCCAAGGTGCTCAGACCGATCGAACCGGTCGCACCCAATACCGTAATCTGCTGGGGACGACTCACGGTGCGGCCATCCAGAGCAATACGGCGAACACCGGAATGGCCGCAGTCAGGCTGTCGATGCGATCCAGCACGCCGCCATGCCCGGGTAGCAGATTACTGCTGTCCTTGATGCCGGACTGACGCTTGAACATGCTTTCGGTGAGATCACCGACCACAGAAATGAAGACGATCACCGCAGCGCCGATCAAGCCTTTGAGCAGCTCGGCCACAGTCCAGTCGCGCACCAGCCCGACAATCGCGGTAATCACCAGGCTCAGAGCCAGACCACCGTAAACGCCTTCCCAGCTTTTGCCCGGGCTGACTTGCGGCGCGAGCTTGCGCTTGCCGAATTTGCGCCCGGAGAAATAAGCGCCGATGTCTGCGCCCCAGACCAGCACCATCACCGCCATGATCAACCAGTTACCCAGCGGATACTGCTTGATCTGCACCAGGCCCTGCCACGCAGGCAGCAGGATCAGCAGACCAATGAGCAGCTTGGTCGCCGCCGTGGACCAATGCGCGCTGGAGCGTGGATACGTCAGCACGAGATACGTGGCAACCGCCCACCAGATCACCGATGCACCGAGCACCCAGGGAGCAAGCCCTGGCAGCACATACATGACGAACAGCATCAGAGCGACCACGGCAGCAAAACCGACGCGGAACGACTGCGCGGTAAAGCCCGCCAGACGTGCCCATTCCCAGGCACCGAGGCTTACGACCAGACCGATGAACAGCGCGAAACCGGCACCTTTGAGCAGGAAAAACCCGCACAAGGCAATCGGCAGCAGGATCAGTGCAGTGATGATTCGTTGTTTAAGCATTAAACCCGGGCTCCAGCTTCGACCTGTTCGCTCGTTTTACCGAAACGACGCTGGCGTGAAGCGAAATCGGCCAGCGCGGTGCGCATGGCTTCGTGTTTGAAGTCCGGCCAGAACAGGTCGGAGAAGTACAGCTCGGCGTAGGCCAGCTGCCACAGCAGGAAGTTGCTGATGCGATGCTCGCCACCGGTGCGGATGCACAGGTCTGGCAACGGCAGATCGCCGGTGGCCAGACAAGTCTGCAGCAGATCCGGGGTGATGTCCTCCGGGCGCAGGTGCCCGGCCTGGACTTCCCGTGCAAGACGTTGCGCGGCCTGCGCGATATCCCACTGGCCGCCATAGTTGGCGGCGATCTGCAGGACAAAGCGGTTGGCACCGACGGTCATGGCCTCGGCCTCGCGCATCGCTGCCTGAAGCTCAGGGTGGAAGCGCGACCGATCGCCAATAATGCGCAGGCTGATGTTGTTGTCGTTTAGGCGCTTGGCCTCACGACGCAACGCCTTGAAGAACAGATCCATCAAGGCGCTGACCTCATCGGCCGGGCGCTGCCAGTTTTCACTGGAAAAGGCGAACAGGGTCAGGACTTCGACCTTGGCCTCAGCGCACACCTCGATCACCGCCCGCACAGCATCCACGCCCGCTTTATGCCCGGCGACACCCGGCATGAAGCGTTTTTTCGCCCAGCGATTATTGCCATCCATGATGATCGCGACATGGCGCGGCACCGCGGACGGCGCAGTCTGCTTGGTCTTGTCCATTTAAAGCTCGACCCTTATACGGCCATCAGGTCTTTTTCTTTCTCGTCCGTGGCCTTGGTGATCTGGGCCTCGGATTCTTTGGTCAGCTTATCGATATCAGCGATGGCACGACGTTCTTCGTCTTCGCTGATTTCCTTGTCCTTGACCAGTTTTTTCAGCTCGCCCAATGCGTCACGACGAATGTTGCGCACGGCAACGCGTGCGTCTTCGGCGGCACTACGGGCCTGCTTGGTGAAGCCTTTACGCGTTTCCTCGGTCAGGGCCGGCATCGGGATCAGCAGCAACTCGCCCAGGTTGGTCGGGTTGAGGTTCAGACCGGCGCTCTGGATCGCCTTGTCGACGGCAGCGAGCATGTTGCGCTCGAACGCCACGACCTGCAGGGTACGCGAGTCCTTCACGGTGACGTTGGCAACGCCGCTCAGCGGGGTGTCAGTGCCGTAGTAAGGCACCATGACGCTGCCGAGGATGCTCGGGTGAGCCTTGCCGGTACGAATCTGGCCGAACGCGTGGTTCAGAGATTCCAGGGATTTCTGCATACGCGCTTGGGCGTCTTTCTTGATTTCGTTGATCATTGTTGGCCTTCCTCGATCAAAGTCCCTTCAGCGCCGCCGTGCACAATGTTCAGCAGGGCGCCGGGCTTGTTCATGTTGAATACGCGCAGCGGCATCTTGTGATCGCGGCACAGGCAGATAGCAGTCAGATCCATTACACCCAGCTTGCGATCCAGTACTTCATCATAAGTCAGATGATCGAACTTCTCGGCATGCGGGTCTTTGAACGGATCTGCGGTGTAGACGCCATCAACCTTGGTGGCCTTGAGCACAACGTCGGCGTCGATTTCGATCGCACGCAGGCAGGCTGCCGAATCCGTGGTGAAGAACGGATTGCCGGTACCGGCCGCGAAGATCACGACGTCCTTGGAGTTCAGGTGGCGCATGGCTTTGCGGCGATCGTAGTGATCGGTTACGCCGACCATGGAAATGGCCGACATGACGATGGCCGAGATATTGGCACGTTCCAGCGCATCGCGCATGGCCAGGGCGTTCATCACAGTGGCCAGCATGCCCATGTGGTCGCCTGTTACCCGATCCATACCGGCTTTGCTCAGGGCCTCGCCACGGAACAGGTTGCCACCGCCGATCACCAGACCGACCTGGACACCGATACCGACCAGTTGGCCGACTTCCAGCGCCATGCGGTCCAGCACTTTAGGATCGATCCCGAACTCTTCCGAGCCCATCAGGGCCTCGCCGCTAAGCTTGAGTAGAATGCGTTTATAGCGAGCCTGATAACCACTGCCCTGCTGAGCCATTGCGAATCTCTCCTGCGGCGTATTTAAAATTCTTTGCGAGCTGTTTACAGCTGGCGTTCACTCTAGCTTGGCGCTGCTGCAGCGCCATCGGAACATGGCTTTGTAAGTCAGTTCCGGGTGGAAACCAAATAAAAATTGGTAACCCATCTGAAAAGAGGCTGCGCGCGTAAGCGGGCAGCCTCTTTCGGGCGACAGTTGAAAAACCGTCTTATTGCTTGGCGGCAGCCAACTGGGCAGCAACTTCTTCAGCGAAGTTGTCGACCGGCTTCTCGATGCCTTCGCCTACTTTGAAGTAAGTGAAGGAAACGATTTCAGCACCGGCTTTCTTGGCCAGTTCGCCAACCTTGACTTCAGGGTTCTTGACGAACGCCTGCTCGACCAGGCTTGCTTCTGCCAGGAACTTGCTGATACGGCCCTTGACCATGTTCTCAACAATGTTTTCCGGCTTGCCTTTGATCTTCTCTTCGTTCAGCTGCAGGAACACAGCTTTCTCACGCTCGATCGCTTCGTCGGAGACTTGCGAAGGCAGCAGGAACTCAGGGTTGCTTGCCGCAACGTGCATCGCGATGTCTTTGGCCAGCTCGACGTCACCGCCTTTCAGGACAACAGCAACACCGATCTTGTTACCGTGCAGGTAAGTGCCGACAACGTCACCCTCTACGCGTACCAGACGACGGATGTTGACGTTCTCACCCACTTTGGCAACCAGAGCTTCACGAGCCGATTCCTGAGCGGCGATCAGCGGAGCTGCGTCGGTCAGTTTTTCGTCGAAAGCTTTTTCTACGCTGGCAGCAACGAAGTTCTTGAAATCGTCTTGCAGGGCCAGGAAGTCGGTCTGCGAGTTGACTTCCAGCAGCACGGCTGCCTTGTCATTCGATTTGATGGCGATTGCGCCTTCAGCGGCAACGTTGCCGGCTTTTTTCGCAGCCTTGATGGCGCCCGAAGCACGCATGTCATCAATGGCTTTTTCGATGTCGCCGTCAGCCTTTTCCAGGGCTTTCTTGCAATCCATCATGCCTTCGCCGGTACGCTCGCGCAGTTCTTTGACCAACGCTGCAGTAATTGCTGCCATTTTCAAATTCCTCTTGGATAGGTTTTCAACCATTCCACCCGATCGAACGGGCGTTCAATTCTTCCCGAACCACCCATGTTGGCTGCCGCACATGACAAATACAGACGTGGGCGCCGACAAATGGTTTTCGAGGTGGCAAAAAGGGGGCCAAGCCCCCTTTTTGCTTACTGAGTCAACGCCAGGGGCGTCGATTACTCAGCTGCAGCCTGAGTTTCTTCAGCTGCGAATTCAACAGTACCGCCAGAAACATTGTTGCGACCACGGATCACTGCGTCAGCCATCGAACCCATGTACAGCTGGATAGCGCGGATTGCGTCATCGTTGCCTGGGATGATGTAGTCAACGCCTTCCGGGCTGCTGTTGGTATCGACAACGCCGATGACCGGGATGCCCAGCTTGTTGGCTTCGGTGATCGCGATGCGCTCGTGGTCAACGTCGATCACGAACAGTGCGTCTGGCAGACCGCCCATGTCCTTGATGCCGCCCAGCGAACGATCCAGCTTCTCAAGATCACGGGAGCGCATCAGCGCTTCTTTCTTGGTCAGCTTGGCGAAAGTACCGTCTTCGGCTTGAACTTCAAGGTCACGCAGACGCTTGATGGAAGCACGAATGGTCTTGAAGTTGGTCAGCATGCCGCCCAACCAGCGGTGATCGACGTACGGCGAACCGCAACGTGCTGCTTCTTCAGCAACGATCTTGCCAGCGGAACGCTTGGTGCCGACGAACAGAATCTTGTTTTTGCCCTGGGCCAGACGCTCTACGAAAGTCAGAGCTTCGTTGAACATTGGCAGGGTTTTTTCAAGGTTGATGATGTGAATCTTGTTACGCGCGCCGAAAATGTACTTGCCCATTTTCGGATTCCAGTAACGGGTTTGGTGACCGAAGTGCACACCGGCCTTCAGCATATCGCGCATGTTGACTTGGGACATGATAGTTCCTTGATAAGTCGGGTTTGGCCTCCACGTATCCCAATGACCAACCAGAGGCATAAAGCCCAAGGCACCCAGGTCATCGTGTCGACACGTGTGTGGATTTAAGCTTTTCGGGGCATCCCCGGAAAGCGGCGCATTTTATACCACAGGGTGCGCAGAAACGGAACCCGGAATCTGTATTCGCACCCGCGACCGGGGCGCGGCCCCCTTGGAATCGGCCTGACGGACTCCATTGTATAGAGAGAAGCCAGACATGCAGGCGCGGATTTGCGCCTCCCGTCTGGTAGAATCGCGTTTTTCAGGGTCGCACAATCCACACCTGCCACCCAATTCGTATCCGTAAGCGCCGCCGAGCGCAGAGAGAGCCTGTATGACCGTCAACCTCAAAACCCCCGAGGACATCGCTGGCATGCGTGTCGCCGGCAAACTGGCCGCCGATGTGCTGGAAATGATTGCCGAACACGTCAAGCCGGGCGTGACCACTGATCAGCTCAACCAGATCTGCCACGATTACATCGTCAATGTGCAGCAGGCCATCCCTGCCCCGCTCAACTACAAGGGTTACCCGAAGTCGATCTGCACTTCGATCAACCATGTGGTCTGCCACGGCATCCCGAATGACAAGCCGCTGAAAAACGGCGACACCCTGAACATCGACGTCACAGTGATCAAGGACGGCTACCACGGCGACACCAGCCGTATGTTCCACGTCGGCGAAGTGCCGGTCTGGGCCGAGCGCCTGTCGCAGGTCACTCAGGAATGCATGTACAAGGCGATCGAGATCGTCAAACCCGGCTGCCGCCTCGGCGACATTGGTGAAGTGATCCAGAAGCATGCAGAAAAGAATGGTTTCTCGGTGGTGCGCGAGTTCTGCGGCCACGGTATCGGCAAGGTCTTCCACGAAGAACCGCAGATCCTGCACTACGGTCGCGCCGGCACCGGCATGGAACTGAAGGCTGGCATGACCTTCACCATCGAGCCGATGATCAACCAGGGCAAGGCCGACACCAAGGTACTGGGCGACGGCTGGACGGCGATCACCAAGGACCGCAAGCTCTCGGCCCAGTGGGAACACACCCTGCTGGTCACCGACACCGGCTACGAGATCTTCACTTTGCGCAGCGATGACACCATCCCGCGCGTCTCGGCCTGATTCCCAAAACGCTCCCAGCCTATAGAAGGAAAGCCAATCGATGCCGCAGGTGGATCCCGAACTCTTCGACCGCGGCCAGTTCCAGGCTGAACTGGCCCTTAAAGCGAGTCCTATCGCGGCGTTCAAGAAGGCGATCCGCCAGGCCCGCGAGGTCCTCGACACGCGTTTTCGCAATGGCCGCGACATCCGCCGCCTGATCGAAGACCGCGCCTGGTTTGTCGACAACATCCTGCAAAAGGCCTGGGAGCAGTTCAACTGGAGTGAAGACGCCGATATCGCTCTGGTGGCAGTGGGCGGCTACGGTCGCGGCGAACTGCACCCCTACTCCGACATTGATCTGCTGATCCTGCTCGACAGCGCTGACCACGAAGTTTTCCGCGATTCCATCGAGCGTTTTCTTACGCTGCTGTGGGACATCGGCCTGGAAGTCGGCCAGAGCGTACGCTCGGTCGACGAGTGCGCCGAAGAGGCCCGCGCCGACCTGACCGTGGTCACCAACCTTATGGAAAGTCGCACCATCTGCGGCCCGGAGCGTCTGCGCCAGCGCATGATCGAGGTGACGAGTACCGCACACATGTGGCCGGCCAAGGAGTTCTTCCTGGCCAAGCGTGCCGAGCAAAAGGCCCGTCACCACAAATACAACGACACCGAATACAACCTCGAACCCAACGTCAAAGGTTCGCCCGGCGGCCTGCGCGATATTCAGACGATTCTCTGGGTCGCCCGCCGTCAGTACGGCACCCTCAACCTGCGCGCGCTCGCTGGCGAAGGCTTTCTGGTCGAAAGCGAAAACGCCCTGCTCGCCTCCTCCCAGGAATTCCTCTGGAAGGTGCGTTATGCCTTGCACATGCTCGCCGGCCGCTCCGAAGACCGGCTGCTGTTCGATCATCAGCGCACCATTGCCGGGCTGCTCGGTTTCGAGGGTGACGACGCCAAACAGGCAGTCGAAAACTTCATGCAGCAGTACTTCCGCACGGTGATGAGCATCGCCCAACTCAGCGATCTGATCATTCAGCATTTCGAGGAGGTCATCCTCGCCCCGGAAGATGAAGCGCCGCCGCAACCGATCAACTCACGCTTCCAGTTGCACGACGGTTACATCGAAGCGCGCAATGACAACGTGTTCCGCCGCACGCCGTTCGCCATGCTGGAGATTTTCGTGCTGATGGCCCAGCAGCCGGAAATCAAAGGCGTGCGCGCCGACACGATTCGTCTGCTGCGCGAACATCGTCATCTCATCGATGACAACTTCCGCAACGATATCCGCAACACCAGCCTGTTCATCGAGCTGTTCAAGTGCAAGATCGGCATCCACCGAAATCTGCGGCGGATGAACCGTTACGGCATTCTCGGGCGTTATCTGCCGGAGTTCGGCTTTATCGTCGGGCAGATGCAGCATGACCTGTTCCACATCTATACGGTCGATGCGCACACGCTGAATCTGATCAAGCACCTGCGCAAACTGCAGTACACCCAGGTCTCGGAGAAATTTCCGCTGGCCGCCAAACTCATGGCCAAGTTGCCCAAGCCCGAACTGATCTACATGGCCGGCCTGTACCACGACATCGGCAAGGGCCGGCATGGCGATCACTCGGAGATCGGCGCGGTCGATGCCGAAGCGTTCTGCCAGCGCCACCAGTTGCCGGTGTGGGACAGCCGCCTGATCGTCTGGCTGGTGCAAAACCACCTGGTGATGTCGACCACCGCGCAGCGCAAGGATCTGTCCGACCCGCAGGTGATCCACGATTTTGCCCAGGCGGTCGGCGACGAAACCCGCCTCGACTACCTCTATGTGCTGACCGTGGCCGACATCAACGCGACCAACCCGACACTGTGGAATTCATGGCGCGCCAGCCTGTTGCGCCAGCTCTACACCGAGACCAAACGAGCCCTGCGCCGGGGTCTGGAAAATCCGGTGGACCGCGAAGAGCAGATCCGCCAGACGCAGAGCGCCGCGCTGGACATTCTGGTGCGCGGTGGCACCGACCCGGACGACGTCGAGCAACTCTGGGCGCAACTGGGCGACGACTATTTCCTGCGTCATACCGCCGGCGACGTCGCCTGGCACAGCGACGCGATCCTGCAGCAACCGGTCGATGGTGGGCCTCTGGTGCTGATCAAGGAAACCACCCAGCGCGAGTTCGAGGGCGGCACGCAGATCTTCATTTATGCGCCGGACCAGCATGACTTCTTCGCCGTGACCGTGGCGGCGATGGACCAGCTCAACCTGAACATTCACGACGCCCGGGTCATCACATCCAGCAGCCAGTTCACCCTCGACACCTATATCGTGCTCGACAACGAAGGCGAATCGATCGGCGACAACCCGGCGCGGATCAAGCAGATCCGCGAAGGCCTCACCGAAGCCCTGCGCAACCCGGACGACTACCCGACGATCATCCAGCGCCGCGTACCGCGCCAGCTCAAGCACTTCGCCTTTGCGCCGCAAGTGACGATCCACAACGACGCCCAGCGTCCGGTGACCGTGCTGGAACTGACAGCGCCCGACCGGCCGGGTCTGCTGGCGCGGGTCGGGGGAATTTTCCTCGAGTTCGACCTGTCGCTGCAGAACGCCAAGATTGCGACCTTGGGCGAGCGCGTGGAAGACGTGTTCTTCATCACCGATGCGCACAACCAGCCGCTGTCCGATCCGCTGCTGTGCAGCCGTTTGCAGGATGCGATCGTCGAACAGCTGAGCGTCAATCAGGAACCGGATATCAAACTTTCGCGGATCAGTATTTGAATCAACCCATTACCCCGGTGGGAAGGATTGCTCAGATTCCAGCCTGTTAATCGAATCCCTGTAGGAGTGAGCCTGCTCGCGATGGCGATGCACCCGCTTGCATAGACATTGAATGTGCGGCCCTCATCGCGAGCAGGCTCACTCCTACAGGTCTGATGAACAGTCCAGGATCGGTGTTTTGCCCCACCTTGACCGAGGCCCCGATGAACAACGCTCTGAACCAGCTCCAGCCGTACCCGTTCGAAAAGCTCCGTGCCCTGCTCGGCAGCGTCACGCCGAACCCGGACAAGCGTCCGATTGCCCTGTCGATCGGCGAGCCGAAACACCGTTCACCGAGTTTTGTCGCCGAAGCCCTGGCGAACAATCTGGATCAGATGGCGGTGTACCCGACCACCCTCGGCATTCCGGCCCTGCGCGAAGCCATCGCCGGCTGGTGCGAGCGTCGCTTTGGCGTGCCGAGCGGCTGGATCGATCCGGCGCGCAATGTGCTGCCGGTCAACGGCACCCGCGAAGCGCTGTTCGCCTTCACCCAGACCGTGGTCAACCGTGGCGACGATGCACTGGTGGTCAGCCCCAACCCGTTCTATCAGATCTACGAAGGCGCGGCGTTTCTCGCCGGGGCCAAGCCGCATTACCTTCCATGCCTGGATGAAAACGGCTTCAACCCGGATTTCGATGCCGTTTCGCCAGATATCTGGAAGCGCTGCCAGATCCTGTTCCTGTGCTCGCCCGGCAACCCGACCGGCGCGCTGATTCCGGTCGAGACCTTGAAGAAGTTGATCGCCCTCGCCGATCAGTACGACTTCGTGATTGCCGCCGACGAGTGCTACAGCGAACTGTACTTCGACGAGCAAACCCCGCCGCCGGGCCTGCTCAGCGCCTGCGTTGAACTGGGCCGCAACGACTTCAAGCGCTGCGTGGTCTTCCATAGCCTGTCCAAGCGCTCCAACCTGCCGGGCCTGCGTTCAGGCTTCGTTGCCGGCGATGCCGACATCCTCAAAGGCTTTCTGCTCTATCGCACTTACCACGGTTGTGCGATGCCGGTGCAAACCCAACTGGCCAGCGTTGCCGCATGGAATGACGAAGTGCACGTGCGCGCCAACCGCGCGCTGTATCGCGAGAAATTCGATGCGGTGCTGGAGATCCTCAGCCCGGTGCTGGACGTGCAGCGTCCGGATGGCAGCTTCTACCTGTGGCCGAATGTGCAGGGCGATGATGCGGCGTTCTGCCGTGATCTGTTCGAGCAGGAGCATGTGACTGTGGTGCCGGGCTCGTATCTGTCTCGCGATGTCGATGGCGTCAATCCTGGCGCCGGCCGTGTGCGCATGGCATTGGTTGCGCCGCTGGCTGAATGCGTTGAAGCCGCCGAACGAATTCGCGACTTCATCACCCGACAGCAGTGATCAGCGAACGCTTGCAGCAGCGGCCCTGCTGCAAGCGTTCAAACGGCTATTTGACCTGCCCCAGATTCGCCTCGCTCAAATCCAGTTCCCCCAGCACTTCTCGCAACACGTCATCACCGATCTGGTGCTGACGGCTCAGGCTGTAGAGCTCAAGCCGCTGCGCCCTTAGCGCTTTCAACCGCAAGCGCCGCTCAAGCAGATCCATCTGGAACGCCAGCGCCTGGGCTTCGGCGGAATCGTTGAACACATCGAGTTGATGACGATATTCGGACATGATCCGCGCCTTGAGCTCCGCTGCCAACGCCGCTTGCGCAGCATCCTGCGGCACCACCTCTTCGGTTTCCAAGGAATGAATCGCGGCTTCAGCGGTCTTGCGCCAGGCATCACGCACTTCCTGGCGACGCTTGTCGTCCGGACTTTTTTCGATACCGCGCAGCAGCAAGGGCAGCGCAATACAGGCCGAGACCAGCGACAGCAGGATCACCCCGGCAGCGATGAAGATCAGCAAGTCGCGTTCAGGAAAAGCCTCGGTGCCGATCAGCATCGGCACCGACATCACGCCCGCCAGCGTCACCGCCCCGCGCACACCGCCCACCGTCAACAACCAGCAGGAGCGCGCCGTCGGCACTTGCGTCAGCTCGCCCTTGCCGCGCAATCGGCGCAATAACACCGACAAACGCCAGATGCTTTGCACCCAGATGAACCGCAGCAGCACCAGCGCCACGAAAATCGCCAGTACATCGAGGCAGCGATAGAACAGCGTCGGCCACAGCGTCGGTTCGTGGCTGACCACGGCTTTGATGATGTCCGGCAATTGCAGGCCGAGCAGCAAGAAGATCAAGCCGTTAAAAGCAAATTCGAGCAATGACCAGACGCTGCGATTGAGTAATCGTGTACTGGTCTGGCGTGGCAACAGATCGAGCCAGCTCTGCATCATCCCCGCCGCCACCGCCGAAAGAATGCCCGAGGCGCCCAGACGTTCCGCCAACACGTAAGCGGCGAACGGCAGCAGCAACATGAACACCACGTGGGTCGCCGGGTCGTCCCAGCCACGCGCGATCATCCACGCCCGCAGGCGCCCGACCAGCCAGCTCAGCGCCACGCCGACCGCCAGGCCGCCCAGCGCCACCGCGACGAACGTCAGGCTGGCATTGGTCAACGAGAACACCCCCGTGACCGCTGCAGCGAGGGCGAACTTGAACGTTACCAGACCCGAAGCGTCGTTCATCAGCGCCTCGCCTTGCAGCATGTGCATCAGCGGCGTCGGCAAGCGGTTCTGCGAAATCGCTGAAACGGCTACAGCGTCCGTCGGCGACAACACCGCCGCCAGAGCAAAGGCCACCGGCAACGGAATCGTCGGCAACAGCCAGTGGATGAAATAGCCGGCGCCGACCACGGTGAACAGAACAAGGCCGACCGCCAGGGTCAGGATCGGTCCGCGCAATTGCCAGAGCGCGCGTTTGGGCATGCGCCAGCCATCGGAAAACAGCAACGGCGGCAGGAACAGAAACAGGAACAGCTCGGGATCGAGGGCGACGTGCAGGCCCAGGTTCGGCCAGGCGAGCAAGGCACCGGCGGCGATTTGCACCAGCGGCAACGGCAGCGGGATGACCCGCCCGACCAGGCGCGAGACGCTGACCAGCATCAGCAGGATGAGGACGGTGTAAGCAGTTTGCATAAAGCGAAAATCTCAGGCGATCGACAGCGTTGAACTGCCATATTAGCCCCTTAGGCTGTGGCTGACCGTTGCACCTATGTCGCACGGCCGGAACGCGACCCCATTGTGGGAGCGAGCCTGCTCGCGAAAGCGGTCGTTCAGCGCACTGAGATAATGACTGACATGGCGTCTTCGCGAGCAGGCTCGCTCCCACAGGGTTTTGCATGGCCAAATCGACCTGAGGCGCCGCGAAACCGTCCGGTCATGGCATAATCCGTCACCATTTTTTTCCAGCACCTGTAAAGGGGGCGATTCCTTGGCCGTTTCAAGTAAAACGTTGCACCTTTTCGGCATCAAAGCCTGCGACACCATGAAAAAGGCGCGCACCTGGCTCGATGAACACGCTGTCAGCTACGACTTTCACGATTACAAGACCGCCGGCATCGACCGTGAGCACTTGACCCAATGGTGCGACGAGCACGGCTGGCAAACCGTGTTGAACCGCGCCGGCACGACCTTTCGCAAGCTCGACGACGAACGCAAAGCCGATCTCGACCAAGCGAAAGCCATCGAACTGATGCTCGCACAACCCTCGATGATCAAGCGCCCGGTGCTCGATCTCGGTGACCGAACCCTGATTGGCTTCAAGCCAGATATCTACGCGGCCGCTCTGAAGTAAGCAGCCCGTTACTCTTTGTAGAGGTATTCACATGTCCAATTCCCTGTTCAGCATCGCCTTTGGTGTCGGCACCCAGAACCGTCAAGGCGCCTGGCTGGAAGTGTTCTACGCACAGCCACTGCTCAACCCATCGGCCGAACTGGTTGCCGCTGTTGCGCCGATCCTCGGTTACACCGAAGGCAACCAGGCCATCACTTTCACCACCGCACAGGCTGCACAACTGGCTGAAGCCGTGAAAGGCATCGACGCCGTGCAAGGCAAGCTGCTGACCCGTCTGGCCGAAAGCCACAAGCCGCTGGTCGCCACCCTGCTGGCCGAAGACGCGCAACTGACCTCCACGCCTGAGGCATACCTCAAGCTGCATCTGCTCTCGCACCGCCTGGTCAAGCCGCACGGCGTCAGCCTCGCCGGTATCTTCCCGCTGCTGCCGAACGTGGCGTGGACCAGCCAGGGCGCGATCGACCTCAGCGAACTGGCGGAAATGCAACTCGAAGCGCGTCTGCGCGGCGAACTGCTGGAAGTGTTCTCGGTAGACAAGTTCCCGAAAATGACCGACTACGTAGTACCGGCCGGCGTGCGTATCGCTGATGCCGCGCGTCTGCGTCTGGGCGCCTACGTCGGTGAAGGCACCACCGTCATGCACGAAGGTTTCATCAACTTCAACGCCGGCACCGAAGGCCCGGGCATGATCGAAGGCCGGGTTTCCGCTGGCGTATTCGTCGGCAAGGGTTCGGACCTGGGCGGCGGTTGCTCGACCATGGGCACCCTGTCGGGCGGCGGCAACATCGTGATCAAGGTCGGCGAAGGCTGCCTGATCGGCGCCAATGCCGGTATCGGTATCCCGTTGGGCGACCGCAACACCGTTGAGTCGGGCCTGTACGTGACCGCGGGTACCAAGGTTGCGCTGCTGGACGAAAACAACAACCTGGTCAAGGTGGTGAAGGCGCGTGAGCTGGCCGGCCAGACTGACCTGCTGTTCCGTCGTAATTCGGAAACCGGTGCTGTGGAATGCAAGACCCACAAATCGGCGATCGAACTGAACGAAGCGCTGCACGCTCACAACTAAGCGCCTGGACGATCGATTGTAGGAGTGAGCCTGCTCGCGATAGCGGTGTATCCGTTGCGGATACGTTGACTGACACACCGTCATCGCGAGCAGGCTCACTCCTACAGGTTTGGCGTACATCCCGCCCAAGTTCACAGGGCTGAACAAATGATGATTCCCTCCCCCTGGCGCGCCGATTTCCCTGCTATCGCCGCCCTGCAACGGCAAGACCAGACCTATCTGGACAACGCCGCCACCACGCAAAAACCCCAGGCCCTGCTCGACGCACTGACGCATTACTACGCCAATGGCTCGGCCAACGTGCATCGCGCGCAACACTTGCCCGGCGCCCACGCCACGCAGGCGTTCGAGGACAGTCGGCTGAAGGTTGCCCAGTGGCTGAACGCGGGTGACAGCGGGCAGATCATTTTCACCCACGGCGCCACCAGTGCGTTGAATCTGCTGGCTTACGGTCTCGAGCATCTGTTCGAGCCCGGCGATGAGATTGTCATCAGCGCTCTGGAGCATCACGCCAACCTGCTGCCGTGGCAGCAACTGGCGCAACGCCGCAACTTGAAGCTGGTGATCCTGCCGCTGGACGTAGACGGCCTGATCGACCTCGCCGCCGCCGTGCAGCTGATCGGCTCGCGCACCCGTTTGTTGGCGGTCAGCCAATTGTCCAACGTGCTGGGTGCCTGGCAGCCACTGACCGCTTTGCTCGGCATGGCCAAGGCGCACAACGCTCTGACCGTGGTCGATGGCGCGCAGGGTGTGGTGCACGGTCGCCATGATGTGCAGGCGCTGGGTTGCGACTTCTATGTGTTCTCCAGTCACAAGCTCTATGGCCCCGATGGCCTTGGCGTGCTGTTCGGGCGCAACGCTGCGCTGGAGCAATTGCAGCCATGGCAATTCGGCGGCGAGATGGTGCTCGACGCCAACTATCACGATTCGCGCTTTCGCCCGGCGCCACTGGGTTTCGAGGCGGGCACTCCGCCGATTGCCAGTGTCATTGGCCTGGGTGCGACCCTGGATTATCTGGCCGGGCTGGATCAGCCAGCCGTGTCGGCCCACGAAGCGGCGCTGCACGACTATCTGCTGCGCGGCCTCGCTGCTCGTAATGGCATTCGTCTGCTGGGCAAGCCGCAATTGGCGCTGGCCAGTTTCGTCGTCGAAGGCGTGCACAACGCCGATCTCGCGCACTTGCTGACCGAACAGGGCATCGCCGTGCGCGCCGGGCATCACTGCGCCATGCCGCTGATGAAAAGCTTCGAACTGGCCGGCGCGATTCGCGTGTCGCTGGCGCTGTACAACGATTCGGAAGATCTCGAGCGCTTTTTCGAGGCCCTGGATCAGGCGCTGGAGTTGTTGCGATGAGCTTGCCGGTTGAAGCAGCCGAAGCGCTGCAGACTTTTCAGAATGCATCGGGCTGGGAACAGCGAGCGCGGTTGCTGATGCAGTTTGGTGATCGTCTGCCGCCGTTGGCTGACGCGCAAAAGTGCGAGGCCAATCGAGTGCATGGCTGTGAAAGCCAAGTGTGGCTGGTGGGGGATTTGCGCGACGGGCACTGGCAGTTCAGGGCGAGCAGCGATGCGCGGATGATTCGCGGGTTGGTGGCGTTGCTGCTGTTACGGGTTAACGGGTTGTCGGCGGCTGAGTTGCGGCAGGTGGATCTGCCGGAGTGGTTCACTCAGTTGGGGTTGTCGCGGCAGTTGTCACCTTCGCGCAGTAATGGCCTCAATGCCGTGCTCACGCGGATGAATGAGTTAGCTCAATAAAAGCGGCTGCTCCGCAGCCATCGCGAGCAGGCTCACTCCTACAATTTGGAATGCGTTCCCCTGTAGGAGTGAGCCTGCTCGCGATAGCGCCCTCAGCCTCAACTTCAAGCCTGAGGTTTTACTCGGTCAGCAGGGCGCCGCACCCCCGCGACAATCTTGTCCACAGCCTTGGTCGCCGCGACCATGCCGAACGTCGCCGTGACCATCATCACCGCGCCGAACCCGCCGGCGCAGTCGAGCTTCACGCCGTCGCCGACAAAACTCTTCTGCAGGCAAATGCTGCCGTCCGGTTTCGGGTAGCGCAGCTGTTCCGTGGAGAACACACACGGCACGCTGTAGTGCCGGGTCACGGTGCGGGAGAAGCCGTAGTCACGGCGCAAGGTCGAGCGCACCTTCGAGGCCAGCGGATCGTTGAAGGTGCGGTTGAGATCGCAGACCTGAATCAGCGTCGGGTCGATCTGCCCGCCCGCGCCGCCGGTGGTGATGATCTGGATCTTGCGGCGTTTGCACCAGGCGATCAGCGCCGCTTTGGCGTTGACCGCATCGATGCAGTCGATCACGCAGTCGATGTTCGGCGTGATGTATTCGGCCATGGTGTCGCGGGTAACGAAATCGGCCACGGCGTGCACCGTGCAATCAGGATTGATGCCGCGCAGACGCTCGGCCATCACCTCGACCTTGGGTTTGCCCACGGTGCTGTCCAAGGCGTGCAATTGGCGGTTGGCATTGCTGACGCAGACGTCATCAAGGTCGAACAGCGAGATCTCTCCCACCCCGCAACGGGCCATGGCTTCCGCTGCCCAGGAACCGACGCCACCGACGCCGACGATCGCCACATGGGCAGCGCGCAAGCGTTCCAGGCCCTCGATGCCATACAAACGGGCGATGCCTGCAAACCGCGGATCTTCTGTACTCATGACCATTACCCCAAAAACCGGCGCGCATTATAGGGCTACGCAGCGGTAAGTTTTAAGCTGCAAGCGACAAGTGTAAGAACTTAAGTCAGAGTCGGATGCCCAATGTCAGGCATTTTCCCGGCAGTTGTACGACTGGTTAACCGCCGGTGTAGGATGCGCGCCCCTCGGGCGTCTATCCGACCGATCCTTCGTTCCACAGCCTTTGGAACCCGAAACAGCTATGTCATCGCGTAAATTTGGACTCAACCTGGTGGTGGTGCTGGCCATCGCTGCCCTGTTCACAGGTTTCTGGGCGCTGGTCAATCGCCCGGTCACGGCGCCGAACTGGCCGCAGCAGATCTCCGGCTTCTCGTATTCGCCATTCCAGCAGGGGCAGTACCCCCAAAGGGATCAGTACCCGTCGGACGACGAGATGCGCCGTGACCTGGAAATCATGAGCAAGCTGACCGATAACATCCGTATCTATTCGGTCGACGGTTCGCTGGGAGACATTCCGAAACTGGCTGAAGAATTCGGCCTGCGGGTCACCCTCGGCATCTGGATCAGTCCGGATCAGGAACGCAACGAACGAGAGATCGTTAAAGCCATCGAACTGGCCAACACCTCGCGCAGCGTCGTGCGTGTAGTGGTCGGCAACGAGGCACTGTTTCGCGAGGAGATCACCCCTGAGGCGTTGATCGTTCTGCTGGATCGGGTGCGCGCTGCCGTCAAGGTACCAGTGACTACCTCCGAGCAATGGCACATCTGGGAGAAATACCCGCAACTGGCCAAGCACGTTGACTTGATCGCCGCCCACGTCCTGCCCTACTGGGAGTTCATTCCCGTCGACAAGGCCGGCCAGTTCGTCTTCGACCGCGCCCGCGATCTGAAAAAACTGTTCCCGAAAAAACCGCTGCTGCTTTCCGAAGTCGGCTGGCCGAGCAACGGGCGCATGCGCGGTGGTGCCGATGCATCGCCGGCGGACCAGGCGATTTACCTGCGCACACTGGTCAACAAGCTCAATCGCCAGGGCTTCAACTATTTCGTGATCGAAGCCTTCGATCAGCCGTGGAAGGCCAGCGATGAAGGTTCGGTCGGCGCCTATTGGGGCGTGTTCAATGCCGCGCGCCAGCAGAAATTCAATTTCGAAGGCCCGGTAGTAGCGATTCCGCAATGGCGCGTGCTGGCGATCGGCTCGGTGGTGCTGGCGCTGCTGTCGCTGACCCTGCTGATGATCGACGGCTCGGCCCTGCGCCAGCGCGGCCGGACGTTCCTGACCTTTATCGCGTTCCTGTGCGGATCGGTGCTGGTGTACATCGGTTACGACTACAGCCAGCAATACAGCACGTGGTTCAGCCTCACAGTCGGATTTCTTCTGGCACTCGGTGCACTCGGGGTGTTCATCGTCCTGCTCACCGAGGCCCATGAGCTGGCCGAAGCGGTGTGGATTCACAAGCGCCGGCGCGAATTCCTGCCAGTGCTTGGCGACTCGGACTACCGGCCGAAAGTCTCGATCCATGTGCCCTGCTACAACGAGCCGCCGGAGATGGTCAAACAGACCCTCGATGCACTGGCCGCGCTCGATTATCCGGACTTCGAAGTCCTGATCATCGACAACAACACCAAGGACCCGGGGGTGTGGGAACCGGTGCGCGATTACTGCGAAACACTGGGCCCGCGCTTCAGGTTCTTCCACGTGTCGCCGCTGGCCGGTTTCAAGGGCGGCGCGCTGAATTATCTGATTCCGCACACCGCCAAGGACGCCGAAGTGATTGCGGTGATCGACTCCGATTACTGCGTGCACCCGAACTGGCTCAAGCACATGGTGCCGCACTTCGCCGACCCGAAAATTGCCGTGGTGCAGTCGCCGCAGGATTATCGCGATCAGAACGAAAGTACCTTCAAGAAGCTTTGCTACGCCGAGTACAAAGGCTTCTTCCACATCGGCATGGTCACCCGCAACGACCGTGACGCGATCATTCAGCACGGCACCATGACCATGACCCGCCGCTCGGTGCTGGAAGAGTTGGGCTGGGCTGACTGGTGCATCTGTGAAGACGCCGAGCTGGGCCTGCGCGTGTTCGAAAAAGGCCTGTCGGCGGCGTATTACCACGACAGCTACGGCAAGGGCCTGATGCCGGATACCTTCATCGACTTCAAGAAACAGCGTTTCCGCTGGGCCTACGGCGCGATCCAGATCATCAAGCGTCATACCCGCAGCCTGCTGCGCGGCAAGGACACCGAGCTGACCCGTGGCCAGCGTTATCACTTCCTCGCCGGTTGGCTGCCGTGGGTCGCCGATGGCATGAACATTTTCTTCACCGTCGGCGCGCTGTTGTGGTCGGCGGCGATGATCATCGTGCCGCAACGGGTCGATCCGCCGCTGCTGATTTTCGCAATCCCGCCGCTGGCGCTGTTTGTGTTCAAGGTAGGCAAGATCATCTTCCTCTACCGCCGCGCGGTGGGGGTGAATCTGAAGGATGCGTTCTGCGCGGCACTGGCCGGCCTGGCGTTGTCGCACACCATTGCCAAAGCGGTGCTGTACGGCTTCTTCACCAGCAGCATTCCGTTCTTCCGCACGCCGAAAAACGCCGACAACCACGGTTTCTGGGTGGCGATCAGCGAAGCGCGTGAAGAGCTGTTCATCATGCTGTTGCTGTGGGGTGCGGCGCTGGGGATTTTCCTGGTCAACGGCATGCCGAGCAATGACATGCGCTTCTGGGTGACCATGCTGCTGGTGCAGTCGCTGCCGTATCTGGCAGCGCTGATCATGGCGTTCCTGTCGTCGCTGCCCAAACCTGTGGCCAAGCCTGAGCCGGCACCGGTCGTCTAAATCCGCAACGCAGCACTAAACGGCGGCCAACGGTCGCCGTTTTGCTTTAAGATAACCGCCATTTTGCGGGGCTTGGCGGCGTCCCCGGTTCGACTGACCGAACCCAATCCCTGTAGGAGTGAGCCTGCTCGCGATGGCGGTGTAACAGTCGATATGTATGTTGACTGATTAACCGCTATCGCGAGCAGGCTCACTCCTACAGTTGTCCGCGCCCACATTCATGATCTTCGGAGTTTTCCATGACGGCCCACGCCGACCTATCGCCGACCCTTCAACTGGCCATCGACCTGATCCGCCGTCCCTCCGTGACCCCGGTCGACGCCGACTGCCAGAAGCAGATGATGCAGCGCCTGCGCGACGCCGGTTTCACCCTGGAGCCGATGCGCATCGAAGATGTGGATAACTTCTGGGCCACTCACGGCAACAACGACGGTCCAGTGCTGTGCTTCGCCGGTCACACCGACGTGGTGCCGACCGGCCCGGTAACGGCGTGGCAGATCGACCCGTTCAACGCCGTGATCGACGAACACGGCATGCTTTGTGGCCGTGGCGCGGCGGACATGAAAGGCAGCCTGGCGTCGATGACCGTCGCCGCCGAGCGTTTCGTCGCCGATTACCCGAATCATAAAGGCAAGGTCGCGTTCCTGATCACCAGCGACGAAGAAGGCCCGGCGCATCACGGCACCAAAGCAGTGGTCGAGCGTCTGGTGGCGCGTAACGAGCGTCTGGACTGGTGCATCGTTGGCGAGCCGTCGAGCACCACGCTGGTCGGCGATGTGGTGAAAAACGGCCGTCGCGGTTCCCTCGGCGCCAAGCTCACGGTCAAAGGCGTGCAGGGTCATGTGGCCTACCCGAACCTGGCGAAGAACCCGATTCACCTCGCCGCTCCGGCGCTGGCCGAACTGGCCGCCGAGCACTGGGACAATGGTAACGACTTCTTCCCGCCGACCAGTTTCCAGGTTTCCAACCTCAATTCCGGTACCGGCGCGACCAACGTGATCCCGGGCGATCTGGTGGCGGTGTTCAACTTCCGTTTTTCCACCGAATCGACCGTCGAAGGCCTGCAAAAGCGCGTTGCCGATATCCTCGACAAGCATGGACTGGACTGGCACATCGACTGGGCACTGTCCGGCCTGCCATTCCTCACCGAGCCGGGCGCGCTGCTCGATGCGGTGTCGTCGAGCATCAGGGACATCACCGGTCGCGAAACCAAGGCGTCGACCAGCGGCGGCACCTCCGATGGCCGCTTCATCGCGACCATGGGCACGCAAGTGGTTGAACTGGGCCCGGTCAACGCGACTATTCACCAGGTCAACGAGCGCGTGCTGGCGGCGGATCTCGATGTACTGACCGAGATTTACTACCAGACCCTGATCAAGTTGCTCGCCTGATGCTCGCGTGTCCGATTTGCAGTGAACCGCTCAATGCGGTGGACAACGGCGTGGTCTGCCCCGCCGGGCATCGATTCGACCGTGCGCGTCAGGGTTATCTGAACCTGCTGCCGGTGCAGCACAAGAACAGCCGCGACCCGGGCGACAATCAGGCGATGGTCGAAGCGCGACGTGATTTCCTCAACGCCGGACATTACGCGCCAGTCGCTAAACGTCTGGCTGAATTGGCGGCCAGTTTTGCCCCGGAGCGCTGGGTCGACATCGGCTGTGGCGAGGGTTATTACACCGCGCAAATCGCCGAGGCTTTGCCCCTTGCGGATGGCTATGCGCTGGACATTTCCCGCGAAGCCGTCAAACGCGCCTGCAAGCGCAACCCGGCGATTACCTGGTTGATTGCCAGCATGGCCCGCGTGCCGTTGGCTTCGGGAAGTTGCCAGTTTCTCGCCAGCGTCTTCAGTCCGTTGGACTGGGAGGAAGGCAAGCGTCTGCTCAGCGTCGGCGGCGGCCTGATGAAAGTCGGCCCGACCCGTGGCCATCTGATGGAGTTGCGCGAGCGTCTGTACGACGAGGTGCGCGAGTACACCGACGACAAGCACCTGGCTCTGGTGCCGGCCGGCATGGCGCTGGCCCATAGCGAGACGCTGGAATTCAAGCTGACCCTGGACAAGCCCGAGGATCGCGCCAACCTGTTGGCGATGACACCCCACGGCTGGCGTGCCAGTGCCGAGCGTCGCGCGGCCGTGATCGAACAGGCCGAGCCGTTCGAGACCACCGTGTCGATGCGCTACGATTATTTCGTTCTTCAATAACTTTTGGTCTCGGGCACAGGCCCGGGGCCGGCTAAATCCGCGAATGGATTTTTCAGACCCGCAGTGAGGACATCCATGCGCCAACCGGACATCGAGATTTACCTGAAAGACGCCGACGTCGACCACAAGGCCATTTCCGCCTGGCTCGGCGCAGCGCTGGGCCCGTGCAGCGACTGGGTGCAGAAAGGCCAGACGTACAAGTGCAAGGCCGGCAACGTACCGGTGACCTGGCTGCCGAAGGCCGTGGGCAAGTGGAACAGTCTGTACCTGGAAAGCGACCAGACGCCTTGGGACGATGACATCGCCTGCGCCCGCGCAGCCTTTGCCGCGCTGAACGTCGAAGTGCGTTGCGCACCGGGAACGTGGGTCGAAGAAGAGGGTGAAGAAACCGCCGATCGCTGGATTCGCATCAGCGCAGACGGAGAAGAAGAAATCACCTGGAAAACGGCTTAAAAGCAGCTGCAAGTTACGAGCTGAAAGCTGCAAGCCTCAAGCGGAACTGCTTATAGCTTGTGGCTTGCAGCTTGGAACTTGAAGCTGCTGTTACAGGCCTACAACATCCTCGGCCTGCAAGCCCTTCTCGCCGGTAATCACCGCGTACTCGACCTGTTGACCTTCGGTCAGCGAGCGATGCCCTTCGCCGCGAATCGCGCGGTAGTGCACGAACACGTCCACCCCGTCTTCGCGCTGGATAAAGCCGTAGCCTTTGGCGTCGTTGAACCACTTCACGTTGCCGGTTTCACGTGTTGCCATCTGTTCATACTCCTTTTTTATTATTGAACAGGCTTTTCGCAGGAAAGCCTTTGAGGAACGTCAGCCTGCGTCCGACGTCCATAAAAGGGCCCCGGCGACAGACCGCCGAGTATATGACAGGTGCGAAAAGTCTCAACAGGAGATTACTTCGCCGCTTTTTTGCCGATTTTCAGCGAATCCGGCACACTATCGACCGCCCGAGCACTTGCTCGGTTTTATTCACTCACGCAGAAGCCGTATGACCCGTTCCCCGTTCCGCCGTCTTGTGTTTGGCACCCTGCGCCGCCTGCTGTATCTCTGGGTTCGCTCCGAGACCATCAATCAGTCGTCGTTCACCCTCAACCTCGACCGCAGTCGTCCGGTGTTCTACGTCCTGCAAAACCCTTCGCTGACCGATCTGGCGGTGGTCGACACCGAGTGCACCAAGGCCGGCCTGCCGCGTCCGGTGCTGGCAGTGTCGGTGGGTTCGTTGATCGAACCGGCGGCGTTTTTCTACCTGACCCCGGACCCGGACTGGCTCGGGCGCCAGGACAAGCGCGGCGCACCGCCGACCCTGACCCGTCTGGTCAGCGCGCTGACGCAGAACGCTGCCGAGGACGCGCAGATCATTCCAGTCAGCGTGTTCTGGGGTCAGTCGCCGGACAGCGAAAACAGCCCGTGGAAACTGTTGTTCGCCGACAGCTGGGCCGTTACCGGGCGTCTCCGTCGACTGCTGAGCATCATCGTCCTTGGCCGTAAAACCCGCGTGCAGTTCTCCGCGCCGATTCACCTGCGCGAGCTGATCGAACACAACAAGGGCCACGAACGCACCGTGCGCATGGCCCAGCGAATCCTGCGGGTACACTTCCGTAACCTGAAAGCCGCAGTGATCGGCCCGGACATTTCCCACCGGCGCAATCTGGTCAAGGGCCTGCTCAACCAGCCGCTGGTCAAACAGGCGATCCTCGACGAAGCCGAGCGCGAAAATATCTCCCCGGAAAAAGCCAAGGCTCAAGCCCTGCGCTACGGCAACGAGATTGCCTCGGACTACACCTACACCGCGATCCGTTTTCTCGAAGTGGTGCTGAGCTGGTTCTGGAACAAGATCTACGACGGCATCAAGGTCAACCACATCGAGGGCGTGCAGAACGTCGCGCAAGGTCACGAAGTGATTTACGTGCCATGCCATCGCAGCCACATCGACTACCTGCTGCTCTCGTATCTGCTGTTCCGGAACGGCCTGACCCCGCCGCACATCGCTGCCGGCATCAACCTGAACATGCCGGTGATCGGCAGCCTGCTGCGCCGTGGCGGCGCGTTTTTCATGCGTCGCACGTTCAAGGGCAATCCGTTGTACACCTCGGTGTTCAACGAATACCTGCACACCCTGTTCACCAAAGGTTTCCCGGTCGAGTATTTCGTCGAGGGCGGCCGCTCGCGCACCGGACGCATGCTGCAACCGAAAACCGGCATGCTCGCGATTACTCTGCGCAGTTTCCTGCGTTCGTCGCGGATGCCGATCGTGTTCGTCCCGGTGTACATCGGTTACGAGCGCGTGCTCGAAGGGCGCACCTATCTGGGCGAGCTGCGCGGGGCGAGCAAGAAGAAAGAGTCGATCTTCGACATCTTCAAAGTGATCGGCGCGCTGAAGCAGCGCTTTGGTCAGGTCGCGGTGAACTTCGGTGAGCCGATCAAACTGGCGGAATTCCTCGACGCCGAGCAACCGGACTGGCGCCAGCAGGAACTCGGCCCGCAGTTCAAACCGGCGTGGCTCAACGAAACCACCAACCGCCTCGGCGAGAAGGTCGCTCGGCACCTGAACGAAGCGGCGGCGATCAACCCGGTCAATCTGGTGGCGCTGGCGCTGCTGTCGACCACGCGTCTGGCCCTGGACGATCGCGCCATGGCACGGGTGCTGGATCTGTATCTGGCATTGCTGCGCAAAGTCCCGTATTCGCCGCACACCACCTTGCCGGAAGGCGATGGTCGCGCGCTGATCGAGCATGTGAAAGACATGGATCTGCTCGCCGAGCAGAACGATGCGCTGGGCAAGATTCTGTATCTGGACGAGCAGAACGCCGTCCTGATGACTTACTACCGCAACAACGTCCTGCACATTTTCGCCCTGCCCTCGTTGCTGGCCAGTTTCTTCCAGAGCACCTCGCGCATGAGCCGCGAGCAGATCCTGCGCTATACCCGCGCGCTGTATCCGTACTTGCAATCGGAACTGTTCATCCGCTGGAGCCTGGACGAACTCGACGCGGTGATCGATCAGTGGCTGGAAGCGTTCGTCGAGCAGGGGCTGCTGCGTTTCGAGAAGGATGTTTATCTGCGTCCGGCACCGAGTTCGCGGCATTTCGTGCTGCTGACGCTGCTGTCGAAAAGCATCGCGCAGACCTTGCAGCGTTTCTACATGACCGTGTCCCTGCTGCTCAACAGCGGCCAGAACAGCATCAGCGCCGAAGAGCTGGAAGACTTGTGCACGGTCATGGCACAGCGCCTGTCGATCCTCCACGGCTTGAACGCCCCGGAGTTTTTCGACAAGAGCCTGTTCCGCCATTTCATCCAGACCCTGCTCGACCTCGACGTACTGCGCCGCGACGAAGCCGGCAAGCTCAGCTACCACGAACTGCTTGGCGAGCTGGCCGAAGGCGCGGCCAAGCGCGTGTTGCCGGCGGAAATTCGCCTGTCGATCCGCCAGGTCGCGCTGCACCGCAGTGAAGATGCGGCGGAGCAGATTACCGCGTTGCCGGAAGCCTGACGCAAATCCCTGTAGGAGTGAGCCTGCTCGCGATAGCGGTTTTTCAGTCAACATCACTGTCGTCTGACACACCGCTATCGCGAGCAGGATCACTCCTACAATTGAATGGAGTACTACATGAACAAACTGCTAACCCTCGCCGCCGCCACGCTGCTCAGCGCCTGCCAATCAACCACCCCCGGCAAGGCCAGCCTCGACGGTGAAGTCTTCTACCTGCAACGCATCGCCCTGCCGCCGAGCGCGACCCTGAGCGTGAGCCTGCAGGACGTGTCGCTGGCCGATGCGCCAGCCGTGGTCCTCGCCCAACAAAAAGGCCCAATCGAAGGCCAGGTGCCGCTGCCGTTTCATTTGAGCTACGATCCGGCGCAGATCAAACCCGGCCACCGTTACTCGGTCAGCGCACGCATCGAGGTCAACGGCGAGCTGATGTTCATCACCACCGAAAACCACGCCGTGCAACTCGACGGCAACGACCCAAAGCCGCTGAAAATCCGCGTCGACGCCGTTCGTTAATCCATTTTTCGCCACAAGGAAGCCGCCATGCGCCGCCCTACCCTTCGCTTCGCCGCCGTCTGCGCCGGCCTGCTGATCTCTGCCAACGCCCTGGCCCTGTCGTTCAATGACCTGTCGCAGCAAGACGCCACCGGCGGCCTCAAGGACGCCCTGACCCAAGGCGCGCAGATCGCCGTGAAACAACTCGGCACCCCGGGCGGTTTCAGCAACAACCCCGAGGTGAAAATCGAGCTGCCGGGCAAACTCGGCAAAGCCGCGAGCAAGATGAAAGCCTTCGGTATGGGCGCCCAGGTCGAAGAACTGGAAACCGCGATGAACAAAGCCGCCGAATCCGCCGTGACCCAAGCGCAGCCAATCTTCGTCGACGCGGTGAAAAAAATGAGCGTGGCCGACGCCAAAGGCATCCTCAGCGGCGGCAACGATTCGGCGACCCAATACCTGAACAAATCCAGCCGCGAACAGATCCGCGCGAAATTCCTGCCCATCGTCAAACAAGCCACCGACAAGGTCGGCGTCGCGCAGAAGTACAATTCGTTTGCCGGCCAGGCAGCGGCATTCGGCGTAGTTGATGCCAAGAGCGCCAATGTTGAGAGTTACGTCACCGAGCAAGCACTCAATGGCCTGTTCGAGATGATCGGCAAACAGGAAGAAACGATCCGTCAGAACCCGGCCGCTGCGGCGACGAGTCTGGCGAAGAAGGTGTTTGGTACGTTGTAATTTCCGGACCAAAAAAAAGCCCGCTGACCTTCATCGGTTCAGCGGGCTTTTTTGCGCATCAGCTTTGTGGATCGACCTGACCGCGGACACGATTCACCGACAGTTCAGCAAGGGAAATTCTCTGCCGCTGCCCAATGGCAAGTTGGGCCGATTACGAGAGCAACGTTCGGCTTGGGATACCGAGTCAGAATTCGCACAAGAAAAAGATCAAAAGCCCCTCACCCTAGCCCTCTCCCGGAGGGAGAGGGGACTGATCGCGTTGTTTGGGCGAGGCACGCCGACGTGTGATACCGCGTCGAACACAGACTTTGAAAAGCCCAAAAGTCGGCCCCCTCTCCCTCGGGAGAGGGCTGGGGTGAGGGGCAAATCCACCACAAAACCAAAGCCAACCGCACGCCCTTCACCACTCAAAACAATGAGCGCAAGCTCGAGTACCGCTTTTGATCTTGATCCACCGGCGACGTCGGAAGGCTGAGTGGAGGGATCGATCCGGGCGTGGGAGCGCAGCGACCGTACGACGCAGTCGTACACAGCGGAAGGA